>DATJTB010000149.1:0-24642 GCA_035503795.1 Methylocella sp.
ATTATCTCTCTTTGGCGCGGAATTTTAAATATTGGTGGCGTATTCTGCATGGCCAAATCACAATAGATTACATCTTCCGACGGTTGGCGACTCTGCGTGAGCAGCGCAAGTCACTGAGGCCACATCCTCAACATAAGAGTGAAGGAGAGATCCTAGACTTTTTAGCAGCACAGGAGATGGGTGACCTTTTAAAGCTCAGAATCGAAACTTTTCTTGCCTATAGTGCGGGCGAGTCCAGTATCGATCAATATCAGCAATCAAGAAACATGAAGTATGCGAATATTCACATTGTGCAATTTGATCATGCGGATCATTTGTTTTATCAACGTTCGGAACGTCGTCAGCTGATGGAGCTCATTAGAGACTATTTGGGAACTCTGGGGCCGTTGGAGAGTAACAAAGCCAATAAGCCTGACGTGAATTTTACGATCTGCGACTCCTCAAAAATTGAACTATCACCATTTGAAAGAACAGGATCAAAATGAAATTTTCGGTACTATACCCTATGTGACTGGCTATGTGTCAGAATTGCCTAAGCTCGGAACGGATGCGGAGAGGATAAAGCAGTACCCAATTGCGCTGATTTTCAATCGACTCAATCATCCACATTTCGTATCCCGCGCTACGGTGCGCATAGTGACATTCGTGTCATCATAGAGCGCTGGGCCCCGAAGAAGCCCGGCAAACGCGTCGGATTCAACCCGAGGAAACACGAGGTCGCAACGGCCGGAACGCTCGGGCTGGTTTGGGACAAAAAGCGACGATAGCGGCTCCCAGCGAAATTATTCAGAATGACAGGCCCTCTTAACGCCGCCGATGGCTATGTCAAAAAAGGTTCTAATCAGTATTTCGCCGAAACAGGCGTTCCGCATTTCCATGTTTGCTGGACTACGGGTCCATTGAGGGTCTGGACCGTCTGAAAATCATAGCAATCAAGATTTGGCCGATGATAGACATACCCAAAAGGGTAGGGCAGGCCGAAAAAAGGCATTGTTTGGACGGTTCCCACAGGTTTGGCTTCCGCGACCGCTGGAATCGCTGCCATCACCGCGATCGCGGCTAGGGTGCCCACGCCGAACTTTGCCATTATTCCATTCCGTTCTTTGGTTCAATTCCGCTCTTTCATAATTCCGACCATTCTTATGGCACGAGTTCTCTTCGGCGGCAAGGCGAGCTTTAACGATGGCATAGGGCGCAAGTAGGCTTTCCTTGGGTTTTGAACCCGGCTATGGAAGGCATGAACCAGAAACGTCCTGCGGCTGGAACCTTTCATGAATGCCGTTCATGTCTTGAATGGGCCGAATCTCAATCTGTTGGGTGCTCGTGAACCAGAAATTTACGGCTCTTTGACCCTGGCAGACATTGAGGCCCGCCTGACTGTGTCCTGCAAGTCACAGGGGCTGACTTTATATTTTCGACAATCCAATCATGAAGGGGATCTTGTGGATTGGGTTCAAGAGGCGGGCCGTGCCGGCGAGCCCGTCATCTTGAATGCCGGCGCCTATTCGCATACGTCGATTGCATTGCAAGATGCGATCCGGGCGGCGAAGGTGGATGTCATCGAGGTTCATCTATCCAATATCCATGCGAGGGAAAGTTTTCGTCACCGTTCGATGATCGCACCTGTCGCACGGGGGGTGATTCAGGGCTTTGGCGCCCTGTCCTATGATCTTGCCCTCGAAGCCTTGATCCAGCGATCGTTGTCGGCAAAAAGGCCCGAGACGAGCTAAGGTCTCGCTAACCTCCACGACATTTTGCCTGCTTGATCCAGCCACCACGATCGAGGCCAACCGTCCTAAAAGAGAGCCACAAGATGAAATTGTCGGAACCCAAGCCGGAGCAAGGCTCGGCCGCGGTCGCGATCGATGCGCAACTCGTCGAGGCATTGGCCCAACTCGTGACTAGGCTCGGGCTTTCAGAGATTGAAATAGCCCAGGGCGATTTCAAGATCCGAATCTCGCGAAAGCTGACCGTCGCAGGCCATCCGGTAAATGTCGCCGGCCCGCCTTCTGCACCAGGGCCGGCTGCCGCTTTGCCTCCCGCTGAGGTGCCGGGAACGGTCAAATCGCCGATGGTGGGAACCGCCTATTTACGCCCTTCGCCGGATGCGCCACCTTTTATCGAAGTTGGCTCGCAGGTTCGCGCTGGCGACAAGGTCCTGCTCGTCGAGGCGATGAAAACCTTCAACGAGATTCTGGCTCCGAGCGCAGGCACGGTGACGGGGATATTGGTCGAGGATGGCCAGCCGGTGGAATATGGCCAGCCACTGCTTGTGATCGAATAGGCCGTGAGGCCGGTGAATCGATATGTTCGAAAAAATTCTAATCGCCAATCGCGGCGAAATCGCCTTGCGGATTTTGCGCGCCGCCAAGGAGCTCGGCATCGCCACCGTTGCGGTGCATTCGACGGCGGATGCGGATGCGATGCATGTGAAGCTCGCCGATGAATCGGTGTGTATCGGTCCGCCGCCGGCGCGGGACTCCTATCTTAATATCCCCGCCCTTCTTGCGGCCTGCGAGATTACCGGAGCGGAGGCGCTCCATCCGGGCTATGGCTTTCTGTCGGAGAATGCCCGCTTTGCCGAAATTCTGGCCGATCACCACATCACTTTCATCGGTCCGAAGCCTGAGCATATGCGGCTGATGGGAGATAAGATCGAGGCTAAAGCGACGGCGCAACGGCTTGGGATTCCGTGTGTTCCAGGCTCGCCAGGCGCCATCAACAGTGAAAGCGAGGCGGTCGCCGTTGCCCGCTCACTCGGCTTTCCGGTCCTCGTCAAGGCGGCGGCCGGCGGCGGCGGTCGCGGCATGAAGCTGGCTTATAACGTCGGCGAGCTTGGCCAGGCGGTGGCCATGGCTAAGACGGAAGCCAAGGCGGCGTTTGGCGATGATTCCGTTTATCTCGAAAAATATCTCGAAAAGCCGCGCCATGTCGAAATCCAGATCTTGGGCGATGGCCATGGCAAGGCCATTCATCTTGGCGAGCGGGATTGCTCCTTGCAGCGCCGCCACCAAAAGGTCTGGGAGGAAAGCCCGTCGCCGGCACTCAATGCGCCGCAGCGGCTTGAAGTCGGTGAAATCTGTGCAGCGGCCATGCGCGAGCTCGGTTACTCAGGGGCAGGCACCATCGAATTCCTCTTTGACGACGGCAAATTCCACTTCATCGAAATGAACACGCGTATCCAGGTCGAGCATCCGGTGACCGAAATGATCACCGGTGTCGATCTGGTCAACGAACAGATCCGAATTGCTGCAGGCTCATCCTTGTCCCTTACTCAGGAGGAAGTCAGTTTCGACGGACATGCGATCGAATGTCGGATCAATGCCGAGCACTGCTCAACCTTTCGGCCATCACCGGGCAAGATCGCCTATTATCATCCCCCGGGCGGCTTGGGAGTGCGGGTCGATAGCGCCGTCTATGCCGGCTATTCCATCCCGCCAAACTACGATTCCCTCGTCGGGAAGCTTATTGTGCATGGACGCAACCGCAATGAAGCAATGATGCGCCTGCGCCGCGCCCTGGATGAATTTATTGTCGATGGGATCGACACGACCATCCCCCTGTTCCAGGCCCTGGTTCGCAATGCCGATATTCAGAACGGGCTTTACGATATCCATTGGCTCGAGCGGTTCCTTGCCGCTGGTGGAATAAAGGAAACAGCCTTTGGATGAAGAGACTTCTCCGCTGGAGCGGATACAGCGGTTCTTATCGCCGTCATTTCCCGGCCTGGGCGGCCAAGGCGGCAACCTCTGGCCAAGCGAGGCGAAACGGCGGACTCACGGCCTCGAACCAGAGGCCCTCGGTCGTGACCTTTCCCGAAAAAGCGCGATCACTCGCAATGGGGCTCAAATAAATTTTATCGATAGAGCTTTTGCCCTTGGCGACGGCGGACAGAGCGCGCGACAGGGTACGCGCCTCCTCGAACCGCAGATCGAAGGAGCAGCCGCCCGGCAACGAGAGGCGCGGCAGCGCGCCGAGGGCGCGATGCGTGAAGGCGCGACTGAACATTCGCTCATGGGATTGCACGAAGCTCCCATTGCATCCATTCCCATCAAAATGACGGAACGGCCTTTGTGCTTTTTGGAATGCGGCAACCAACTCATGAAGGCGCTGACAAGCCGCACGTCCTGCTTGGGGCAGCAGCAGTATTGCCGCTATCATCGATTTCCGTCATGCTCTGATCCGGCTGATTATCGAGCAGGATTCATGCGAAAAGCCGGTGGTTGCCTTTTCGCATTCCGCGCGAGGGGCGACAGGCGATAATGAAATTTGAAACCGACCTTCCTGCTCATGCAAGCCAAGCGCGCGGGCATCTTGCAACCATGGCACTCGGTGCCCTCGGCGTCGTCTTTGGCGATATCGGGACAAGCCCGCTCTACACGCTGAAAACAGCGCTTGACTGGGCTGGCGGCGCTACCCCGGCGGCAGCCTTAGGCATGCTCTCGTTGATCATCTGGACCCTTCTGATCACGACATCGATCAAATATGTCGCAGTGGTGATGCGTGCCGACAATGAAGGTGAAGGCGGAATCCTTGCTCTCATGTCGCTGGTCGGAATGAAACATGGCGACCGTGTTGGCATCATTGCCATTGGTGTCCTCGGCGCGGCCCTGCTTTATGGGGATGGCGCGATCACACCGGCGATCTCGGTGCTCAGCGCACTCGAAGGGCTCAAATTACCTCTTCCTTCGATCGCACCCTATGTCGTTCCTTTATCGGTCATCGTTCTTGCCGGGGTTTTCGCCTTGCAGCCGCAAGGCAGCGGCCGGATCGGCAGATTATATGGGCCAGTGATGACCATCTGGTTTGCCGTCATCGGGCTGCTTGGATTGAGCGGTATCCTGCACCATCCAAGTGTTCTAGCCGCATTCGATCCACGTTATGGATTGACCTATTTGCTGTCCCATGGCTTCAGCGGCTTCCTTGTGCTTGGAGCGGTATTTCTATGCGCGACCGGCGCGGAAGCCCTTTATGCGGATATGGGCCATTTTGGCGCGCGCCCGATTAGAACCGCCTGGTACGGCTTGGTGCTGCCCATGTTGGTGCTCAACTACGCGGGCCAAACCGCGATCGTGATAGAAGGCGCCGCGGGTGCACAAGCGAACCCATTCTTCGTTTTGTGCCCGCAGCCATTCCAGCTGCCGCTTGTGCTGCTCGCTACCGCGGCGACCATCATCGCAAGCCAGTCGATCATCAGCGGCGCATTTTCAATGACCCGGCAGGGCATCCAGCTTGGCCTTTGCCCACGCATGCATATTAGTCAAACTTCGTCCGAAGGCTATGGTCAAATCTATGTGGGCTTCGTCAATTGGCTTTTGATGGCGCTTACCCTCGTGTTGACGGTCGCGTTCCGCTCATCGGATAATTTGGCGGCAGCCTTTGGCATAGCCGTCTCGATGACCATGTTTTTGACTTCCCTCCTCATGTTCCGAGCGATGCGCGATATTTGGCATTGGAGCCTTGCTCTGAGTCTCATGGTCGCGGGGCTGTTCGTTGCCGTCGATCTCTCCTTTGTCACAGCCAACCTAATGAAATTTTTCGAGGGCGGCTGGGTCCCTCTCGTCGTGGGCGCGGTGGTGTTCTTTCTGATGTGGACTTGGCGGGAGTGCCGGTTGACCATGCTCGCCAAGTTGGAGCGGGACACGCTGCCACTCTCAATTTTTATCGACAAGATTCAGGATATGCGCCGGGTACCGGGCACTGCGATCTACATGACAAGCCGGACCGACGTCGTGCCGGTGCCATTACTGCATAACCTCAAGCATAACAAAGTCCTGCATGAACGGATTGTACTGCTTCGTGTGAAAACCGAACATACTCCGCGGATTGCCCCCCAACAGCGCGTCTCTGTCTGGCATCTCGATGAGAATTTTCATGCCGTTGATGTCCGCTATGGCTTCATGGAACAGCCGGACGTTCCGCAAGCCCTTGAAAGCTGCGCCGCGCATGAGCTCAACTTCAATATGATGGACACATCATTTTTTGTCGGCAGGTTAACGATGATACCTTCCGGGCCTTCGAGATGGCACCGAGCCAAAGTCAAGATCTTTATGCTCATGCACCGCAACGCCCTCGCCGCGACGGAATTCTTTTTGATACCGCCGAACCGTGTCATTGAGCTCGGTAGTCAGATCGAGATGTGAGCATAAGCGTTGTGGCGGCCATTTTCGCCGGGTTGGCAGCTACAACATTTGCTTCCGACGCCGCTGTGACACTCAATTCATTTAACAGGCTCGTCGTCGACCGAATACTGGCTCTCTTTATATTGCCGATTCGGTAAGCCGGGCAGATTGATATTGATATCCCTTACTTCATCCCGCTCTAAATTACGAGAATCGATCACGTTTCATGATGCGGGATCGATTGGATCCAAAATCATCGTGATTTAAAGCGCAAAAATGGCGTTACCATCGCTACAGGAAAAGAGGCAGGTGGCTTGCGGGTAGAGCCCGCAAGCCATTTCGTTTGCCTACGCCGCTGCGAGCTGGCGTAGGACGTAGGGCAGGATGCCGCCATTGTTGAAATATTCAAGTTCGTCGAGCGTCGCGATGCGGCAGAGGAGGGGGATCTTCCGTACCTGGCCGTCGGCGAAGGTGATTTCCGCTTCCATCGTCTGGCGGGGTTTCAAGGTTTCGCCAAGGCCGCGGATCGTCACCACCTCATCGCCTTTGAGCTTGAGGCTCCGCCAGCTTGTGCCAGGCTCGAAGGTCAGGGGCAGGACACCCATGCCGACGAGATTGGATCGGTGGATCCGCTCGAAGGATTCGGCGATCACCGCGCGCACGCCCAAAAGCTTCGTGCCCTTCGCCGCCCAGTCGCGCGAAGACCCATTGCCATATTCAGCTCCGGCGAAGACGACGAGCGGCACGCCGTCCTGCTCATATTGCACCGCCGCCTCATAGATCGTCGTTTCGGCACCATCCGGCCAGTGTCGTGTCAGGCCGCCTTCCGACACGGCGCCATCCGGCTTCTGCAAGATGAAATTCTTGATGCGGATATTGGCGAAAGTGCCGCGCATCATGACCTCATGGTTACCGCGCCTGGTGCCATATTGGTTGAAATCCTTCTTGGCGATTTGCCGATCGAGGAGATATTGGCCAGCGGGTGAAGCCTCTTTGATCGAGCCCGCCGGCGAGATATGGTCGGTCGTGATCTTGTCGCCGAAGAGCGCCAGAATCCGCGCGTTCACAATATCCTGGACCGGCTCCGGCTTGATTTGCAGCCCGTCAAAATAGGGTGGGTTGCGCACATAGGTCGAGCCGATATCCCATTTATAAGTCTCGCCCGCCGGCGCCTTGACCTTGCGCCAATGGGTATCGCCGGTGAAGACATCGGCGTAGCGGGCTTTGAACACTTTCTTGGTGACGAAGGTCTCCACGAAATCAGCGATTTCTTCCTCCGTGGGCCAGATATCCTTCAAATAGACAGGATGGCCTTTCTTGTTCTGGCCGAGCGGCTCGCTCGTCAGATCGATCGCAACCGTGCCGGCGAGCGCATGGGCGACGACGAGCGGCGGCGAGGCGAGATAATTGGCCTGCACATCGGGGCTGACACGGCCCTCGAAATTGCGGTTACCGGAAAGCACGGCGGCAGCGATAATGCCACTGTCATTGATGGTTTTGGAGATCTCCGGCGTCAGCGGGCCGGAATTGCCGATGCAGGTCGTGCACCCGAAGCCGACCAGATTGAAGCCCAGCTTGTCGAGCGACTTTTGCAGGCCGGAGGCGTCCAGATATTCCGCGACCACCTGGCTTCCGGGAGCAAGCGAAGTCTTGACCCAGGGCTTGACATGCAGTCCCTTCTCGGCCGCGTTGCGGGCGAGAAGGCCGGCACCGATCAGCACATTGGGGTTTGATGTGTTCGTGCAGGACGTGATCGCGGCGATGACCACATCGCCGTGCCCGAGATCATAGTTCTTTCCCTCGACCGGGAAGCGGCGGGTCATGCCCTCCGGCTTTTTATATTCGGTCTCAAGCGCCGCCTTGAAACTCGAGCCGATGAGTGGCAGCGCGATCCGTCCCTCCGGCCGTTTGGGACCGGCCATGGAAGGCACGACCGAGGCGAGATCAAGGGTGATCATATCGGTGAAGACGGGGTCGGGAGTCGATTTGGTGCGGTAGAGCCCTTGCGACTTCGCATAGGCTTCGACCAGCGCGACACGCCCCGGCAGACGCGCGGAAGTCGAAAGATAGGAAATCGTTTCGGCATCGATCGGGAAGAAGCCGCAGGTTGCACCATATTCGGGTGCCATATTGGCAATGGTCGCGCGATCGGCGAGCGAGAGATGGTCAAGGCCGGGGCCGAAAAACTCGACGAATTTGCCGACGACCCCCTTTTGCCGCAGGATTTGAGTGACAGTCAAAACGAGATCAGTCGCCGTGACTCCGGCACTCAGCGTGCCGGTCAATTTGAAGCCGAGCACTTCGGGCAGAAGCATGGAGAGCGGCTGGCCGAGCATGCATGCTTCGGCCTCGATGCCCCCGACTCCCCATCCGAGCACGGAGAGGCCGTTCACCATGGTGGTGTGCGAGTCGGTGCCGACCAGCGTATCGGGATAGGCGACTTCGACCGTCACCGCCTTGCCGCGGGCAGGAGAAAACTTCTCCTTGCGGGTCCAGACCGTTTGGGCGAGATATTCAAGATTGACCTGATGGCAAATGCCGGTGCCGGGCGGGACGACGCGAAAATTGTCGAAGGCGTCCTGACCCCATTTCAGGAAGCGGTAGCGCTCGCCATTGCGGCCATATTCGAGTTCGACATTTGTCTTGAAGGCGCTTTTGCTGCCGAACGCATCGACAATGACCGAATGATCGATGACGAGATCGACCGGCACCAACGGGTTGATCTTCTGTGGATCGCCGCCGAGCTTGGTCATGGCATCCCGCATGGCGGCGAGATCGACGACAGCGGGCACGCCAGTGAAATCCTGCATCAGGACGCGCGCCGGACGGAAGGCGATCTCACGCTCCTTCTTGCCCTTGTTGGCGAGCCATTGGGAAACGCCTTCGATATCTTCCCTGGTGACCGAGCGGCCATCCTCGAAACGCAGCAAATTCTCCAAAAGGATCTTCATCGAGAAGGGCAGTTCCGATATGCCCGGGAGTCCATGTTTCTCCGCCGCCTTGAGGGAATAATAGTGGTAGGTCTTGGCGCCCACATTGAGCTGCTTGCGGCTTTTGAAACTGTCGAGTGAAGTCATCGGAATGGTCCCGGAAATTGTCTTGGAAAATCGGAAGGCGGTTTTCTTATAAAGAATTTTCCTGTCAAGAGCTACACGGGGCCGAGCCGAAGCGATGTTTCGCTCGGCTTCATTTATAAAATTCAAGAGCGGGATCGATAAGCGGTGCGTCTATCTGCCTCAAAGCTCACCGTCGAGCGCGGTGGCCGGACAATCTTTTCGGAGTTGTCGTTCGGCGTCGAGAGCGGCGCCTGCTTGTCCCTTTTAGGGCCGAATGGCGCGGGAAAGTCCACGCTTCTGCGTGTCCTGGCCGGCTTGCTCCCGCTCTCCCGAGGCGCCGTCTCACTGAGCCTCAAGGTCGAATCGTCCCTCCCCGAGGAAGCTCATTATGTGGGCCATGCTGACGCTTTGAAGAACCTTCTTACGTTGCGCGAGAATTTGAGCTTTCTGGCCGCGACGCTTGATGCGCGTCAAGGCGGGCTGGCCATTGAGGCGGCGCTTGCCGCGGTAGGTCTGTTGCATGCGGCGGATTTGCCGGTCGCCTATCTTTCAGCCGGGCAGAAGCGCCGCGGGGCCTTGGCCCGGCTGTTGATTGCGGCCCGCCCCGTCTGGCTTCTGGATGAGCCTTTGACGGCCCTCGACGCGGCCGCGCAAGACGTGATGGGAAAGATCATGGCTGCGCATCTGGCGCAAGGCGGTCTGATCGTCGCCGCCACCCATACGGCGCTAGGCCTTCCAGGACCCGAGTTGCGGCTGGGGATCAATCCATGAAAGAAGCGATGAAAACGGTCCAAGCCTCTCCAAGAGGAAGAGCCGCGCCTTCGGCTATTGGAGCGCTTTTCCTGCGTGACCTCAGAATTTCGCGCCGGCTGGGCGGCGGCACCAGTTTCGGCCTCATGTTCTTCCTCATCCTCGTCACGCTGTGCGCTTTTGCGATCGGGCCAGATCTCGCTTTGCTCGGCAAGATCGCCCCGGCAATTTTATGGATCGCCGGCCTTCTCGCGACATTGCTCGGGCTCGACCGCCTTTTCCAGGCCGATCATGAGGATGGATCGCTTGATCTTATGCTGATGAGCCGCACACCACTCGAGCTGATCGTTCTCACGAAATGCGCGGCTCATTGGCTCTTGACTGGCCTGCCTCTCGCCGCGGCTGCTCCATTTTTCGGTCTGATGCTCAATCTGCCAGTCGGTCAGCTCTGGAGCGTGACCCTTTCCCTGCTTGCTGGCACGCCGGCCCTCACTTTGATAGGTGCGATCGGCGCGGCGCTGACCGTGAGTTTGAGGCGGGGCGGGCTGCTCTTGTCCATTCTCATCCTTCCGCTTTGCGTGCCGGTTCTGATCTTCGGTGTGGCAGCCGCAACGGCTGGGCCGGATTCCCTGGTCGCCTTCGAAACCCCGTTTTTGATCCTCTGCGCGCTCACCCTTTTTGCCGCTGCAGGTGCGCCCTTTGCGGCGGCATTCGCCTTGCGACTGGCCGGCTCGTGAAGTGATTTTAGACAGGTGTCATCATCCGTTATTTACATCCAGACAAGCCGAAACGCTTTCACGCCGGTTCGTCAAAAAAAACTGCTGACTTTTTAAGCGACCGAGCTAGAAGGAGTTCATGAAAATCATGTGGTCCATCGCCTCCTCAAGCGCGGCGCTTGCCATCGCGCTGACAATAGGGAGCGCTTGTGCCCTGCCAAGGCCGGCGTTTGTGATCGCGGATGCGGCGAGCTGCCAGGCAAGCTGCAAGACCAATGCCGATGCCTGCCGAGCGCAATGCTCCGATCCTGAAGAGCAGCAGCAATGCATTTTCGCTTGCGGCCGGACCGAATGCCAAGGCACTTGCAACCGGTTCGAGGAGGCCTGCAAGCAGCATTGCCCGGGTACGAGTTGAAGCGGTTTTGACGCAGCTCAGCCTCAAGAGAAGAGCGCCAGAGCTTCGGCGGCGAGCACACCGCCAGTGATGGAAATCCTGGCGAAGGGGGCCGCCCTGGCAATCGTCTCGCTCGCAATCTCGATCTGACCGAGCTTTGTTGCGAGCTCCGGGATCGAGGCCGCAAAAACCAGCCGGCCGAAACCGCACCAGAGAATGGCCCCCATGCACATGGGGCAGGGCTCGCCGGTCGTATAAAGCGTCGCGCCCTTGAGTTCTTCCGCCGGAAAAGTCGCGACGAAGCGGCGGATGGCGACCATTTCTCCATGTGCTGTCGGGTCATGATTCGTCTTGCCGAGATTGCGGCCAGTGGCAAGGATGCGGCCATCCCTGACGATCACGGCGCCAAATGGCAGGTCAGCCTGCCCGGCCTCACTCAGGGCCATCCGCATGAAAGTTTCGTCGTCGGGCTGTAACGTCCTCGGTGTCGGGCTCGCCTTCGCCCGCCGCGGTGCGCCGAGGCCGAGGCCGGTCAGCGCCGCAGCCAGAAATTGACCAAGGGTTTCGCGTCTCACGTGGCTGAAAGTTCCTTGAGCGGCAGCCTGACTATCGATCATCGGTGATCCTCACGTTTCGGCTGGGTCGTCATCTTCGAGGGAAACGAAGACCAGGAGTCCGAGCAGGGTGATGAGTGTGCGGAACGCGCTTTGCACAGCATCGAAATCTTGCGCTTGCCACATTCCGAACCATTCGCCGCCGACCGCAACGAAGCCGCCCTCGTAAAGAACGAAACCCAAGGCGAGCCCCAACAGCGCCTTGTCCTTGGCTTTCTGAAAGAGGGGAGGGGATGCCTTGAGCTTATCAGCCATGGCCAAGCCGCCGACAAGGATCAGGGCCGCGGCCACGACTTCCGTGGTGATGATCAAAAGGTAGATGATGTGTTGGAAAACGGGTGCATGAATCGCCCGCCAGTGAATGTGCGAATCGGCTGGCACTTCGGCCAATTCCAGCACTTCGCGGACGAATTTGAAATTCGTGCCATAGTCCGTGAGATTGCCGAAGGCGACCAGTGAGATGTTCAGGCCGGTCGCGAAAAGGCAGAGAACCTTGGCAAGGCGAATGGTAGGCAAGGATGTTCCTCAGGACCGCATCATCTTCCACCGCAGTGGAAACCAGTTGGCGCTCAAGAAATCTGAAGCCCACGGCTTAACCCGACCCCATGGGCAGGAGATTGATCAACATGCCCTTGAGGAAGCTCGACTCCGCGCCGACTGTCGGCGTCGTGCGCGAGATGAAGTCGACGACCTTGCCATCCTCCAGGCCATAATTGGCGACCCGCTCGACTTTCTTGTCCTTAGTGAAATAGACGGCGTAAATCCGCTGGTCCGTCACATGCGGCGACAGGAAACCGAAGCTGCGGTCAGTCGTCTGGGTGATATAATACCAGGCATCGCCGCCAACCGTCGACGTCGTCGTCGGCGACCCCAAAAGCACAAGGATCTGTTCGGCGGAGGCGCCGATCTTGACCTGATCGGCGGTTTTGGCGTTGAGCTGATAGCCGTGAACGACGGTGCCGTCATAACCAAGGCAGCCGGCAAGCCCGAACGCCAATGGGGCCAAGAACAGCCATCTGCAAGCCAGAGCGAAAGCCCACTTCCTCCAGTCCTGTGAGCAGCAGAGGTCAAAATCTCTGCCCGTTTGTGCGAACGCCATACTTTCGTCTCCGGAGGTGAGCGAATTGTAAGAGCTGCGCTTTTCATCAGCGGATCTCTCAAAAAAATGTAATTTTCGTGAAAGGATGAAAAAATGCGCTCGCTGAGCTCTAAATGTGAGCGATTTTTATGATTCCGAACAAGACTTTCATCCGCATGATTTTCAGGCTTTTCCTGCGCAAGTCCAATAGGGAGCTGATCGGTCGGCTTCATGGCGAGATCGTGGCGGCCGCACGCGATCCCATACTTTTCATGGAATATGGCATCAAGGATAGTTTGGAGGGAAGGTTCGAGGTGCTGGCCCTGCATGCCAGCCTGGTCTTGCGTCATCTCAGCCGGCGTGAGCCGCCGGCTTCCGATATCGCTCAAGACCTGACGGATGTCTTGTTTCGATCCTTTGATGTCGGCTTGCGGGAAATGGGGCTCGGCGATAGCGCGCTTCGCCGGCGCATTCGAGGCCTCGCCGGGGATTTTCTGGGCCGGGCTTCGGCCTATGACCGGGCGCTTGAATCCGGCTCGGCCGAGCTTTTGGCGGCGCTTTCGCGCAATGTCTATGGGTCGGCCTATGGCTCGTGCCGGGATGCCGGACGGCTCGCCCGTTATGTGGAAGCGGCCGACCGTCGCCTGGCCGAGGCGCCGCTGGAATTATTGACTTTGGGTCCCCTGCCTTTTCCAGGGCCGGGCGCCATTGGCTGCGACCCGAGAAACGATGCGGTTTGAAGACAAGCCGGCTGTCCACTATATTCGAGGCAAGATTTTTCAGTAAGGCGGGGCTCGAATGGCGATCAACGGGATTCCAACTTCGCCTGGACACAAAGGGAAAGCTCCGGCCGATCGCGAGCCCGTTGCCTTCTCGTGCGAATTGGTCGTCGACCAAGTGCCGGAAACCGGACTCGATGTGGCAATCGCCGCTGACCCGTTGCAATGCGCGCGCCTCGCCAAGGTGTGCGGCCTCGATGCGGTCCATCTCTTCGAGGCGCAGTTTCACATCCGCAAGCGGGCTGACGGACGGTTCAAGGTCACCGGCGATTTGAAGGCCAGGGTGACCCAGATTTGCGTCGTGAGCCTTGAGCCTTTCGAGGCGCCGGTCGAGGCTTCGATCGAGGTGGAATTTGCCCGACCCGGCGCGCTTGGGCCGGCTTCGCAGAAAGATGAAGAGCCACCCGATCCGATCCTTGACGGTAAGATCGATCTCGGCGCCCTTGCCGTGGAATTTCTGGTGCTGAACCTTGATCTTTACCCGCGGAAGGAAGGGGTAGCCTTCGCCATGACTGAAGAGGGTCGGCCGGAGCCGGAAAGGGATTCGCCGTTTGCGGTTTTGCGGCACCGTTCTTAGAGCGGCGCGTATTCAAATTGAATCAGCGCGCCGCTCCAACTTTTCGTTGAGCATCGGACTGGTCCCAAAATCGGTTCCCCTTTTAGCTGCGGTGCTCGAGCTTCTTGATTTGTGGCATTTCCCGACGCGAACTGGTACGCGGGAAAATGCTTCAGGTCATGGGCGGCTGCGTCTTGAGCGCCAAATCGGTCGCGCTGTAGCCTTCCCTGGCGCGCGCTTCGATCGCCTGCGGTGAGAAGTCGCTGCCGTCGAAGCCTGAAACTTCTTCCGCGCGGGTGATGGAGACGATTTTCGGCACCCGTATATAGTGACGGCTCGCCACTTTCTGATAGGCGGGGTTGTCCTTCATCGGATTGCCATCGGGCAGATGATCGAGGGCTTCCATCATTTCGACCAGTTCGTCGATCCGGCGCAGCATATTCACATCCTGTAGAGTCCGGTTGATGAATTGCAGATTCTGCAGGCGCACGTAGACTTCATAAAGATTGCGCGGGAGCCTCGCCTCATTAGGGAAGAGATTGACGACATAAATGGCACGCTCCAGGCCTTCCGAAGGATCAAGCCGGTCGAGAACGGCGCCGAGCGGCGTATTGTCGAACACGCCGCCGTCCCAATAGTGTTTTTCATCGATGACCGTCATCGGAAAGGACGGCGGCAGGCTGCCGCTTGCAATGATATGATCGAGCGTCAGTCCCTTGTCGCCGCTGAAAAAATATTGGATTTGCCCGGCCTCGACATCGGTGGCGCTGACCAAGAGGCCGGGCGCCGCCTTTGGATCGGCCAGCGCCTTGAGGTCGACGAGCTGAGAAAGCGTCCCGCGCAAGGGCCGTGTGTCGTAGAAATAGGTCCAGAATGGAATTGCATAATAATCCTGCCGCGGCACGAAGAAATTCGGGTTACCGAAGGCCGAGGCGTAAGGCCGCAAAGGAGGTGGGAAAAAAAGACCCGTGACGGTGACCTTTTCCCAAAAGGCCTCCAGGGCTTCGAGCGGTTTCAGGCCGGCGGCCGGACGGGCGAGAAGGACGGAGGTGATCGCGCCAATCGAGACCCCGGCGATGATGTCGGGCGCGAAAGATGAATCGCGATAGAGACGCCGTGCAGCACCCAACTCATAAGCGCCAAGCGCCCCACCGCCTTGCAGAACCAAAGCCGAGCGGGCAGGTTGCGGCATCGCATCCTCTCCGTGTGCTACTGCTCCGCAGCAATCTATAGCTGCGACGCAACAACCGCAAGACGGGATCTTGCACAAGTGGTCCTGGAGTTGCGGCTGGACTAGATCACGATGATTTTGGGTCGAACTCAAAATCATGAAACGTGATTGAATCTATTATAATAGCTTAGAGCGGGATTTCAGCGAAAAACCGGCGTCCACTTTTTC
This sequence comes from Methylocella sp., assembly GCA_035503795.1. Taxonomy (GTDB): domain Bacteria; phylum Pseudomonadota; class Alphaproteobacteria; order Rhizobiales; family Beijerinckiaceae; genus Methylocapsa. The sequence goes on from DATJTB010000149.1 coordinate 15,465, forward strand.
GTCTGGGCGCCCGTGTCCGGCTTGTTACTGGCAAAACCGGAGTTGATCCGCATTACCTTCAGCCAGGACAGGCGCGGGTCCTCCACGCTTCCTCCGCGGATTTGAATGGGGAGTCCAAGGGCGCGGATCACGAGCCGCCGGCTGCTCCCGCCAACGAAAAAGCCGCCGGGACCCAAGAGTACAAAGCCGAATGCCAAACCGCCATCGAGCGACCGCCAAGGCTCGCTTGAGGCCCCCGCCGGCAAGGCCGCGCCTCCCCACTGGCGAACACGTCCCGTCAACCTCTGCTAAGCCGTCAAAGGCGCAGACCGTCGAGCAACAGAAGCCGCAGCCGCATTTGCCACAGCCGGACGCCAAGCAGGCCAACAAACCGCCTCAGGCGGCCAAGGTTGAGCCCCGAAAGAAGAAGGAGCGATAGAGAGCGCACAAAAGCGAATCCAAGGGCGTCGATTCGTTCTGTGGACGTCTTGCCGAGATCGAACCCGACTTCGGCCCATGTGTCGTTGAGTCACTTGAAGCCCGCTTTCTTTGCTGCGATGGCGGGGAGGGTGTTGAGCAAGGGTGCGGAGGAGGTCGATGATGGATCGCGCCAGCCGGGCAAAGCGCGTGACCATGAGCACGTCACATTGCGTTCTCCTGAGCTGGCCGAGAATGAGTCAGAGAAGCAAGCAGTGGGGCCACGCGACTATCGGGGCAAGAGTGGTGCTCGAGGGTGTCGCCAAGCCCTATTTCACAGGTTCCTCCTTGATCCTGTCGCCGCCCTTTGCAATGGGAATGACCCAGATGGGCGTCGCGACATCTGCGGAGCTGAGCAGTGATATATAGGGCTGGTTATTGGAGAGATCCTGATTGAGGCCCCGGAGCGCGTCCTTGGCCGAATCGGGAAGCACGACCATGATGTGTGGGCCGACATAGAACCATTCTTTGACCTGGCTGGGGTCTTTTGCCGGAGTTGCACCCTGTCCCTGCCTTGCCTCGCCCAAGAGCATGTAGGACAGTCCAACGCGATCAATGTCAGGCTCCTTCCCAGCGAGGGTCGCCGTCAGCCACTTCATCATGGTCTCGTCTGCGCACATCGGGTCGTGCTGCGGTCTTCCCGGAACGTCGGGCATGCATGTCCAACCGTTGGTGCCTTGGCGAAGGACCCTGCCGTGGGACATTCCATCCTTCGGATTCGCGGGCCAATCCATCACGGTTGCGTGTTCTGTGATGCTGGCCGGGCCTGCGCTCAGCGCGTTCGCAATTTTCCATTCGTCGGAGCGCGCTGACGTGGTGAACGTACCCGGGGGCAACGGCGACGTAGCGGTTGAGAGGTCTTCCGCACAAGCGATTGATGAAATCGTTGCGAGACCGATCGCGCCGTATACGATGCCTCTAATCATGAGAGCCTCCAACAAACCTTTGACCACCGCGAGTTTGTGATTTCATTCGGTCCAACGTCGGACCAAGGTTCAGCACTAGCGGCACTGACCGCCGCGCCGTCCTTCAAGTTCTCAAGCTCCTTCGATTTGAAGGTTTTAAAATTACCATGCTTCGATTCTTGTAATTCTTGAAGGGGAAAGACGGTAGGTCCGAGGAGCGATGGCTGCGCAGGTTTACGTCATCATAGCCGGACCGATGTGTGCCCTTGCCAGTAAGAAGAAGCCGAGAGAAGGCCGGCAACTGATAACCGAGCAAGCGCATTTTCTGCGGTTAACGCAACTCGTCGCGCTTGCCTAAGAGCATTGCCCAACGCCTAGCCATTGCTAAACTATCACACCAACGGTGGAGGCCTATTTCGAATGGATCTCGGCAAGATAGATGTGCAGCTGTGCGACCACCGTCGCGCCTTCGCCGATGGATCTCTGCCCCAAGCGAGGCTCGCGACCGAAAAAACCTGGTGACCAGCAAGCTTCTTCACGCCTATATTCGGGTTTGATTTTCGCTAAGGGTAGGGGCCCGGAGCAGCGCTCGAACCTCTTCCACTGAACGCATCGCTAAAACTTGCTGCGCCAGTGCGTTTGCGGAGCTCATGTTCGTGGCGCGAATGGCGCGCTTGACGCTCAGGATTTCACCCGGCGAAACGCTGAAGCGCCGAAGGCCGAGGCCGAGTAGTAAGTCCGTGTACCGAGGATCGCCGGCCATCTCACCGCAGATCGTGAGCGGCCGGCCGGCGTGATCCGCGGCCTTAGTCACCGCGCGTATGAGCTGCAAGACCGCTGGATGGAGCGGCTCGTAGTAGGGAACAGGGCTCTCGTCCTCGCGATCGGCTGCCAAAAGATACTGGATGAGATCGTTCGTCCCGAGGCAGAAGAAGTTGACCTCGTCGGCCAGGGTTTCAGCCATGAGCGCTGCTGACGGGATCTCGATCATCGCCCCCACAGGCACATCCGCATCAAAGGGTTTACCCTCGGTGGAAAGTTCGGTCATGATTTCGGCGATCAGCGTCTTGACGCTCTTGATTTCCTCGACGCCGCCAACCACCGGAAGCAGAATGCCTACCGAATGGTTGCCGCTCACGCGCAAAAACGCGCGGAGTTGCGTCTTCAGGACCGCAGGGTGCCTGAGCAGCAGCCGCACGCCCCGCTCGGAAAGTGATGGATTGCGCGACGGAGGCAACGGGAAGTAGGGGAGCTGCTTGTCGGCGCCGATATCGAGGAGACGCAAAGTGATGGGCCTGGGATGGAGACGCTCAGCCGCGCGTTTGAGGAACTCGTATTGCTCGTCTTCGGTGGGGAAGGCTGAGCGAATCAAAAAACCGAACTCGGTTCGGTAGAGGCCGACGCCATCGGCCTGGTAGAGGAACGCCGCTTCGGTGTCGGCGAACTTGTTAACATTGGCGAGCAGCACGATCGAGGTCCCATCGGCCGTTACCGACGGGAGGCCCACGATTTGCTGAAGTCCATTCGTGTAAGCGCGAAACTCGCCTTCGAGCCGCTCATATTCGGCCTGCACCGACGGCTCCGGGTTGACAAATACCACGCCCGTCACACCATCGACTATAATCTGGTCTCCCGTCTTGACGACTTGCGGCGCGTCGGCGACGCCCGCGACCGCCGGCGTGCCCATCGAGCGCGCCAAGATCGAGCTATGGGAGAATTTGCTGCCCCGTTCGGTCACGAAGCCGCGCACTTGATTGAGTTCGAGGCGTGCGGTGACCGAGGGCAGCAGCTCCTTCGCGACGATGACGGAGCCGTCGGGGATTTCCGTGCATTCCGCTTCGTGCTGCTGTAGAAGCACCCCGAGCACGCGGCGCCCGACATCACGAAGGTCGGCCGCGCGCTCACGCAGATAGGGGTCGGCCACGGCGTCGAGTGCGTTTGTGTAACGCTCAATCACCTGGGAAAATGCAGCCTCTGCGTTGACCTGTTGCTCGCGAACGATCGCACCTACCTTTTGCTTGATGGACGGATCTCGCAGGACCAAAGCTTGCGCCGTAAAGATGTCACTCTCGCGGGAACCGATGCGCTCCTGCACGGAACGCTTGAGCGCGAGGAGGTCCTGTTCTGTTTTGTTGAGCGCCGCTTCGAAACGCGCAATCTCGGCCTCCACCTCGGATGCCTCGATCTCTCGCAGGGTGCCGACGGCTCGTTCCGCGCACGCGAGGACGATCGCGGTGCCGCGCGCTATTCCCGAGGAAACGGCTATGCCTCTCAACATGCCCATATTCTATAGTCACGATTTGAACAACAAATTCGGAATTTTACCCAATCCGGCGCAACTGGACAACATCTTCACCCCAGCACTTTGCTTGAACAGACCGAAACCCCGTCCGCGGCGCGGGGGCCGTCCTCCCACTGGAGAGAGACCCGTGACGGGATTTTTTCGGTATGATTACTAAGTTTCAGATATTACCCGTTCTGGAGGGAGCACCCCGGGTGGAATCCCCTTTTCCCACAACAGATCAACATCCATTCCTATTTGAGTTCTGCTTCAGAAGGAGCAACGATATCTCGTTGAAGATTGCCCGCCAGACTAGCGCGAATTCCGCAAAAGTTGACAGACTTTTGCGACGAGAATTCGCCCAACTTATTGATCTTGCGTGATTTCTTATCGCTCGAACGATTCCGTTCGAGCGGAAAACGCGCGAGCGCCAAACTGCACTGGGCGCGCGGCCTGTCGTCTATTCCAATTTCACGTCCAGCCAACGTTTATAGCCGCGTTTGGGTTTGGGACCCTGGCAATACCTACCGCCAATATCTAATGCGCCAGGCGATCCAGGAGATCCTTCACATGCACCTGGTCGGATTTGTAATTGCCGGTGAGCGTGTACATCACGAGATTGACGCCGCCGCGCAGGGCGAGCTCATGCTGGCGCTCGCCGCCCGGCACGAGGGAATAAAGGCTCTCGCCATCGGCGTCGCTTGCCCATCCGGCGGCGAGATCGTTTGAGGTGATGACGATGGGCGAAACGCTGTCGCCCGCTCGCGCCGGGCGGGGGGCGTCATCGGCGGGCGCCGGCGGGAGCGCCTCGATCCAGCTTATGCCGCTGGTGTAGCGGCCAATGAAGCCATCGAGCAAATAAAAGGTCTTGGTCACCACATGATCGGCGGGGATCGGCTCGAGTTGTGGCACATCGACGCCTTCGAGCAGGCTCTTCAGCCATTTCCCCTCCGGCGTCGGTGGACCGTCCGGCCGGGCGGTCAAGGCATCACGCGTGTCAAAGACGATCGTGCCGCCTTGTTTCATGAAAGCGGCAGCCTTGGCGACCGCCTCGCGCGGCGGCTGCGGCCTTGTTGCGACGATCGGCCAGTAGAGAAGTGGATAGAAGCTCAATTCGTCGCGCGCCGGATCGACCGCCGCCGGCTCACCCGGCGAAAGCGAGGTGCGCTGCGCCAAAATCCGGGAAAGACTGAGCAGGCCCAGCCGCGTCACTTCATCGACCCGCGCATCGCCGCTCGCCACATAAGCAAGTCTTGTCTTGAGCGCGGAGGCAAGATCGGCCGGTGCGTTTCCGGCGGCTTCCGCTGCACGGGCCGGCGGCACGCCCACAAGAAAGAGACCGGCGATGAGCACGCCGGCGGTCAGCCTTGCCCCTGCGCTTCCGCGCAAGCCGCCGGCGAGCCAATGCGCGGCGAGCCCATCGGCCGCGAAGAGGAGAAAGGCGGCGGCAAGTAACCAGGGCTGCAAATCGATCGGACCCAATTCCTCCATAGACTCCGTGTGGAGGCCAAGCGCGGGATAGTCGGCGCCCACCAGATGGTCGTTTGGGCTCAGCGCATTGAGTGCGACAACGCCATCGGTCGGGCCGTAGAAGCCTGGCGGGTGCTCAAGTGTGACCGGACCTTGGAAGCCAGGCGCAATCGGGGTTGCCTCGGGTGGTGGCGGCCCAAGCGACCCAAAGCCATCGAGCGCGTGCTGCGGAGCGAGCGCCGCCACGGCCGGATCGCCAGCCGCTGCTTGAGCCGCGGGCATCTCAGCGTCTTCCTGTGCCGTTTCACCCGACAAAGCCACGAGCTTGCGCAGCATATCGACGAAGAGTCCGGAGAGCGGGAGATTCGACCAGGTCGTATCGGCCGTGACGTGGAACAGGACGATCAGGCCTTTGCCACGCCGCTCAGCGGTCACGAGCGGTGTCCCATCGGAAAGCTGCGCCCAGCTTTTTGCCGCAAGCCCAGGGTCCGGTTCGGCCAGAACCTGGCGCGACACGGTCACCTCGGCCGGAACCGTCAGGCCGAAGAAGGGACTCTCGCGGCTGAAGGGCGCCAGCGTCTTGGGACTGTCCCAGGACATGGCACCGCCGAGAAACCGGCCACCCCGGCGCAGTCTGACCGGCACGAGATCGTCGGAAGCGGCGGCAAGATGCGTGCCGGCAAAACGCACCAAAACGCCGCCTGCCTCGACAAAGCGGGTGAGCGCCTCATAGGCCGTATCGGGCACGACCCCGACATCGGCGAGAATCAGAGTGGAGATCGGCGTATCGAGGAGCGAGCGGACCGGATCATCGGTCGAAGGGCTCGCCTCTGCAACATCGGCAAAAGGCGCAAGCGCCTTGGTGAGATAATAGGACGGCGACAAGAGCGGTTGCGCGACATCCGTGGTTTCACTGCTGAAGAGCCCGATGCGCCGCCGCCGCCAGCGTTCGTCGAGCAGGAAAACCGCGCCCGCTGAATGCTCGCCGGCAATCTCAAGGCGAGCGATGTCATTACGCAATTCGACCGGCAGGTTGAATTCAGCGGTCGTCTCCTTTTGACCGGCAAAATCAAAACGCGCTTCGCCAAGGGCCAGACCCTTGGAATCGAGCGCCCGCACGATCCCGCCATCCTTTGTCGCCGGCCCGGCCGACAGCACCCGCACATCAAAATGGCTGGCCTCATTGCGTGCCGCGGCTAGGGCGCGCGCAGGACGGGGATCCGTGACCAGGGTCACATCCGCCGTCGTGGCTTCGAGCTTGGTGGCGAAGTCATGCAGGTCGCCGTCCTCGACGCCATCCGCGACCCACAGGAGCGAGGGCTTTGCATGGGTTGCGGCAAATTTCTCGATGGCCGCGAGAACCGGCCGCCGACTCGGCATGACCGGTACGGGTTTGAGCGCCTGTAGTCGCTCGAGTGCCTTTTGGGGGTCGAGCGCCGAAATGTCGCGGGCACCGTCCGAGGTCACGACGACGGCAACCGGCGAGGATCGTTGAGCGGCCGCCAGGATCCGTCGGCTCGCGGTGGCGGTCCTGCGGTCCCAATCCGGCGCGGCCGGCCAGCCATTGTCGATCAGGATCACGAGCGGGCCCTTGTGGAGGACGCTGGACAAGGGATGCCATACAGGTCCAGCCATGGCGACAATGAGCAAGCTGGCGAGGACAAGCCGCAGAAGCAGGAGCCACCAGGGCATTTGCGCGGCCGTCTCCTCCGTCGGTCGCACATTCAGGATGAGTCGCAGGGGTGGAAAGGGGATCTGGGCTGGGCGCGGTGGGGTGATCCGCAGCAGAAGATAAAGGAGCGGCAGTCCGGCGAGCGCGGTGAGGACCAATGGAAAAGAAAAGGCAACGGCCAGGGTTGGCATCAATTCGTGGCCTTTCGCCTCTGTGGCAGGTCAAAGGCCGCGGGTGATTCGAGCTTGGTGCGCAGGGCGAGCAGGGCTTCGGTGGCCGGCCGGTCCGTCCGGTGGATCAGCACGGACCACCCAGCGTTGCGGGCGATCGCGGCGATGGCTTCGCGATGCTGCATGAGCCTTTGCCGATAAGTCTCGCGCAGATGCTCGGCGCGGCCCAGTCGCAGTCTTGCGCCCGAGTCGACATCGACGAATTCGACATGGCCGGCGAACGGAAAGCTCTCCTCCACCGGATCGCTGATCAGTACCAGATGGCCGCTCGCCCCTTGGCTTGAGAGCGCCTTGACGGTCAGGGCGAGAGCCTCGGGATCGCAGAGAAAATCACTGATCAGCACGGCCTGTGCGCCGCGGGCGAGGCTGGTCCTCGCAGGAAGTTCTTCAGCGGCATAAGCCTCGCTTCTCTCTTCGGCGAGCAGCACCTCGCCAAAGCGCTCAATGATCTGGCGGATGGCGAGGGCAGGTGTGAGGCCGAGAAGGCCAGCCCGCTCGCCCCCCCGCACGAGGAGGTCGGCGAGGGCGAGGCCGAGCACCAAGGCCCTGTCGACCTTCGGTTCCAAGGCGAGGCGTGACGAAAACCCCATGGAGGGGGAACGGTCGATCCAGATCATCACCGTATTGGCAGCTTCCCATTCGCGCTCGCGTACATACAGGCGATCATCCTTGGCCGAGCGACGCCAGTCGATCAGACTCACGGGTTCATTCGCGGTGAAGGGGCGAAACTGCCAGAAGGTCTCGCCGATGCCCGCCTGTCGTCTTCCGTGCACACCATGCCTCATGCTCGCGGCGGCGAGCCTCGCGTTGGCGCAGAGAGCCGGGAGTCGGTCGGCCAAGGCCCGTGCCTGGTATTGATGGCGTCGGCCCGTGCGGCTTTCACTCTTCGGAAGGAGCCTGACAATCGGCATGGGATCACCGCAAGCGGCGCGTGAATTCAGCGATGAGGCCACTCACGGTCAGCCCTTCGGCCCGCGCCGCATAGGTCAGGGCCATGCGATGCTTGAGGATGGGCTCGGCAAGCGCCACGACATCGTCGAATGAGGGGGCAAGGCGTCCGTCGATGAGCGCCCTTGCCCGCGTCGCCAGCATCAAGGCTTGCGCGGCGCGCGGGCCCGGTCCCCAGGCGATCGGCTCCGTGAGTTTGGCATCGCCTTCGCCGGGGCGGGCCTGCCGGACCAGATCGAGAATGGTTTCAATGATGCTTTCGCCGACCGGCAGGCGCCGCACCAGCCGCTGCGCCGCCAGAAGCTCTTCGGTGCTCAGGACGGCTCTGGCTTGCGGGCCGCTTTCGCCCGTCGTCTCGATCAAAATCCGGCGCTCGGCGGCACGATCGGGATAGGGGACATCGATCTGCATGAGAAACCGGTCGAGCTGCGCTTCCGGCAGGGGATAGGTGCCCTCCTGCTCAAGCGGATTTTGCGTGGCGAGCACATGAAAGGGCTTGGGCAGATCCTTCCGCTCGCCGGCAACCGAAACATGATACTCCTGCATGGCTTGAAGGAGCGCGGATTGGGTCCTGGGGCTCGCCCGGTTGATCTCATCGGCCATGAGCAATTGAGCAAAGATCGGACCGCGCACAAAACGAAAGCTGCGTCGTCCGCCGCCGGCGGCTTCCTCCAGGATCTCGGAGCCCAATATGTCAGCGGGCATCAGATCCGGCGTGAACTGGACACGACGCGCATCGAGGCCGAGAACCGTTCCGAGCGTTTCGACGAGCTTGGTTTTGGCAAGCCCCGGCACGCCGACAAGCAAGCCATGGCCGCCCGATAGAAGCGTGACGAGAGCCTTTTCGACGACTGCCATTTGGCCGAAAATGACGGTCTCGACGGCCTGTCTTGCGACGGCGATCCGCTCGAGCGTCGTCTCGGCGGCACGAGCGATGGCAGCTTCGAGCGTGGCGGGGATGACGTCCGACATCGGGCTTGGGCTTTCATGCTAAAAGGCCATCATTAAGAGGGCCGGCTTGCTTACTTAGGGGGCTGGGAAAGGAACTCCGACTATAAAGGCGACCCCACCCACTATAGAGGAAGGAATCAGCGGCCAAAGTCAAACGGCTCACGGATCGACGAGTGCACGGGCATCTCCGGCTCAGCCAAGATCATGGCTGGTGGAGCGGATGCATGCCAAAGGATCGCCGAATAGAAACGTTCTATCGCACAGC
>DATJTB010000150.1:0-3877 GCA_035503795.1 Methylocella sp.
GGAAGAGGCTGAAATCTCGATCGACCGCATGACCGAGGAAAACGACACGAGCGCGCCGCTCGAAGCTATCGTCGTCATGCTCTGCGACAAGCTGATCCTGGAGCAGGGGATCAAATGCTCGGACGATGCGGCCCCCTTCAAATGGGTCGAGGGCGTCGTCCTCGCGGAAGTCCATGACGGCATTCAAGAGGATCGATGGGATCCAAGCAAAACCGCTTAGGCTTTGCGCTTCCCCTCTTCGCGCCGGAAAGATTAGCCTTTGGCGCTGGTGGTCGCGCTCCTGACGGCTCGGTAACCTGCTCTCCCGTTCAGGACGCGCCATAGCGGCCGACGAGGTCCTCGGCGAGCTTGCTGCCCTCGGCCAGAAAGCGGCTGATCACCAGCTGGGCGTTGGGCGTGCAGAGATGATAGCTGCGCTCATAGTCATGAAAACCGCGATTGTAGCTCCCCGCGAGCCGCTGTTTCCGGGCGGTCGTCCGGGCCTCCGCTTCCATGAGCGCCTGCATTTTGTCATGCCAAAGGGGAGATGGGCTGACGGCGCAAAGCCCGTCCAGATAGGCAAGGGCGCCGAGAATTTCGGCGAGCCGCAGAAGTTCCGGATCGTAAGGGGCCGGCACGTCAACCTCCGCGCCAGGGGTCGCGGGTTTCACTCCAGCTGGCTTTTGCGACTTTTTCGCCTTGGCCGTCTTGCCTTTCTTCGCCTTGGCCTGCGCTGAGGGAGACGTTGGGGCAGCTGCGGCGGGCGGCGCGGGCGGCGGCGAGGGATGGCCGAATAGCCATTCGAATTGCGCCTTGGCCGGATGGGCCGAGAGGCCAAGCCCCACCATGCCCACAGCCAGGACTAGAACCAGGGGAGCTCGTGCAAATCGAGGTCTATGCGGAATCAAATTGCTTTTCCTCCCGGCCCGCGAAAGGCTGCGCCATCCGCGGCCTGCCGCATGGATAGGGCCGCCGCCCGGACGATGCAGGCGAGACCGGCCGTTGTTTCGAGGGAATCGAGATCGGCCGGCAAAGCCCATAAAATCTCGCCGGCCTCCGGACCGGGTCGCGCCTCCCCCCTGAGCCAAACACCAGTGAAGGACGCGATCACATAATGCCGGCAGACAAGACCTGCCGCATCCCGCTCGATCGATTCCACCCATTGATTGAAACCGGTGATCCGCGCCTCAACCGCCACTTCCTCACGCAGCTCGCGAAGCGCCGCGGCTGCAAGCGTTTCACCTACCTCGACAAGACCGCCCGGCAGAGAAAAGGCGCCGAGATGGGGTGGCTGGCCACGCCTCGCCAGCAGAACACGTCCAGCACGGAAAACAGCGACGCTCACGGCAAGATGAGGGTGCGCGGGATAAAGCCTCGCGGCCGCTTCCGCATTTGCCGACGGCTGAGAAGCGGGCGGGGGCAGGCTCATGGGTAAAGCCGCTCCTTCGACCAGCCGTCCTGTGCCGTTTCTCGGCGGAAGACCAGCCGGTCATGCAGGCGAAACGCCCCCTCCGACCAGAATTCGAGATAAAGCGGTTCTATTCTATAGCCCTGCCAATAGGGCGGGCGCGGCATCTCGCTCAACGCAAATTTGGCGGCATAATGGGCGGCTGCCGTTTCCAGGGCGAAGCGACTCTCGAGCGGGCGCGATTGGCAGCTCGCCCAAGCGCCGATCCGGCTCTGCAGCGGGCGGCTTTTGAAATAGGCGTCGGCTTCGGCTGGGGCGACGAGCCTCACAGGCCCGCGCAGGCGGATCTGCCGGCGCAGCGATTTCCAATGCAGCACGCCCGCCGCCCGCATATTGGCCGCGAGTTCCGTGCCCTTGGCGCTTTCCGAATTGGTATAGAATACAAAGCCGGCCGGGGTGGCCGCCTTGAGCAAGACCATCCGCACATTGGGCAGGCCGGAAGGATCGACGGTCGCAAGCGCCATGGCGTCCGGGTCGGAGGGTTCGCTCTTTCGGGCCGCCTCGAACCAATCGGCGAAGAGGTCGAAAGGCTCCTCCGCCTCGATAAAGTCACGACTCCTTAACTCGTCCACCGTAATGCTCCTTGGGAGGCGGGAGGCGAAAGGTGCGCCGGCGTCCCGCTCTCAACATTTCGAATCGGTAAATTTTCACGAGCCGACAAGACGTGATCATGGATCGCTCCCGCTCCACCTATCGATATTCATTCGGTGCGGCGATTTCCAGATGGGCCTTCGAGAACTCGCGGTTTTTCCATCCCTTAGCCGCCCATCGGCTGGCGCTATCATGCCTTGGGACTCTTGTCCCGCCGGCCCTGGCGGGCTGCTCCATGTCCTTTCCGATTGCTCCCTTGGTCACCACGCATGACGATGCGACCGGCGCCATACCCAAGCCGACCATAGCCAATCTGCTTGATGCCGAGGACTGGCGCCGGGCCAAAGCCGCCCTCTCGACCGCGCTCGACCCGCAAGGCAACGGCTCCGTTGTGGGTTGGGACAATCCGGACTCCGGCAATAGGGGTTCGTTCACACCGGTCGGCATGGCCTATCCGCAGAATGCGGAGATCTGCCGGGTTTTCCTGGCCGAGGTCAATCGTAAAGGCGATGCGAAGACCCTCCAGGGCACCGCCTGTGCCGACAAGGATGGCGAATGGGTCATTGCCGAGGCCAAACCTTGGAAAAAAACTTGAAGCATCCGCGAGGTCGCGCCTGATTTCCGCAAAAAAGCCTTGCAGCAGGCTCGCCCTCGTCCCAATTTGGCAAGGAAGAGATGCGGGCGGCCGGCCTGGGGCAGGCGAAATCGGAGTGCGATAAGTGCGAAAAGCCATGCCGGTTTTCGCCAATCCGGTGCTCTAAACGATGAAAATCGATCACGTTTCATGATTTGCGATCGCCCGGATCGAAAATCACCGTGATCCAGATCGGACTTTTGAATGCGCGATCCTTATGTGGTTTTGGGAGTTCCGAAATCCGCCGACCTTCACGAGATCAAGAAGGTCTACCGGAAGCTGGCCAAGAAATTCCATCCCGATCAGAGCAAGGACCCCAAGGCGAAAGAGAAATTCGCCGAGGTCAATGCCGCCTATGAAATTCTTGGTGACGAGAAGAAGCGCGCCGCCTTCGACCGGGGCGAAATCGATGCGGAGGGCAAGCCGCGTTTCCACGGTTTTGAGGGATTTGGCGCCGAGGGGCCCGGCGGCTTTGGCCGGCGCACGGCGGGCGGCCCTGGCTTTCAGCATTTCGAATTCAATTTCGGTGGCCATCCCGGAGCCGAAGGTCTCAATGATGTCTTCGCCGATCTTTTTACGGGGGGCGGTCGCCGCCGGCCCGGACATGGTCCAGAGCCGGCACCGCGCGGCGAGGATGTGACGGCTGCGGTGACGATCAACCTCGCCGAGGCAGCCAAGGGCACGACCGCGAGGGTCACGCTGCCGACCGGCCGCACCCTCGATGTGACGATCCCGGCCGGCATCGAAAGCGGCAAGCAGATCCGCTTGAAACGGCAGGGCCAACCGAGCCCCTTCGGCGGCGAGCCCGGCGACGCCTTGGTGAGCGTCGAGATCGCTCGGCACCCCTTTTTCAGGGTCGAGGGCCCTGATCTCAAGCTTGATTTGCCGGTCACCCTTTATGAGGCACTGCTTGGCGCCAAGGTCACGGCCCCGACCCTCGACGGCACGGTCGAGCTCACCATTCCTCATGGCTCGAATAGCGGCCGTACACTGCGCCTGCGCGGCAAGGGCCTGCCAAACCCGCACGGGGGCAAAGGCGATCTTTTGGTCACCCTCAAGATCATGCTGCCCGAGGAGGAGGATGCCGAACTCCAGAGCCTGATGCGCAAATGGGAAAGCCAAAAGCCCTATAATCCACGCGCCGGCATGAAGTGAGCCGCTCGCCGTCAAGCGCGGCGGGCCCGGCTTCGAACTTCAAAATGTTT
>DATJTB010000151.1:0-11096 GCA_035503795.1 Methylocella sp.
TTTTGGCGGTTCCTTTACCCTGCATTATATTGACGCCTCAGGGCGTAATCCCGCTGCCGACAAAGAGATCACGGATCTGACCGGCCGGCTCAACGCGCTCGAAAACAAGACGGATGCCGCCACGGCCGCCGCGCACAAAGCTTTGGCAGTAGTGGAGACGCGTGTGGCCGCGGCCGAGTCGGCCGCGCAACAGGCGGCCGCTGATTTGCAAACCAGCCTATCTGCCAAAGCACCTGCAGCTGAGTCTTCACCAAGCCCTTCGCAGCAAGAAAGGGTTGAAACGCCGGATATTGGACCGCTCTCAGCCAGGCTTGAGAACCTCGAACAAAAGCTGACAGCACTTGAAGCCACGCAAAGGGCCAAGGAACGGCGGCTGGAAAAACCGTCCGTTTTGCCGCAGATCGCCCGCGCTCAAACGTTGGCGATTGTGGCGCAAAGCCTGCTCCTCAAGCTGGCAAGCGGCAGGCCGTTCACTGACGAGCTTGCCGTGCTCGAAAGCCTGGGTGTTCCGGCGGATGCCCTCGCTTCGTTGCGGGGGGCCGATCTTTTAAGCGAGCGGCAACTCGTTGCCCAATTTGCCGCGCTGGCCCCGCAAATCCTCGCAACCGACAATGCGGCAAACGAGGAGGAGAATTTTCTCGACCGCGTAACCCGTCATGCCAAACAGCTGGTACATGTCCACAAGACGGGCGGGACAGATCTTGACACTCTAGTCGAACGCATTGGCAAAGCACTCGCAGATCACGATCTCGAAACCGCATACAAAGCCTGGACGGATTTGCCCACCTCGGCCGAATCGATAGCGGAGAATTTTGGAGCGGCCTTGAAGGCCCGGATCGAGGCCCTGGCAGCTGCCCGATCGATTGAGGCTGAGGCTGTTGCAGCCCTGGGCAAATCCTGATCAACCGTCTCAAGCTGAGACCTGATTGAAGCCCTCGGCGAGAAAAACATGTTTCGTGTTCCTCTGTACTTTCTGCTCCTCATCGCTCTGGCGTTTGGTCTAGCCTGGCTCGTCGACCGCCCTGGCGAGATTTTGCTGACCTGGGAAGGCTACCAGGTCAAGACGTCGGTCTTGGTTGCACTTGGCGTTGTCCTCGCCTTGACCATCGTTTTGACGATCATTTGGAACCTGCTGCGCTTTATATTCGGGCTTGCCCCTAGTCTTACGCGGGCAAGTCAGGTGCGCCGCCGGGAAAAAGGTTACGCAGCCCTTTCGCGGGGGTTCATTGCGGTGGGGACCGGCGACGCCAAACTGGCCGCCAAGGCGGCTGCGGAAACGCAAAAATTCCTTCCAGGGGAGCCGCTGGCTCTCCTGTTGCGGGCCGAAGCCGCCCAGCTCATTGGCAATCATCAGGCTGTCGAAGCTGCCTTTAAGGAAATGACCAAGCGCCACGATACACGGCTCCTCGGGTTCCGTGGCCTGCATGCGCATGCCCACCGGCATGGCGATTTCGCGGCTGCACATCATTATGCAAGCTCCGCCCACAATCTTGGCGCCTTGCCTTGGTCGGCCGCCGCGGTGCTTGAGAAATATGTTGCGGCCAAGGATTGGGCGGGGGCCTTGTCTGCGCTCGACAAGAGTGCCGATTTGATTGACCGGCCGGTGAGGGACCGGCAGCGGGCCGTGCTCGCTACGGCACTTGCTCTCGATATCGAACAGAGCGATCCGGATGAAGCGCTGCGCCTGGCCCGCTCCGCGGTCAAGCGGGCTCCCGATCTCGTTCCGGCCGTCGCGCTCGCCGCAAGACTGCAGTCTAGCAAAGGTGGCAACCGCAAAGCTGCAAAAATGATTGAAACGGCTTGGCCTTTGGCGCCCCATCCTGACCTCGCCAAGACCTACCTCGATCTGCACCCAGATGAATCGCATGCCCAGCGCCTCGCGCGAGCCCGCGTCTTCATGAAGCTTGCCCCGCGTGATCCAGAAAGCCGCTTGGCATTGGCCAGTGCGGCGATTGCGGCAGGTGACTATAAAACCGCGCGAGAGACCATGCTGCCTTTGATCCAAGCGGAGGAGCGGCCAACAGCAAGAATGTGCCTCGTCATGGCCGAGATCGAGGATGCCGAACATGGCGCCTCAGGCTTTGCCCGCGATTGGCTCGCCCGCGCAACACGCGCGCCTCGCGACGCCGCCTGGGTCGCCGGAAGCGTCATCTCAAATCGCTGGATGCCTGCTTCACCGGTGACCGGCAAGCTCGACGCTTTTGCCTGGCGCAAGCCGGATGAGTGGCTGAGTTCTGACAGCGCGTCAGAAGACGCCATTTTCCGCCCTATCCTGAGCGCGGAAGAGTCGCCCATTCTGATCGAAAAACCGCGTCCGGCTATCGCACCACCCGAACATGAAAGTTCCGTGGACGCCGACGCGTATTCGCAAGGCCTGACCGAACCATCCAGACCCACAGACTCCGAAGAGCCAAATACCAACGCCTCGACTGAACTTGCCGCCAAAGCCGCACCGAACGCGCAAGCATAAAGATGCGAAGGCCATCATCCTGACATTTTGCCGTGTCGGCGCAGGACAATGCGCGCGACGTGGGAGGGAACTTGCGCGCTGCGCGGCGATTCAGGCAAGGGTTCTTGGAACCTCACTTCGCGGCGTCACTGGTCTTCAGGCAATTTTGCTGCTCAAAACCTCGCTGTCGCGCCCCAAAGTGGCGAGAACCTTGGCGACTATGCCTTTCGCGTCAAGCCCAGCCGCCGCATAGAGTCTTTCTGGCTTGTCTTGGTCCAGAAAACGGTCCGGAAGCACCATGGAGCGGAATTTCAGGCTCCGAGAGCCACAGCCGTCGAGTACCCCTTCTTCCGCCAATATCTGCATGACAAAGGAACCGAAGCCGCCGATGGAGCCTTCCTCGATCGTGAGCAACAGCTCATGATCTGCGGCAAGCTGGAACAGGAGCTCCTGATCCAGCGGTTTCGCGAAGCGTGCATCGGCAACCGTGGTTGACACTCCATAGGTCGCGAGATCCTCGGCTGCCCGGAGCGCTTCGGCAAGTCTCGTTCCAAGCGACAGAATCGCCACCTTGCTGCCTTCGCGCAGCACTCTGCCGCGGCCAATTTCGAGAATTCGACCCTTTGCCGGTAAATCGACGCCCACCCCTTCGCCGCGCGGATAGCGAAAGGCAATTGGTCCCTCATCATAGGCAGCAGCCGTTGCCACCATATGAACAAGTTCGGCTTCGTCGGCGGCCGCCATCACCACCATGCCGGGCAGAATGCCGAGAAAAGAAATGTCAAAAGAGCCGGCGTGGGTTGCGCCATCCGCTCCGACAAGACCTGCCCGATCAATCGCGAAGCGCACCGGCAGCGACTGGATCGCTATGTCGTGCACCACCTGGTCATAGCCGCGCTGAAGGAAGGTCGAATAGATCGCGCAGAAAGGCTTGTAGCCCTCCGTCGCGAGCCCACCAGCGAAAGTCACCGCATGCTGTTCGGCGATGCCGACATCGAAGGTGCGCTCCGGAAAGGTCTTCTGGAAAATATCAAGGCCGGTGCCGCTCGGCATGGCGGCGGTGATCGCGACGATCTTGTCGTCCTGCCCTGCTTCGACTATCAGGGCGTCGGCAAAGACATGTGTATAGGAAGGCGCGTTGGCCTTGGGCTTAACCTGCACGCCGGTGACGACATCGAAGGTGTTGACACCATGGTACTTGTCCGAAGAAGCCTCGGCTGGGGGATAGCCCTTGCCCTTTTGCGTCACCACGTGAACGAGAATAGGTCCGTTATTGGAATCCCGGACATTGCGTAACACCGGCAAGAGGTGATCGAGATTGTGGCCGTCAATCGGCCCCACATAATAAATGCCGAGTTCTTCGAACAGGGTTCCGCCGGCCCAAAAATTCCGCGCGAATTCCTCTGTCTTGCGGGCCCGGTCATAGAGGAATTTGGGCAAATGCCTTGCCAGCTGCTTGGCGGTCTCGCGCACGGAGCGATAGGTCCCGCCTGACACGAGCCTCGCCAGATAGGCCGAAAGCGCACCGGCCGGGGGGGCGATCGACATCTCATTGTCATTCAAGATGATGATCAGGCGTGAATGCATGGACCCCGCATTGTTCATGGCCTCATAGGCCATGCCAGCCGACATGGCACCATCGCCAATCACCGCGATGACATTCGACTTCGAGTCGGAAAAGCGATTGGCGACAGCCATCCCAAGCCCCGCTGAGATCGATGTCGAAGAATGCGCCGCACCAAAGGGATCATATTCACTTTCCGCGCGCTTGGTGAAACCCGAAAGCCCACCGCCGCGGCGTAGAGTCCGGATTCGGTCCCGGCGTCCGGTCAGAATTTTGTGCGGATAGGCTTGATGCCCGACATCCCAGATCAACCGGTCCTTCGGCGTATCAAAAATATAATGCAAAGCGACCGTGAGCTCGACGACCCCTAGGCCCGCCCCAAGATGACCGCCCGTGACCGACACCGTATCGATTGTCTCTCTGCGCAACTCATCCACCAGTTGGGCAAGGGCCGTCTCTTCCAGACGGCGCAAATCGGCCGGAGAAGCGATAGTGTCGAGCAAGGGTGTTTTGGAAGGTGTCACGCGCGCCTCTTCTCTCGAAACAAGCTTTCCAGCCGGGGTGCAATTGAAAACCCAGTCATATCAATTGGATGAATTTTTGCCGAGATTAAGTTCCTGGAAGCCGTTCTTGTCAGATTCGTGAATAGCGAACAAGAACGGTGACCGCAACGCAGACCCTTTCCAAACGTCCAATTCCGTGTCTTTTCATGTCCTGTGCGATATTTGCACAACAGTTGAGTCGCTTGCGGACAATGGGAAGGTGTCGGCTCGTAGACATGCGCAGCGCGGTCTTCTTCACTGGATAGGCTGACGGTCTCTTTGCCGACCACCACCAAAGCCCTCGAAGAGGATTGAATATGTTATTGGTACTCTCATATGTTCATCCTACTTCCAAAGGGAAGGACCAGATAGAATTCAGTCATCAAAATTTTTTTCAAAATCACAAAAAGAATAATCAAATTTGAGATCGCTTAACTCCTATTTTATGGTATTAGTAAAATTTATTTGTCGATAGTTACAAAATGCTTCTCGATCCTCCGTTCATAGACTACATTTTCTTTTTATCTGATGAACGTCGGAGTTTATTGTTTCATTCGTCGGCTTGCATCCATTTATTTTTGGAGTGGACACCAGGGGATGCCTCCTTTAGCCCGATAAAGCCCAATAAAAAGTAGGAGTCCGAGGCTTTAGTTACACGGGGGGCTCTTTCGACTGATCACAATTCCCCTGGACCGCATGATGGGTCGGTGATGGCAAAATGGGTTTACGGTTTCGGCAACGGCACGGCCGAAGGTCATAGCCGCCTGAAAGACCTCCTTGGTGGCAAGGGTGCGGACCTCGCTGAAATGGCGCGCCTGGGGCTGCCTGTGCCGCCCGGCTTCACGGTGACGACCGAGGTTTGTGCCTATTATTATGAAAATGGAAAGCGATTTCCTGAAGGTCTTGCCGATGAAGTCGAGTCCGCGCTCGCTGATCTGAGCCGCGCCGCAAGATGCTCTTTTGGTGCACAGGAAAACCCACTTCTCCTCTCAGCCCGGTCAGGGGCCAAAATTTCAATGCCTGGCATGATGGACACGGTACTGAACCTCGGCCTCAATGATGTCAGCGTCGAGGCTTTGGCGCGAAGTTCTGGCGACGCCCGATTTGCCTATGATTCCTATCGCCGCTTCATCCAAATGTTCGGCAGCGTCGTGCTTGGCGTGGAGCACCATTTGTTCGAGGAGATTTTGGAATATTACAAGGCAAGGCGCGAAATCTCCTCCGATACGGATCTTTCGGCTGCAGACTGGCGAAAATTGATTTCCGACTACAAGTCCCAAATCAATCGCAACTCGCAGAGGCCTTTTCCGCAGGATCCCCGTGAACAGCTTTGGTACGCGATCCGCGCCGTGTTCGATTCCTGGATGACCCCGCGCGCCGTGAGCTACCGACGGCTGCATTCCATTCCCGAAAAGATGGGAACGGCCGTGACGCTTCAAGCCATGGTTTTTGGAAATATGGATGAGACCTCAGCCACGGGTGTCGCTTTCACCCGCAACCCATCGACTGGAGAAAAGGCTCTTTACGGCGAATTCTTGCGCAATGCGCAGGGGGAAGATGTCGTCGCGGGACTGCGGACTCCTCAGTACGTGACTGAGGCTGCCCGTTTGAGCTCTGGGGCGCAGGAACCATCGATGGAAGCCGCCATGCCGGAAGTCTTCGCGGAATTTACCAAGGCCGCCGACCAGCTTGAAAGGCATTTCCGTGATATGCAGGACATTGAATTCACGGTTGAGCGCGGCAAACTCTGGATGCTGCAAACCCGCAAAGGGAAGCGCACCAGCAAGGCTGCATTGCGGATCGCGGTCGAGATGACTATGGAAGGCTTGATCGACAAGGCCGAGGCGATCAAGCGAATCGAACCTGCTTCACTCGATCAACTGCTGCATCCAACCATCGATTCGAGCGCGCCAAGGACCGTCATCGCGACCGGCCTGCCGGCTTCCCCCGGTGCTGCCAGCGGTGAAATCGTCTTCGACCCAACCGAAGCCGAGCAGCTGAAGAGCGCTGGGCGCAAGGTGATATTGGTGCGCGTCGAAACCAGCCCTGAAGATATCCTGGGCATGACGGCAGCGGAAGGCATTCTGACGACACGCGGAGGCATGACCTCGCATGCGGCCGTCGTTGCACGCGGCATGGGAAAGCCTTGCGTTTGCGGCGCCGGGACACTCCGCATCAATTACGCGAACGAAACGCTCACGGTCGCCAATCAGACTTTCCGCAAGGGTGATTGGTTGACGGTCGACGGGACGACGGGACAGGTGATGCGGGGCATCGTTTCCATGCGCCAGCCGGAACTTGACGAAGCGTTTACCGTCCTCATGGGCTGGGCTGACGGGGCCCGCCGCTTGGAGGTGAGGGCCAATGCCGATACGGCGCGCGACGCACATGTGGCGCGAGGATTCGGCGCGGAAGGCATAGGCCTTTGCCGTACCGAGCATATGTTCTTCAAGGGGGAAAGGATCCGCGTGGTCCGCGAAATGATCCTTGCTCCTGATGAGGAAGGCCGCCGCGCAGCCCTCGCCAAGCTCCTGCCGATGCAGCGAACCGATTTCACCGAGCTTTTCGAAATCATGGCCGGCCTGCCGGTGACGATCCGCCTGCTCGATCCCCCCTTGCGTGAATTCCTGCCCCGTTCAGAGACAGAGATCGATGAGGTGGCAGAGGCTATGGGCATTGCCTCCGGAAAACTCACTGAGCGCATAGCCGAATTCCAGCAATTCAACCCAATGCTCGGCTTTCGTGGCTGCCGGCTCGCAATCGTCTTTCCCGAAATCACTGAACTGCAGGCCCGGGCGATTTTTGAGGCCGCGATCGCGGCCAAACGCAAGACTGGTCGCGCGGTGCAACCCGAAATCATGACCCCATTCATCATCGACCGAACCGAATTCGATTTGATCAAGACGCGGATCGAAAAGTTGGCTAAGACGGTCGCAGCCGAAAACGAAGAGAGCTTCGTCTACCGCCTTGGCACGATGATCGAGACGCCCCGCGCCTGCCTGCGCGCGGCTGATCTCGCGGAGAGCGCCGAATTCTTTTCCTTTGGCACCAACGACCTTACCCAAACCTGTCTGGCCTTATCCCGCGATGATGCGGGCGTTATCTTGAATGAGTACGCGGCCCAGAACATTCAGCCACCGCGTCCTTTTGCGACGCTCGACCAGGCTGGGGTCGGCGAATTAATTGAGATCGCCGCCAAACGGGGCCGCCAAACACGGGCTGATCTGATGCTTGGGGTTTGCGGCGAACAGGCTGGCGATCCAACTTCGATCGAGTTTTTCCACAAGACTGGTCTGACTTATGTTTCCTGTCCGCCTTTCCGAGTACCTGTCGCCAGGCTAGCCGCGGCACAGGCGGCTCTCCACAGACATCCTCAAGCATCGTTTTCAGATCAGCACGACCAAGACTATTGATCTGACAAATCATTGCTTAAGAGAACTTCAGCATGACGCTCGACATTTGAACAATTGGCTTTTTATGCATTTATATATTTGATACCTGCCTCCGGTGAATATGGTTTGCGTATCCGACGGGGCCAAACTTGCGGAGCGGGCCAAAGACCCCACCGGCAGCATCGAACGCGCCTATTGAAATTTGTGTTCTTTTGCCGCATCTTTTGCTTGAACCGGGTCTTATTCCGGTCAAGGAGGAATCAGCCACTGATACCCGCGGTTGGAGCGGAAGCGGTAACTTCGCCGCTGACACCGGCAGAGGGCCTTTCGCAACCTGAAGCCGGACACCTCGTGCAAAACATTTTGACCTGTCTCGACGATTCCAAAGCCGAGAACATTGTGTCAATCGATCTGCACGGCAAAACGACACTCGCCGACGCAATGGTCATCGCGACCGGGCGCTCCAACGTTCATGTCGGGGCGATTGCTGAGCGGCTAATTTGCACGCTCAAGATCCGTCAGGCTGCCGCCCCACGGGTCGAGGGTCTGCAGAACTGCGACTGGGTTCTGGTGGATGCCGGGGATGTCATCGTTCACATCTTCCGGCCCGAGGTACGGCAGTTCTATAATCTCGAAAAAATGTGGGGTGCCAATCGGCCGGGTGAGCCCTCCCGGGGCTGAACCCACGGCCTCGAGATCACGATGATTTTGGGTCGAATCGATCCAAAATCATGAGATGTGATCGATTCTCGTCATTGAGAGCGGGGATGCGAGCGCAAAACCGCTTCACACTTTTGCTCATCCCGCATTAGATCACGATGATTTTGGATCGGAGTCGATCCAAAATCATGAGACGTGATCGATTCTCGTCATTTTGAGCGGGATGCGCGCGCAAAACCGCTTCACACTTTTGCTCATCCCGCTCTAGAGACAAGCTCTGAGCGCATCAGATTGCGAAGCCGCAGCTGGCGACACGCTCAGTCAATGGAATGGTCATGAGGGTCAAATCGATCCAATTCATCATGACCAAGAGCAGGCTGCGCCAACACCTCATGCGCGTCCAACTCCTATGTGTCGGCCGGCTCAAATCCGGGCCTGAGAGCGTGTTGGCCACGCGCTATCTTGACCGTGCCGCGGCCATTGGCCGGACGATCGGCTTCAGCCCAATCGAATCGCGGGAAACCGGTGAAAGCCGGGCAACGCGCCCGGACGACCGCAAGCGGGAAGAAGCGAAAGCTATTCAGACGTTGTTACCTCCAAGGACGGCGGTCCTGGTCTTTGATGAGAACGGCACCGAGATGACAAGCTTATCTTTTGCTGTTGAGCTAAGGCGTGCCAGAGATGAAGGACTGGTAAATGCCGTCTGCGTGATCGGCGGACCGGATGGATTGGATGAGAATTTTCTGGCTGAAGCGTCCTGCACAGTTTCCTTCGGCCGGATGACGTGGCCCCATCAACTGGTGCGAGTCATGGCGGCCGAACAGCTCTATCGAGCCATGACAATCCTTTCCGCCCATCCCTATCATCGCGCATAAATTTTCTTCACGCGCGCGTTTCTTGCCGTGTCCGTGCCATTTTTATCTGCCTTTTTCCAAGAACTGTCGTGATTCTTTCCCCAACTTTTGCAAGCTGTCGTGACATTTTCGGCCAAACCATTCAATATTCACCATATTCACCGGATATGCGCGGCTGTCGTCGCGGGCTTGGCCATGAGCCTTGCGTTTTCTGCCGAGAGCCATGCTGGCGCCCAATCAACCGCGGTGGCACCGTCCAACCTGGATGAGAAAAACGCCGAACTCAAAGACCACCGGCTGGAACTCCGGGGCATGCAGGACACTCTCGATGCTGCAGAGCAGCAGCGCCGGCAGACCGAGGCCGAGATTGCAGCTATCCAAGTTGACCGGGCAAAACTCGCCACAGCGCTTCTTGAGGCGACCCAAAATGTCAATCTAAGTGAGCAGAAGATCACCGAAATCGAGGCGCGACTAGATACGCTGAACGGCGCGGAAGACGCAATCAAGCGCTCGCTTACGGCCCGCCGCGGTGTCATAGCTGAGATTCTTGCCTCGTTGCAGCGAATGGGGCGCAAGCCGCCGCCCGCTTTGCTGGCGGCACCTGAGGATATACTCGCGGCGATCCGGACGTCCATGCTGCTTGGGGCCGTTCTGCCCCAGATGCGCAGCGAAACGGAAGCGCTGGCCTCGGATCTCTCGGACCTCCTGCGGTTGCGCCAATCCATCGCCACCGAACGCGAAACCTTGGCGGAGGGCGTCGGCAAGCTTCGCGCCGAGCGGCAGCGACTGACGGCTTTGATCAAGATCCGCCAATCGGCCCTCGCCACCGCCGAGCAAGCGCTCGATGCCGAGAACGCGCGCGCGGCGGAACTCGCCAAACAGGCGGGCACGCTCAAGGAGCTCATTGCCCGCATGGAAGCGGACGTTGCCGCTGCCGCGCGCGGCGCCGAGGCTGCCCGCAAAGCTGATGAGGCGCACAATCAGACTTTAGATGCGGCGTCACATATCTCGCCCTTCAAGAACCCAGCCAGGCTCGCGCCTGAAACCAGTTTTGTCGAAACCAAGGGTCTTTTGCCTTTGCCGGTCAATGGCACGCTTCAACGGGGGTTTGGCAGCAAGGACGGGTTTGGCGGCACGGAAAAAGGATTATTAATCTCCACACGGGCCGGTGCCCTTGTAATTTCTCCTTGCGACGGTTGGATTTCCTACGCCGGTCCCTATCGAAGCTATGGACAACTCTTGATCATTAATGCGGGTCAAGGTTATTATATCGTTCTTGCCGGAATGGATAAAATCAACGTTAATCTCGGCCAATTCATTCTCGCAGGAGAGCCGGTCGCCTCGATGGGCGACGGATCCGTCAAAACGGCTGCGGCTATTTCCATCGGCGCCGCGCAGCCCATTCTCTACGTTGAATTTCGCAAAGACGGGGTGGCGATCGATCCGGGCCCATGGTGGGCGAAGCCGGAATTGCAAAAGGTTCGCGGATGATGCGCAAGGTCATACCTTTACTGCTGGGTGTCGTGCTGGGCGCGGGACTCGTCATACTCACGACGCAGACACGGATACTCCCGGAGGGTTCCGCTTTCGCTGCCGCCTCGGATACATATCGCAATCTCAATCTCTTCGGCGATG
>DATJTB010000152.1:0-14619 GCA_035503795.1 Methylocella sp.
CAGGTCGCAGGCAAAATCGGAATCAGCGAGATCACGGTCAAGATCCACCGTGGCAGCCTCATGAAAAAAATGCGCGCGAAATCGCTGGCCGAGCTCGTGCGAATGGCGGAAGTGCTGGGTGTGCGAGGCGAGGCTTCGCAGGGAAGTTAAGACTTGTGTATGATGTTCGTTGGCACCCAAAATACTATATCCTTTGCGTCACGTTAGACTTGACCACGCCACGCATCGGCACCTTGCGGGAGGTTGGGTGAGGGAGACTATCGGTTGAGCAAAGGACCGGTCATTTCCATCGTCGAGGACGATGCCGCAGTTCGGGCCGCAACGGAGAATCTTGTGAAGTCGCTTGGCTTCGACGTTTACAGCTTCGCCTCCGCACAGGAGTTTCTCCAGTCGCAAGGCGTGGCGGAGACCGCATGTTTGATTTCGGATGTGCAGATGCCAATGATGAACGGGATAGAGTTGCAGACAGCCTTGGTTGAGCGCGGATTGCAAATCCCTACCATTTTCCTGACTGCCTTTTTAGATCCTACGGTTAAGCGGCGTGCCTTGGATGCCGGGGCAATTGGTTTTTTAACCAAGCCCTGCAGCGGGAAAATTTTGCATCAGCTCATCCAAGACGCCATCAGACAGGGTGGCGAAAACGCTTAATCGCTCCACGAGTCGTTCCGCGTCAGGCTTCCCAGAAATCACTGTGTGTACGCCTCAATAGAGCTGGGCAAGGCCTTTAGGCGCCCACTGTTTCTCTCATGTCGCCACGTCGATTGGTCGAGGCTTCCGCTCCAGCCTCGCCAGTCCGCGACCAGAGCTTCCCCCGACGAAATTCCATGATTTCCACTCCTAAGTGATTGGATCGACTTTGCGCGGCGGGCACCTCCACCGCGCTCGCCTGGTTGATCGGTCGACCGGCTGTGAGCTCGGTGATAATAGGTGCACGGACCGAGGCCCAGCTCCAGGACAATCTTAGAGCGGCCGATGTCGTCCTTACGACTGAGGAACGCGCCTGGCTCGATGCCGTCAGCGCACCGGCGCTGCCCTACCCCTACTGGCACCAAGCAAGCACGGCTTCCGATCGGCTTTCGCCGGCTGATTTATCCCTATTTGGACCGCATCTAAAAGCTTGAAGTGAAGCGGGGAGTGAGCATGGAATCGTAGAAGTCGTCAGGAAAAATCGTACGCAAAGCGAATGTGATTCCTCGTTGATATGGCAAATCATCGTCAACGGCATTGACACGTTGACACGACGCCAAGCTTCATCCCCGATGTCCAAATTTATGATACGGCAGCTGTCGCCTCACGGTAGGTTTGATGCGCCGCGGTTCGAAACCGCCGATGCGTCGGACAGCTGATCAGATGCCGCTGAACATTGAATGCATTGTAGACCGCGGCAAGGGCCGAAACGAAACGATGAGCGGTTTTGGCTGATTTGGAGCCTTGCATCTTTCGTTCGCGTCTTCGGACCGGCCGATGCGAGATCTCCGCCCGGTTGTTGGTCTGCGGGCCTTGCTCATCGACTCATTGACGACAATAAGCCACGCTCAGCCAGGAGGTCCTCAACGTCCTGGTAGCTCAGAGTGAAAACTGAGATAGAGCAACGGCATGCCGGATGACGTCCGGTCGCAATCGATGACGAGAATAGAAATTGGCTTCATGGCCCAGAGTAGCACATGCGCCGGCTTCCTCTCTGGTTTAGTGTCAATGCCGGGTCGTTTCCTGTTCCGGCGCGGATCGCTATATTGCTGCGTTGCGTCTTGGTGCGCACGATGGACCGACTTATAAGGGTCATCGGACCGAAACCGCCTGACAACCCTTTTTGGACATCGTGCAGAATGAACATGTCGAAGTGGCGTTTTTGCGTGGCGCCAATGATGGATTGGACGGACCGGCATTGCCGGTTCTTCCATCGCATCTTGTCTCGTCGGGCGCGGCTTTTCACCGAGATGCTCGCGGTCGGTGCGATTCTTCATGGAGACCGCCGCCGTCTGCTGCGCTTTGACGCCGCCGAGCATCCATTGGCCCTGCAGATTGGCGGTTCCGACCCGGACCAATTGGCGGAAGCCGCCGCCATCGGCGCCGAGCATGGCTTTGACGAGATCAATCTCAATGTCGGCTGCCCTTCGAGCCGTGTGGCGAGCGGCGCTTTCGGCGCCTGCCTCATGCGCGAGCCGAAGCTCGTCGGCGATTGCGTTGCCGCGATGAAGGCCAAGGTGAAAATCCCGGTGACGATCAAGTGCCGCACGGGCGTTGATGAACAGGATCCGGAAACCGCGCTCGGGCAAATGGCTGAACATGTTCTTGCCGCCGGCTGCGACGCTGTGATCGTGCATGCCCGCAAAGCCTGGCTCGATGGGCTTTCCCCCAAGGAAAACCGGGAGGTTCCGCCGCTCGATTATGAGCGCGTACGCCGGCTGAAACGCCAGTTTCCGCACGCCTTGATCGTGCTCAACGGCGGCCTTTCCACCTTCGCCCAAATGAACGCCGAGCTCGCACATGTGGACGGCGTCATGGTTGGCCGCGCCGCCTATCAGGACCCGGCTCTCCTGCTCGATGTGGACTCTGTCCTTTTCGGCGAGACCGCGCCAGGGTGCTCCCAGGAGGCCGGCATCGAGGCTTATCTGCCCTATCTCGAGTCAAACCTTGCCGAGGGCGTGCCGCTTCACGTCATGACGCGTCCCCTGCTCGGACTTTTCAGCGGCCGGCCGGGTGCGCGTGCCTGGCGGCGGCTGTTGACGACGCAGGCGGCGCAGCCGAAGGCGGGGATTGAGGTGGTGGCGCAGGCGCTGGCGCAAGTGCGGGGAGCGCCTTGCGTGAAGATCGGCGCGGCGGCCTGAAGCTTTGGCCCTGCCTGCGTTCAGAAGATGGACGAATCGACGCGAAGGCAGCTGCGCATGCCTGATGACAAAAGCAAGGCCCGCCGAGGGGGCGACCACGAAACCCAACGGCGAGCCAAACGCGGGAGGAACCGCTTCCTCCCCTTCTCCGACATATGCGAAGCACGATTTCGTTTTAAGGAGGCAAATTGCCGTAGAGGATTTTCTCCAGTAAGAATCGCGATGTACAAGCGAATCGGCGATGGGACCATCCCGGGGCGCAATCCCCTCCTTTTGCACCCGCCGTCGCGGGCTCTGGCCCAACATGGAAGCGCATGCTGTCAAACAAGGGAAAATATGGTCTCAAGGCCATGATCCATCTGGCGCGATTTGAAGGACCCTGTCTCGCCGCCGAGATCGCTGCACAAAATCAGATCCCCCGCAAGTTTCTCGATGCCATTCTGCTCGAACTGAGAAATGCCGGCATATTGAGCAGCAAGAAGGGCAAGGGTGGCGGCTACCATCTGGCCCGTCCGGCCGAAAAGATCACCGCGGGGCAGATCATCCGGATTCTCGATGGCCCGCTCGCGCCGATCGCCTGCGCCAGCCGCACCGCCTATCACAAATGCAACGACTGCCCGGACGAAGATGCCTGCGGCGTGCGGGATTTGATGCTCGATGTGCGCGATGCCATGGCGCTGATCTTGGATCGCACGAGCATCGCCGCGCTGAGCGCGCGGGGAACGCATGAGAAACTCCCGCTGCGCTGAACGTAAAGCGGCGCTCTTGACCTCTTTGCCAGTTCGGCGTGTGCCGCGGAAACTCTGGATATTTTCATCTATCCATGGGAAGTATTAAACAAGTATTAAAAGTATTGTATGGTAAAAATTTATGAATCAGTCTTTAGCTGAAGTGTTGAAAGGCTTTGAAGACTTGACATCGCTGATGAGATGCGACTGAGACGCCGGTTATGATGTCGGCGGATTCGGACACGATCTTTGCCGTGGCTTCGGGAGCCGGCCGCGCGGCGATTGCTGTCTTGCGCCTCTCGGGGCCGGCGACGCCGCGCGTTTTGAAATCACTGACAGGGCGTCTGCCGGCCGCGCGCCTCGCCACACTTATCAAGCTACAAAATCCGGCAGATGGGATCCCCATCGACAAGGGCGTCGTGATCTATAGCCCGGCCCCGAAGAGTTTTACGGGGGAGGACTATGCCGAGTTCCATGTTCATGGCGGGCGGGCTATCCTTGCCGCAATGATCGAGGCGCTCTCACGATTCGATGGCACTCGGCCGGCCGAGCCCGGCGAGTTCACGCGTCGGGCCTTGCTGAATGGCAAGCTCGATCTCGCCCAAGCCGAAGGTCTCGGCGATCTGATTGCGGCGGAGACAGAGGCGCAGCGGCGGCAAGCCATGCGGCAAACCGAGGGCGTGCTAGGCGCCAAGGCCGCGCAATGGCGGCAGGCCCTGACGGAGGCCACGGCTTTATTGTCGGCGGAGATCGATTTCCCTGAAGAAGAGGATGTGGCGCGGGAGGGTCGGGGCAGGATGGCCGGGCGCGTCGGGGTACTTTGCTCTGAGCTCAAGGCAGAACTTGTGGCGGGGTCGACGGCGGAACGGCTGCGGGAGGGGCTGACGATCGTCATCGCGGGGCCGCCCAATGCCGGCAAATCGACGCTTCTCAACACTTTGGCGCGGCGTGAGGTGGCGATCGTCTCTCCCTTTGCCGGCACGACCCGGGATGCGCTGGAAGTCCATCTTGATCTGGACGGGTACCCAGTCACCTTGATCGATACGGCAGGTTTGCGCGAGACCGAGGAGGCCGTCGAGCGCATCGGTGTTTCGCGCGCCAGGGAAAAAGCCGAAGCGGCGGATCTTGTCCTCTGGCTCAGCGAGGCGACCCATCCCCTGCCGCCCGCCATTGCGAGCTCGGAAATCTGGCCAATCCTGACCAAGAGCGATCTCTTGGGCGAGGATCGAGCGCCCGAATGCGGGACGCTGGCGATCAGCGCCGCGACGGGGCGCCATATCGACCGTTTGATCGAGCGTCTGGCCGGTTTCGCCCGCCAAACGCTCAAGGATGGGCACGCCGGCTTGATCGTGCGGGCCCGGCACCGGAGAGCCTGCGAGTCGGCGCTTCAATCGCTGGAGCGGATCCTGGCCGATCCGGAAAGTCCGGCCGAGCTTTTGGCCGAGGATTTGCGCGCCGCGCGAACGGCCCTTGAGAGCCTCACCGGCGCGATCGATGTCGAGGAGATTTTGGGCGAGATCTTTTCCCGCTTCTGTATCGGGAAATAGGCCTCTTCGAGAAAATGTTTCACGTGAAACGTTTTTAGATCAGTTCTAAAATAAGGCGATTGCCAATTGCGATCGGCTCTGGCAAGCCGTTGCCATGGATGGCTTGACACTCTTCGGGCTCGTCGCGGTCAGTGCCATGCTGATCACTTATGCGCTGGAGCGCCGCAGCTCTTGGTACATATTGGGCTTCGCGGCGTCCTGCGCTTTGGGTTCGGCCTATGGCTTCCTGCAAGGGGCTTGGCCTTTTGGCTTGCTCGAAGGCCTATGGGCCCTGGTTGCCTTGCGCCGCTGGCAGAAGGAAAGCCGGGACCCAAAATGTTTCACGTGAAACATTTTTAGAATCGCTCTAAAATGGCACCGAGCTTCGACGTCATTGTGGTGGGTGGCGGACATGCCGGCTGTGAGGCAGCCGCCGCCGCTGCGCGCCTTGGCGCCAGAACGGCCCTTATCACTTTATCCATCTCGACCATCGGCGCGCTTTCCTGCAATCCGGCCGTCGGCGGCCTCGGCAAGGGCCATCTTGTCCGCGAGATCGACGCGCTCGATGGCCTGATAGGCCAGGTCGCCGATCGTGCCGGCCTCCAGTTCCGCGTCCTCAATCGGGCCAAGGGGCCGGCCGTGCGGGGCCCCCGCGCCCAGGTCGACCGCAAGCTCTACCGCCAGGCCATGCAGGCCGCTCTCCAAAACCTGCGAAACTTACAGATCCTCGAGGCGGAGGTGACCGATCTTCGCCTCGACGAGGATCGGCTCGTCGGCATCACGACCGCGGCCGGTGAAGACCTGAGCTGTGGCGCCTTGGTCCTCACCACAGGCACATTTTTGCGGGGCGTCATCCATATCGGCGAACGGCGATTTCCCGCCGGCCGCATGGGAGAGTCCCCGGCGATCCGCCTCGGCGAGCGCCTGCAAGCCCTCACACCCGGGCTCGGCCGGCTCAAGACTGGCACGCCGCCGCGCCTTGACGCGGCCACCATCGATTGGGCCGGACTCGAACGCCAGCCAGGCGACCCTGAGCCCGAGCCTTTCTCCTTCCTGACGGGCGCGGTCGAAATTACCCAAAAAGACTGTTTCATCACGGCAACGACGTCCGAAACCCATGCCCTCATCGCCGCCAACCTGAACCACTCGCCCGTCTATTCCGGCGCCATCTCCGGCGTCGGTCCGCGCTATTGCCCTTCCATTGAGGACAAGGTGGTGCGATTTCGCGAGCGCGAG
This sequence comes from Methylocella sp., assembly GCA_035503795.1. Taxonomy (GTDB): domain Bacteria; phylum Pseudomonadota; class Alphaproteobacteria; order Rhizobiales; family Beijerinckiaceae; genus Methylocapsa. Next base: position 6,319 of record DATJTB010000152.1, read on the forward strand.
CGCCATCAGATCTTTCTGGAGCCAGAGGGCTTTGATGATCCGACCATCTATCCGAACGGTATTTCGACGGCCCTCCCGGAAGAGGTTCAGCTCGCTTTCGTCCACACCATTCCCGGTCTCGAACATGTCCGGTTTCTGCGCCCGGGCTATGCGATCGAATATGATTATATCGACCCGCGCGCCCTCGATCCCACCCTCGAAACCAAGGCCGTGAGGGGGCTTTTCCTGGCCGGGCAGATCAATGGCACGACCGGCTATGAGGAGGCCGCTGGCCAAGGCCTCATCGCCGGACTCAATGCCGCCTTGCGGGCCGGCCAAAGCGCGCTTCAGACCTTCAGCCGCACCGATTCCTATCTCGGCGTCATGGTCGACGATCTCACCCTGAAGGGTGTGAGCGAGCCCTATCGGATGTTCACCTCCCGCGCCGAATATCGTCTCTCTCTCCGGGCGGACAATGCCGACCAGCGGTTGACGGAGCGGGGTATTGCTCTCGGCCTTGTCGAGGCCGAGCGCGCGCATTCCTTTGCCGCGAAGAGCCGAGCCCTCCATGACGCCAAAGCCATGCTCGAAAGCCTGACACTCACGCCGAATGAAGCCTCCCGCCAGGGCCTCAAGGTGAATGGCGACGGGATCCGGCGCAGCGCCTTCGACCTTCTCGCCTTGCCGGGGGTCTCGCTCGAAACGCTGGCGGCGATCTGGCCCGAGTTGCGCCGCATTCCCGAAAAGATCGCCGGGCAAGTCACGATCGACGCGCAATACGCCGTCTATCTCGATCGCCAGCGCCGCGACATCGAGGCTTTTCGGCGCGACGAGTCCCTCGTCATACCGGACACCGTCGATTATGCCGCTCTGCCCGGCCTCTCCAACGAAATTCGCGCAAGGCTGATCGCCCTTCGGCCGAAAAGCCTCGGGCAGGCGAGTCGCATCGAGGGCATGACACCGGCCGCCTTGACGCTGCTCGCGGCCCGCCTGCGCCAGACAAGAGCGGGATGAGCAAGGACCTCCGAGAGTATTGCAGCGCCCTCCACCCGCTCCTCGCCGAGCTCCCGCCGGACACATTCGAGCGCTTGGCGATCTATGCGGCGCTGCTCGCCAAATGGCAGCGGGCGGTCAATCTGATCGGTCCGGCCTCGCCGGAAGAGATCTGGGTCCGCCATTTCGCCGATTCTCTCCAGGTCCAGAAAACCTTGCCCGCCGCCCGGCGATGGCTCGATCTTGGTTCGGGCGCCGGCTTTCCCGGCCTCGTCACCGCCATCCGGATTGCCGGAGAAACGGACGCCAAGGTCCATCTGATCGAATCCAATCAGCGCAAATGCGCCTTTTTGCGAACCGTGGCGCGCGAGGTCGACGCCCCGATCGAGATCCATTGCGGTCGAATCGAGAAGATCGTGCAAGCCCTCGAAGCGCCTGTCGAAGCGGTGAGCGCGCGGGGGCTCGCGCCCCTCGACCGGCTCGTGGCCTATGCCGAAAAATTCTTGCTTCGGGGCGCGACCGGCGTTTTTCCCAAGGGAAAACAATTTGAAGCGGAATTAACAGCCTTAACGGCGAATCAATATTTTGTTAGGATTTTGAGGAGTGAGACCGATCCGATGGCTCGGCTGCTGCTGGTGCGAAGGAACAAAAGGATGGATTCGCCTCGATCACAGGAAACAGGCGAAAGCCATCAGGGCTCAATCCAACGAGCTTCAATAAATAAAGGCTATAAATAACGGCCGATAAAGACAAACCTATAAATGGGAGGTCAAGTTCATGAAACCCGGTATTGTAGGCTTGGCTTTTTTTGTGATCGGGCTACTCCTGCTCATCACATTCAGCCCGCTCTACAGCCCAGATCTGGCGATTGTTCCGCCGGGACCGGTCAACTTACCAAGATTTGCTTGGCTTTATTATCTCCCACGGGTGATGTTGACCATCGTACTCTTATGGATTTCTTTTTTTATTCTTTCAACGGAGATGTCCCGGCCGGACAAGTTCTGGGCTTCCGGCGTGATCGTCGCGGTCCTCGGATCCTGGGTGTTTTGGTTGCAGCATTGAGGGGGTGTGTGAGGTCAAGACGAGGCGCTTGGATGACGACGCCACCCCAGGGCTCTCAACCTTTCTGGATGGCCCTGCCTTCGTCGTGCAAGGAAAGGTCCTTCACCTTTATTCATTCAACCTGCCGGAACTGGAGCATTTTCCAGCGGAGTGGATGCCGGTTCGCGTTGAGAAAATGCGACAAATCAAAAAGCTAGAGCATCGGACCCAAAAGTGGCAACCGGTTTTGGGAAAAATACGATGCTCAAACAAAAAGTAGAGCGTTTCCCGCTTCGATCGAAGCGGGAAACGCTCTAGTCAGAAAGGCTTCGGGATCGCCCATGCGCGTGCTCGTGCTCGCCAATCAGAAAGGCGGCGTTGGCAAGACGACCACCGCCATCAATCTCGGCACCGCCCTCGCCGCGATGGACGAGCGGGTGCTGATCATCGATCTCGATCCACAGGGCAATGCCTCGACCGGGCTCGGCATCGAAAAGGACAAACGCACACTCTCCACTTATGATGTGCTGGCGAATGGCGCGCCGCTCGCGGCCGTCTTGCAGGAAACCGCCGTCGCGGGGCTTTCGATCGTCCCTTCGACGATTGATCTCGCCGGCCTCGAACTCGAGATCGTCGACTCGGCCGATCGCGCCTTCCGTCTCAAAAAGGCGCTCGCGGCCCTCGTGGAGGAAACCGGCGCGGAAGCCGGAGGTGAGCGTTTCTCCTATGTGCTGATCGACTGCCCGCCTTCGCTCAATCTCCTCACCATGAATGCCATGGCGGCGGCCAACAGCGTTCTCGTGCCGCTGCAATGCGAGTTCTTCGCGCTCGAAGGCCTCTCGCAGCTGCTCGACACGGTGGAGCAGGTGCGGGCCGCTTTCAATCCGGATCTCTCGATCCATGGCATCGTCCTGACGATGTTTGATTCCCGCAACAGCTTCGCCGCGCAGGTGGTCGCCGATGTGCGCGGCTTCATGGGCGACAAGGTCTATGAAACGGTCATTCCGCGCAATGTGCGCGTGTCCGAAGCGCCTTCGCACGGCAAGCCAGTCCTGCTCTACGACCTTAAATGCAGCGGTTCGCAAGCCTATGTGAAGCTCGCTTCGGAAGTGATCCGGCGCGAGCGGACGTTCCGCGCGGCGTGAGAAAGTCCCGCAAATCGCGGGAGACTTCCTGCGCCAATCATTCCATTTGAATGGAGAAGTGATGTTGAGTTTGATTGTGCATCTGGCCGTGGTTGTCATCCTCGCGGAAGCGGGGATCCAAAAGCGGTGCGCGTCCTCGGCAGGCGTCTTGATCCCCGCTCTCATCCTGAGCTTGTCGAAGGACGCGCGGATGCCGGCAGTCGCCTTGTCGATCATTCCCAACCCGATTGCGAGATTTGATCGATGACGACAAAAGCCGCAAAACCCAGTGATGAACCCCGCCCGCGCTTGGGGCGTGGGCTGGCCGCTTTGTATGGTGGTACCGAGACTCACCAACCACCGCCTCAGCCTCAAAGCGCCTCATCCCTTCCGCCGCGTTGGCCCAAAAAGGTCCCGATCGAACATATGGGGCCCAATCCGCGCAACCCCCGCAACACATTCGACCCGGCGCTGCTCGAAGAGCTCACTTTGTCGATCAAAGAGAAGGGCATCCTCCAGCCGCTGCTCGTCCGGCCGGTCCCCGGCCATCCGGACCACTTTGAGATCATCGCCGGCGAGCGGCGCTGGCGGGCGGCGCAATATGCCGGTCTTTATGAAGTGCCGGTGCATGTCGTCGAGGCCAATGACAGCGAGGCGCTCGAACTCGCCATCATCGAGAACATCCAGCGCGCCGATCTCAACCCGCTCGAGGAGGCGGCGGGCTATGAGCGACTGCTCGATGAGTTCAACTATTCGCAGGTCGAGCTCGCCAAGGAGCTCGGCAAGAGCCGCAGCCACATCGCCAACAGTCTGCGGCTCCTCAAGCTTCCCGAGCCGGTCAAGGCACTGCTCGCCAACGGCGAGATCTCGGCCGGCCATGCCCGCGCGCTCCTCAATGCCGAGGATCCCGAAGCCTTGGCCCAGGCGATCATTGCCAAGGGCCTTTCCGTGCGCCAGGCCGAGGCTTGGCCATCCGGCAAGCCCCAGGGAAAAGGACAGGGAAAGGGAAAAGAAAATGGAAAACAGGACTCAAGAGACGAGCCTCACGCCAAGCCAGCCGAGCCAACGCCGCAAGTGAAGTCTCCCGACGTCCGGATGTTTGAGAAAACCCTCATCGACGCGCTTGGTTTGGATGTCTCCATCAAGCACGGGCAAGGCGAGGCCGGGGAATTGATCATCGGCTATCGGACATTCGATGAATTGGAGATGGTCGCCAAGATGCTCGGTTGGGAAAGGTAAAACCCCTTCTCCCGCCATCGAAAGACGGGCGTTCTTCCGGACGCCCTAGGGCGTTGCCGCGCGGGAGAAGGTCTTCAACAAATCAACTGGAAAAAGCCTATATTGCATATATTAGGCGTGTCGCTTGCTTTGATTTTCCGTGGCACGGGACACGATGCGAGCGCCTCGCCCGCCGGTCACGAGGAAAAAAGGGAGCGTCGCTTTATGACGGTTCCAGTTCATACCCAAGCTGGGCGCGCCGCGGCGGTGGCGCAAGGCATCGCCGGTTTCGTCCAGGAATTCATCGCGCTGCGCCAGGATCTCCATCGCCATCCCGAGCTCTCCTTCCGGGAAGAGCGCACGAGCGGGATCGTCGCGGAGCGCCTGGCGTCCTGGGGCTATGAGGTGACGCGTGGCCTCGCCGGAACCGGCGTCGTCGGGACTCTGCGGCGCGGCAATGGACCGAGGAGCCTTGGCATAAGGGCCGATATGGACGCCCTTCCCATCAGCGAGACGACGGGCTTGCCCTATGCCAGCACCCATCCGGGGGCGATGCATGCCTGCGGGCATGACGGCCACACCACTATTCTGCTTGCCGCCGCCCGCTATCTCGCCGAGGCGGGCGAGTTTCGCGGCACGCTCAATGTGATCTTCCAGCCGGCCGAGGAGATCGGCGCCGGCGCCCGCCGCATGCTGGAGGAAGGGCTCTTCGAGCGCTTCCCCTGTGATGCGATCTTCGGCCTGCATAATTGGCCGGGCGTGCCGGCCGGTCATTTCGGTTTCGTGATAGGTCCAGCCATGGCCTCCGTCGATCAGGCGTATGTCACGGTTCGCGGCAAAGGCGGGCATGGTGCGGCGCCGCATGAGACGATCGACCCGATCGTGGCGAGCGCGCATGTGATCACGGCCTTGCAGACGATCGTCTCGCGCCATGTCGATCCGCTCGATATGGCGGTGGTGACGGTCGGCTCGATCCATGGCGGCGCGGCCGCCAATGTCATCCCCGAAGCCGTCGAGATGCTGATCACGGTGCGCGCCTACCGAGCTGAGACGCGCAAGCTTCTGGAAGAGCGCGTTCCGGCGCTCATCCGGACGCAGGCGGAGAGTTTTGGCGCAACCGCGGATGTGCGCTACCAGCTCGGCTTTCCGCCGGTCATGAACCCGGAGGCCGAGACGGAATTGGCGCGGGCCGCGGCGATCGAGACCTTCGGTGAGCCCCAGGTGGAAGAGCATTTTGCGCCACGCACCGCGAGCGAGGATTTCGCCTTCTTACTGAATGCGCGGCCGGGGTCGTTCCTGTTCGTCGGCAATGGCGAAAGCGCCGGCCTGCACAATCCCAACTATGACTTCAATGACGCAAGCCTGGCGCCTGCCGCCGTCAATTGGGTGCGGCTCGCGGAAACTTTCCTGTCTTAATGAACACCGGCCGCATGGCGGATCACTTCCTCTACACCACGCCGCTCGATCCGTGCGCCAAACCGTTGCTCGAGGATCTCGCCCGCGAATATGATGTCCGCTATGGCGATTTCTTTGGGCCCGAAGGCGGGAAGGGCGAGATCGACCGCTATCCGCCCGAGGTCTTCGCGCCGCCCGCCGGCAATTTCCTGCTCATGCTGCGCGAAGGCGAGACGATCGGCGGCGGCGCTTTCAAGCGCTATGATGAGGTAACGGCGGAATTCAAGCGCATCTGGACGCGCGCCGATCTGCGCCGCCAGGGGCTCGCGCGCGTGTTGCTCGCCGAGCTCGAAGCCCAGGCACTTCGCCAGGGCTATCGGCGCATCTATCTCACCACCGGCTGCCGCCAGCCGGAAGCCATGGGGCTCTATCTCAGCTCGGGTTATCGGGCGCTTTACGATCCGGGCGCCGATTTGGAAGCGCTCCGCAGTCTGCCCTTCGAAAAGCCTTTGATGGAGGGGGAGCAAACCTCCAGTGCGCCCCAAAGCTCGGTTACGGCGTGACGCACCGACGTGTCAGGGGCTCAATAGCGGCGCGCGCGTGCTCGTGTCCTTTGTGCAAGCTTTGTGTCCTTTGTGATGAAGTAGAATGGAAACACCAAGAAAACACCAAGGTCACACGGCTCTTACGCGCTCTAACCAACACCACCCGGTTGCGCCGTCGTGCGAATGATGTCCAACAAAAGCGTCGTGAGGTTCAAGTCATGAGAGACTCTTTCACGAACCGCCTGGATAATCTCCTTCCGTCTTGCCGGACAACGTCTAAGAGCATCCATCTTGCCATTGAGCTCATCGGCAGAGCGATACATAAATTCCTCCGCGATCTCTCCAAGCACTTGTCGCAAATCTTCCTTCCAATCGACGAACATAAACCCCCCCGCTGCGAAGCAGTCCAACACTTTCGCATTGCTGCCTCTAATGAAGGGCGTATGCGTAATGTCTATTGAAAACTGGTAACGCGCATAGATACTGCCGAGATTTTCAAGAGGGACACTACCCATCGAGCGGACCAGACCGGTACGGTTCAGAGCCGCTACGTAATCCGGATCGGTGAAGCCGCCGTAAAGGTCGATTGGACATCCAAGTGACTTAAAGACAGTTGTCCTAAATGCCGTCGTCACAACATTTGTAATCAGCTCACGGCCAAGCGACCAAAAGAATGAATGATCGGGGTGCAGTTCGGCAATCCCCGCTGCAGCCTTTTGCGAAGCAATATCTTCGTAGGCATACCAAGCGGCGGTCTTCCATTCCTTGCACTTTATACTTGTCACATAGTCCCTGACCTCCGCCACAATCGGATCGTCACCGAAAGCTGACATCACCCGACTTGAGTTCAAATTGCCGGCAAACAGAACACGATCCGTTATCAATTCATCGTGCGACAGGACAGGCTCGTTCAAGAAAACATCATGAGCCGGCACTGTATACCTTTGCAGAAGACCGCGTTGACATAACTCCAGGCGCTCGAAGACTTCGATATGCCCCGAATCCGGAACATAATGGACAAACTGGGCGGCATTGACAGCCCTGGTCAGCATTTCAAGACACCCGGGGCGAGACCTTGACCGAGGTACCGGGTCAGATCCGATCGAAAATTGCGGCGCGTGCATAATGAGATGATCCCAGAGCATGATCAGCGGCATGCCGAACTCGCCAGCGAATATATCGCCCTGAGGTGTCGGGGATTTGAAGGACCTGAGATGCTCCCAGAGAGTCTTCTTCTTGGAGTACCAGTTGTAGTAGTCACGTTTGCCCAGAAGCATGCCATAAATGGCGTTGGGCAATGACAAACAAACATTTGGCCGAAACTTTCTTGCCGCCGCCACGTGGGAAGCAAATTCCCGCTCGGCTCCGTACATATAAATGTCGCAGTCGAACAGGAACATGTGAGGGATATGGGGCTTGAGCGATTCGACGATCGTGAGTGCATTCTCCCAATCATTGCCACCGAACCATTGTCGGAGCGGCAAGGCGATCATCAGCCGTATTGAATCATCCGGCTCGTGCGCTTTCATCCGATCTTAGCCCCCAAGATCACACATAGCGTGCAGGAAATCATGCTTTAAGCAATTGTGCGTGGCCGGTCGTCAGCGGACACTGACAAAGCTGCGGGGAGGAGGCTGGCCAATGCTTCCACAACGATATTTAGGAATTCAATCGGCATCGTTGGATAAAACGGAAGTGATATGGTCTCAGCGCCAATTTTTTCGGCGATTGGAAAATCGCCGGCGCGGTATCCGAGCGTCTCTCTGAAGTACTTCAGTAGATGAATTGCGCGGTAGTTAACCACGGCCCCGATGTGACGCGCATTAAACTCGGTGATCAAACGGTCTCGTTCATCAGCATCGACGAAGACCGGGAACAGGTGTCGCGCATGAAGAGTGTTCGGCCTTGAAGCCGGAATCTTGACTCCGGGAACACAGCCTAACATCTCGATATAACGGCCGGCCAGCCTTTCGCGTTCGCGCAGCTTCTTATCGATGCGCCGCAGC
>DATJTB010000153.1:0-11791 GCA_035503795.1 Methylocella sp.
CTGGCTGACCGTCGATATCGCGATAAGACTTGATATTGCCATGAGAATTGCGAGACAAAAGGCAGCTAGAACCATCCTGAACGTTAGCATTGATCCCCCCATGTTGCATAAGTTATAGAAATTTGTCCGTGGACGCCGGCTATGGCTAACTTAAAGTTTGACACCGGGGATGACTTTTGGCAACCGGTTTTGACCTTGCAGCTATTTACTCTTGCATCTCTATGAGCACTTCGGGCTCATACGTCTGACACGACTTGAGCACGATGAGCCGTGGGCGAAGGCGTGATGTCTTGTCCGAGAGCGTGATACGGATGACGGCTCCAGTCCAGTGTCAAGCATCAAAAATCTCTCCCTTTCCATCCACAAGCCGAACTTCGATTTGTCTTGGTCCTTTCGCTCATGATGAGCGGGCTCTCGTCCTCAATTGCGGCGAGCGCAAAGAGCGTCTCGGATCTCGTAGACGCCATCGAATCTTGGATCAATGAGCGCAACCAAAAGCCAAAGCCATTCATCTGGACCGCCAGAGCCGGTTACCACCCTCGAAAAGAACGACCGCGCTCGCCGGGCTCTCCAACTCATAGCAGAGGGTACGATTTGAATGAGTCAGAACACTAGCTGTTTAGAGCGTTCATATGGATTGGCAGAAGAGTTTTGCCGGCAATTATTTTTCAGAGTATTTTCCGAGGAAGTGGGTACCGTTAGCGTTAAGAAACTGCCGTAAATCAAAAACCTCACACCATTTCGCTGTTCAAACGAGCAGAGGGTCATAAGGCGTTCCTTTGGAGGCATCGAAGGCTTTGGGATGCGGCGTCGTCTCGCCGTTCGTCTGAGGAGACGAAGACTCGTGGTCCGGCACAACGGCTGGGGTTGGGGCAGACGTGGCCGCTGGGACAAGGCAGGCCGGTTCCACGCGGGGAGGCAGCAGCAGAATCTGGAAATTCGCCTGCATCCTCGGGGTTCACTGACTATCGAGTGTGACGCGGGCCGGTGATCGGCTGCCGCTGGCAACCGAAATGCCGAATTCTTCGAGTCCAGGTCCAAAAGTGAAAGCGCTGATATTGCCGGACGGCTTCGTTGCATTCGTCTTCGTCGCCGTAGCGTATCACATGGGCGATGGCCGCATCCGGCTGCCTCAGCGGACGACGATCAGGCTTCGAAATCGAGACCGATATCGAGCACGGCCGCGCTATGCGTGAGCCCGCCGACCGAGATGAGATCGACGCCGGTCGCGGCGATAGCCGGAGCGGATTTGGCGTTCACCCGTCCCGATGCTTCCGTGATCGCTCTGCCATTCACCAGATTCACGGCCTTGGCGAGCGTCTCGAGATCCATGTTATCGAGCAGCACGGCGTCGGTGCCGATTGCCAACACCTCCTCGAGCTCCGCGAGTGTCTCAACCTCGATCTCGATCTTGACGAGGTGTCCGGCTTTCGCCTTGGCGCGGCGCAACGCCGCCCCGGCGCCTCCCGCTATGGCAATGTGATTATCCTTGATGAGGATCGCATCGTCGAGGCCGAATCGATGGTTGCTCCCGCCACCGGCCCGTACCGCATATTTCTCGATAACGCGAAGCCCCGGCGTCGTTTTGCGGGTGCAGACGATCTTGGCCTTCGTATCCGCCACCGCCGCCACGACGAAGGCCGTGGCGCTCGCTATGCCACTCATATGGCCGAGGAAATTGAGCGCGGTGCGCTCCGCCGTCAAAATTCCACGCGCCGGCCCATGGATCCTCGCCAAGATCTCACCTGGCCGAACAGGCGCGCCCTCCTCCCGTTCGACCCTCACCTCGATCGCCGGATCGATCAGGGCAAAGGCGAGCCTTGCAAGGTCAAGTCCCGCAACTACGCCGGTGTCACGCGCCCGCAGCATGCCGTGCAAGGTGCGCTCGGGAGGAACGATGAGGTCCGTTGTGAGATCGCCCGAGAGGCCAAGATCCTCAAGGAGCGCGGTGCGGACCAAGGGCTCGATCAGGATCTTTGGCAAAGGTGCGAGACTCATATGGCCGCGCTGCTCTCAAGCCGCACATTCAGGAACGAGTGCCTCCGCCGCCGCCATCGCCTCGGCGAGCCGCAAAAAGCTGCGTTGAGCTTTGACAGAGGCCAGCGGAAAATCGATCCTCGTATGAGCACCCCGGCTTTCCTCACGCCGCAAGGCCGCCATTACGATCATCAGCCCGACCAGCGCCGGATCAGCGGCTTCGCCATCTGCCTGCATGAGGCCGCGCAATTCGGCGGCCGCCGCTGCGAGTGAAGGGCCGTCGCGCAGCACGCCGACCGCACTTGTCATGAGCTTTTGCACCGGCACGGGATTGACGGCTCGCCGCTCGCGCACCTCGGCCGATGGCAGCCGCGTCCGGCGCGGGGATGCCAGGCCGAGAATATTTTCGGCGACAAGACGGCCGCAGACGACAGCCTCCAGAAGCGAATTGCTCGCCAGCCGGTTCGCTCCATGTAGACCGGTTGAGGCCACCTCGCCGCAGGCCCAAAGCCCTCGGACCGAGCTCTGCCCTGCGAGATCGACCGCAATGCCACCCATATGGTAATGCGCTGCTGGCCGAATGGGAATTGGCTCGCGGGATGGATCGATCCCGGCCGCTTGGCAGAACCCGGTGATCGCCGGAAAGCGGCGGGCAAAATCGAGACCCTTCACACGCGCATCGAGGAAAACCCTGTGGCCCGCCGCCATGTGCCGCCAGACGGCGCGGGCAACGATGTCGCGCGGCGCCAGCTCGGCACCGGGCACCGTGGCCATGAAGCGTTCGCCCATCTCATCGACCAGAATGGCGCCTTCCCCACGCACTGTCTCGCTGATGAGCTTGAGCGGAAAATCAAGGCTGTCGAGTGCGGTTGGATGGAACTGCACAAATTCGAGATCGGCCATCACCGCGCCGGCCCGCCCCGCCAGAGCGAGCCCTTGCCCCCAGGAGCCCCTCGGATTGGTGCCATATTGAAAGAGACCGCCAATTCCTCCTGTCGCAATCACGACGCGATCGCACGCGAAGCGAACCGGTCCGCAAGCGGTAACGCCAAGAACGCCCGCTACGGTGTTGTCCTCGACGATCAATTCCCTTGCGGCAATCCGCTCAATGACCGTAATGGATGGTGTCTCCCGTACTCTGGCTATCAAGGCGCGCATGATTTCGCGACCGCTTGAGTCTCCTCCGGCATGAACAATCCGCCGGCGCGAATGGGCCGCTTCGAGACCAAGGCGCAGATGGCCGCCCGCATCCCGATCGAACGGAACGCCACGCCTGACCAGATCCTCGATCGCCGCCGGCGCCACTCTCAGAATCGCCTGTGCGACAGCCGCGTCGCAGAGACCGTCCCCCGCCTTGAGCGTATCAACAAGATGTAGGGAAAAATCATCATCCGAACCGACGCTTGCGGCAATACCTCCCTGGGCCAGCACGCTTGAGGCCTCAAAACCGAGTGGCGCCTTGCTCAGGAGAACGACCGCCGAGGGCGCGAGCCAGAGCGCTGCGGTGAGCCCAGCGAGGCCACCGCCGATGATTATCGTTGATTCTGGAACCTCCGAGACGTTTGTCATTTCACCATAAGCATGCGCTCGACGGCATGGCGGGCCGACCTGGCGATGGCGGGATCGATCGTGACTTCATGCTGCATCGTCTCCAGCGAACGCCGGATCTTACCCAATGATATCCGTTTCATATGGGGGCAGAGATTGCAGGGGCGGATGAATTCGAGTTCCGGATGTTGAATTGCAACATTATCGCTCATCGAGCATTCCGTCAGAAGCACGACACGGACCGGCCGCTTCTTCTCGACATAGTGGCTCATGGCAGCGGTCGAGCCGGAAAAATCCGCTTCCGACACGACATCGGGCGGGCACTCCGGATGCGCTAATATCGTCACCCCCGGATAGGCCTCGCGCAATTGCCGGACTTCATCAGCGCTGAAGCGCTCATGCACTTCGCAATGGCCGGACCAGCTGATGATCTCGACCTCCGTCTCGGCCGCGACATTGCGGGCGAGAAACTCGTCCGGCAGCATGATGACCCGCCCGACGCCAAGGGATTCGATCACTTGCCGGGCATTGCCTGAGGTGCAGCAAATGTCGGAAACGGCTTTCACCGCCGCAGAGGTGTTCACATAAGTGACAACCGGCACGCCTGGATAGCGCGCCCGCAGCGTGAGGACGTCCTCCGGGCGGATCGATTCCGCGAGCGAGCAGCCGGCTCTCAGATCCGGTATGAGAACTGTCTTCTCTGGGTTCAGCAACTTCGCCGTCTCGGCCATGAAATGAACGCCTGCCAGCACAATGACATCGGCATCGGCATGCACGGCCTCCCGCGCCAAGGCCAAGCTGTCTCCGACGAAATCGGCGACACAATGGAAAATCTCGGGGGTTTGATAGTTATGCGCCAGAACAACCGCATTGCGGCTCTTCTTCAGAGTCATGATGGCATCGATTTCCTGCGCATGGACAGGCCATTCGATCGCCGGGATTGCATGGCGCACGCGAGCGTAAAGGGCTTCCGCCGTGGGAGGCGTCAAACGGGCTGTTTCCAAACCAGCGAGAGCCATAGCTTATACTCCTAACGAGCATTTCTAAGTCATATGCTGGTATTGAGTATAACGTTTGTCAAGCCCTCGAAACTGGCAATTTTGTTCCGGAAATAGCGCGCTCCGTCAAAACTTCGCGGCGGAAGCGGAAGAGCTTTGCCGGGCGTCCACCGGTATCCTGAGCGGTTTCCCCTGTTTCCTCGACGAGTTCCTGCTGCGCGATGAGTCGGCGGAAATTCTGCTTATGGATGAGCCGCCCCGCCAAAGCTTCAACACAGCGCTGCAGTTGCAGAAGCGTGAAACTCTCGGGCATGAGCTCGAACATGACCGGCTTATATTTGATCTTGGCGCGGAGCCTTGCAATACCGGTTGCGAGAATACGCCGGTGATCGAGGATCATGGGCTGGCCGGCAACGGGCAGCATAGCCGAGCATTCTCCGTTCGGCAGAGGCGCAGGCTGGCGGCCGGCGCGCGTCGCCTCCGGAATCAATGCCGCTTCATAAAGCAGTTCATAACGCTGAAGGACGAGTTCCTCATTCCAGCTCCGGCCATCCGTGCCAAAGGTCACTGCCACCCGCTGGCTGCGAGCGAGCTGCAGAGCCGAGCTTGGCGCCGCATCGACCCAGGCTCCAAGTCTTGGCAGCAGCACCGACGAGATCATCGCCGGCGGACCGGCCCGATGGTCCTCCCAAGGAAAATAAGCATACCAGCTCCGCCAGCTCGCCGCCTGCTCGCCAGAGGTGCGCTGCTCATGGGTGAGGCCAAGATAACTGATCGAAATCACATGCTGCCCGCCACCTCCACGGTCCCGGTCAGCAAAAGTGTAAAGCTGCTCGACATAGCCGAGCGGCAGCCGAGTCTGCCGCTCGACCCAGGCCCTAAGTCCTGCCTGCAAGGAACGGTGAGCAAGCTCGAAGGGACCGGAAGGCAGGGCCGTTTGCTCTTGGATCGTCAGAACCCGAGGATTTTCATGGCTTACCGCGACGAGCACAGCGGTGAGATCGGCCGCAATTGCCTTGCGCACCGCTGCGGGAGGCAAAGGAGAACCGGGTTCAATCAAGCCAATATCGTGAAACGTGCCCATCGGACGGCACCGTCACATAAGCGATCTGCCTAAGGGAATGCTGAAATATACCGCAATGCGAGATCGAATGGAATTTTTATCGACCCAACATCCTCGCTCCCGTTCAATTTTTGGGGAAACTCGCCTCGACTCGACAGGCATCTTGATACGAGCAGACCCTGAATCCGGATGCTCGCAGGCTCCTGAGGACGTCCAAGGAGCACAAGGCCCGCAATTCATCAGAATAGCGATAACCCAGGGTGCATCCAGTAAAACGGTCGGCCATGGCCGGGTGGGTATAGATTTCGATTAGCCCGGCCGGAAGATTTCTGAATAGGGCCGCCATTCGTTGAGCCGAAAACGCGCCTGACCAGCGCAATCCGAACACAGCGTCGGGCGTACGGATATGGTCGCGTCGCGCTCGCGCACGCGATAGGTCGGCCAAAGGCCGGAGAAACGAGACCCACGCGTCGGCGCGAATATTTTCGACACCAGCCAGCACACTCTTCGGCTCGTACGGGATACGCAATGCGCGCATGCCGAAGTGACGCCCGGCCTCGATGATCTCCCGAGTCACGATGGGATGGAGGTGAAAATGTTTATGCGTGTTGACATGATCGAGCGACAGGCCGGTCTGACGAAATGCCTCGAATTGCGCGAAAATTTCTTCTCGGATTTGCCGACGTAACGACGCGTTCATTGCAATGTCGATCCCGAGGCGGGTGAGATCGCTGCGAAGGCGTCCAGTCCGGTCCACAAGCTTGGGAATCTCTCTCGCCGGTAGTGTTGGCGCGCCATCGACGAGGACGAGATGGAGGCCAACTCCGAGCGCCGGCATTCCGCGGGCTCGCTGAACCGCGCTCTTGGCCGCAGGGCCACTGACCATGAGGCTAGCCGCACTCAGAATGCCATCGCGATGCGCGATCTCGACGGCTTCATTGATTTCTTCGGCGAAACCGAAGTCATCCGCCGTGACGACCAAACATTTCATGGCGACTTCCGTTTCCCCCGGCTGCGCTCCCATTCGTCCGTAAAGCGCTTATTTGGGCCAACTAGCTAGAAAATCCTGAATCGGCCAAGCCGCTGAAATGGGCGGACCGTAGAGCTCTCTTAGCACTTGGGACGAGTATGCCATCCGCGGTCAGACGATAGACGACGCCCCTCCAGGTCACGCGTGAGCCAAAGAAGCTCATAATGAAAACCGCGAACGATAAGAGGTCCCGGAGCGGGAGGTGAAGATAGTGCTGCCGCGGCAATCGGAAAGTGACCTCCACACATCGGCAAAGCACGAACCGACAAGCGAGAGCAACGGCAGCTAGTATCAATGCATGACCACTGCCGAGCAAGGTGCTGATGACCGCGAGCGCCATCGGATGAGTCACGATCGTACCAACATACCCCTTAGGGGCAATGCTTTTGATCGTGCGCGCCGCGCGCAATTCGTGGGATAGAACGGCGGGCAGGCTTGTTTCGAAACAACCGTGTCCTACGGAAAAAGGCGGAATAGCAATTGCGCCTTCTGTGGCGCGTACTGCGACTCCGATCGCATAATCATCGGCGAGAACATTTCCGAAAGCCTGAAAGCCTCCGAGTTTCGCAAGCGCGCTCCGCCTGATCGCAATCGTCGAGCCAAAGCAGGGCCGAGCCATGCCGAAGGTCAGCGCGACCACTATGCTGGGAAGCAAATGAGCATTGATTGCCAGTGCGGCCTGCCGAGACCAGAACCCCCTCCGTGCAGCACCATGATATAGACACGTAACGGCCCCTACTCCGGGTGTTTGAAGGTGCGCGACCACTTGGGAAAGATAGTTGTGCGCGACCTCGATATCACTGTCAGAGATCACGAGAATTTCATGCTGTGCCGACGGTAGTAGATTTGCAAGGTTGGAAACCTTACGATTAGAGCCGTGCTCGTTCACGTCGACGACGAGCTCGACTCGTGAACTGTGCATCTTGTCCACGACCTTCTTCACCTCGACGGAAGCAGGGTCATTATGATCATGGATACCGCACAGGATTTGAATCGGGGCATCGTAGCTCTGGGTGCAAAACGAAGCGAGGCGTACGGAAAGGTCCGACTCGGCACCGCAGAGAGGCTTTAGTATCGTCACTGGTACGTGTCGTACTGCAGGGGCGCAGCGCTGTCGTCTCGGAAAAATAATCACCGCGATCGCGGCGATCGAGAGGTAGAAACAACCGAGGCTGCTCCCCACAAAACATAGGTCGGAGACCAGCTCAAGGCAGGTTCGTTCGATTCCGAAATTCATCGTTGGCATGCTTTCCGCGGCATCAACCGCCGATGCAAAACGTGGCGAGTCATCTCATCGCCCTTGGAGAATCTGGATAAAACCGCTGCTCGAGAACGCTGCGTGAGAGGTAAGTCAGCGTGCGGCTGCGCCACAAGGTATCCATCCGAAGTGACGCTGGATTGCGTGTAAGAACCAGCATCGAGATCAGTATGTTCTCGCCCAGCCTGTGAAGCCGCTCCATAACCGAGACCCGATGCGTTGGTGAAATCCGCTCGAACCCGAAGTGCCCGGCCAGGCGTGCAATCTGATTGCTGCGATTACTGGAACCCAAGCTCATAATGCCACGGATCGCCCGAATATCCTCCAAATCGGGCCTTGACGACAGGAACCGAGCCAACTCGTGCAAAGAAACTTCGATAGACTGATTTACACGGCGTGCCCATGCCAGCGTTGCGCCATCGCCTGACATGACCGGAATATGCTCGTTCCAAAAATGCAGGTCAATGATGCGCTCACCGGCGCTCACATGTGTGGCGTCAGCGAGGAGGAAATCCTCGGAGACCGTGACGATCTGAATCCGAAAGATGCAGTCCGGTGAATTCGTGTATTCGGTCACTCCTTGCTGATGACGCAGGTGTCGATCGAGCAGTTGCACCAAAGCACCGAGCCACTGATGGCGATGTGCGGTCCTTTCGGTTTCGTGAACTCGAGGCGTCGTCGTCATGGGTGGGCCCATGGAAGGAGCTTCGGGTACAAAACACGTTTGGCCGTCAAAAGTTTCATGCGGCCAGAGCAATTTGGTCTGACCCCGCTTTAGGTCGCGTCCCATTTCAACCTGCCCGCGATTTTTGCCGCGGCGCCTTTCACATATTGGTAATCACGGGTCCAAGGACGAGGCGCGACTCCATTTGCGATGGGTTTATACGCAAGCACCTGCGCCACGGATAGCCAGCCGCAGTCGAATGCATACGCCATGGCAGCCAAATACACCCGCCAGATCCGGTAGCGTTGGTCGCCCGCGGTTCGAATCGCCTCTTGCGGACGGGCATCGAGACGACGAACCCAGTTCAGGAGAGTTCGCGCATAATGCGGACGCAAATCCTCGATGTCGGCGATCTCCAGGCCGGCTCTCGCTATTTCGAAGACCGTCTTGGACAGATGGTGCAAGGCTGCTCCAGGGAACACATATCGATCAATAAACTCCCCACCAACAGGCCCAGACGATCGGCCAGCCGGATCGGTGGCAACGATTCCATGGTTGAGAAGCACGCCCTCTTGCTTAAGGAGCTTGGCAATTGTGCCGAAATAGGCGGGGTAGTTGCGAGGACCAACGTGTTCGTACATTCCGACCGAAACAATCTTATCGAATCTCTCTTCGCCGGTGAGTTCGCGATAGTCCTGCAGCTTTATCTTGACCTTCGTGTCCAACTTATCCCGGGTCATCCACTCGCGTGCATAGACACATTGTTGCTCACTCAAAGTGATCCCTAAACCGGTTATCCCATAATTCTCGGCGGCCCAATGAAGAAGACCACCCCAACCGCAACCGATATCAAGCAGTCGATCGCCCGGCCTGAGGAGCAGCTTACGGCAAATGTGATCGAGCTTTTGCCTCTGAGCTAAATCGATGTCCTCTGATCCGGTGCGGAAATAAGCGCACGAATAGACCATATTTTCATCCAGCCAGAGCCGGTAAAAATCGTTTGATACATCATAGTGATAGCATACATCCGTGGCATTCCCAGCTCGGGAGCGGCGAGCCGGAAAGAACCTCGCAAGCGAGGCGAGCCGGCCAGGGACGGTGGACCCGCCGAGGCGTTCGGCCAAAAGGATCCCGTTTTTGATGATGTCTTCGATTCTCCCGTCGACTTTCAGTTCTCCCGCCACATAGGCGTCGCCGAGCCGAACGAAATTTCCAGTCAGCAGAAGCTTGAGCAACCGGGGCGAACCCAGGGTGATCGTTATACTTGGCGCAGGAGCGAACTCGAAGCGGTCGCCATCCCAAAAGACCAGCCGCAAGGAAGGTCGATCGTCCGCCAGCCGAGAACTGAGGTAGTCGAGAATCCGGCCACGAAAACTCATCCGCTTCCACCGGTTTTCAAGTCGACCGGAGCTCGGCCCAAAGCCACTCGCTCATCACGAATAGTTGCCAATGTGACCTTGGTGGCGAGCGCCGCGGGTACGGCCAAAAAAACTCCTACGATGCCGAACATAATGCTGCCGGCCATGAAGCAGAAAATAATCAGAACCGGGTGCAGCCGCGCCGCCGCTCCCAGCACCAACGGACCAAATATTTGATCGATCGACAGCCGCAACGCTACGGCATAAACGGCATAGGCAATGATAGATGGCATTCCTGTTGCGTACCGAAGCGCAACCATTCCCCCGATTACCGCAGAGGCCCCCGGGCCTATGATTGGAACGATTTCGAGCGCTCCGGTCAGCAAGGCCAGGGCCCCGGGGTGTGGAATGCCGAGCACAAGTCCGAGCCCAAGGTAAGCGGCGACAGCGGCGTAGGCGATGACAGCGCTTACACCTAAAAAGTACCGCCTGAGCACTGGATCGACGCGAAACCATATCTCCTTGACGAGGGGGCGTGTGTCTGGGGGACTGAGCCACAGCAGCCCGCGCATGATGCCAGCTCCGCCAATGAGAAAGTAGATGGTAAGCACCAAGGTGAGAATAATGCCGAACATGCTGGCGATCGCGGCGGTCGCCAAGCTGGCTACTCGTCCGGTTTGTTCGACCCAATCACGCACGCCCTCAGCAGCGAACTCTGCCAACTGAGTGGAATTTCTTGGCTCCCCGAACACACTAACGGTCCGATCGCCAATAGTCGCCTTGGCCAAGTCTTCGAAGAGCCGATGGATATTCGTTACGACATAGGTCAACTCTCTGAAGAGAGTAGGCACGGCGTAAAGACCAAAACCTGCAATGGCGCCCATGAGCACGAGGAAGACCGCAATGGCAAGGAGCAAACGAGGCTTTCGTGTCCGCATGGCCACCCAGTCGGCGATTGCCGTGCAGATATAGGCGAGCACCGCGGCAACGACGAACGGCAGCAAGACCCATCG
The DNA here is from genome assembly GCA_035503795.1 of Methylocella sp. Lineage (GTDB taxonomy): Bacteria > Pseudomonadota > Alphaproteobacteria > Rhizobiales > Beijerinckiaceae > Methylocapsa. The sequence goes on from DATJTB010000153.1 coordinate 10,910, forward strand.
CATGACGTATAAGACAATCGCGATGATCACGAGCACTAATATCACCGGCTGCCGCGAGCTCGTTGCGACGGGCTCGCTTCTCGAATTGGCCGCGCCCCGACGGCCGCGGTGGTGATCGAGGGTCATGAGTAGATACGTCCCTTCCACGTCACCTGGCCACGGAACCGACGCAATATGCTATCGAGGGCAATCGCCGCGCCCACCGTGTAGCCGAAAGGGAACAACAATCCGTACCAGAAGGGAATGCGGAAATAAGCCGCCCCCGCAAGGTGCAAGCCAATAGCGCTGGCCGAGCCGGCTATGGCTGGCAGCAAGCTTACGCAGGCACCGGGAATCGCGTGCGCGCAGCTCACGCCGCTTAAGATTGGGATCAACCAAGCGGCCCATGCCAGCGTAACCGCGACTACGGCGCAGGCTACGGTCGCGAGCGGCCCGCCGAGCATATCAACAAGGTTCTTGGCAATGCCGGGCCACAAGGTTTCCCAACCGGTATACATGCGCGTTGAGATCAGTCGCTGCCCATCGTAAAGCTTCACGCGTCCCCCGGATCGCTTTACGAGGCGCGCGAGGGCTATATCTTCGCAAATTGCGAAGGGCACGGCAGCATGCCCTCCGACCGCCCAGTAAGTACAGGAACGAACCAGCATGAACTGTCCAGTCACGGTTACGTTGCCGCTTCGCTGCGACTGCAGCTTGGCGAGTTTCTGGGAGAAGCTTAAGAAATAGAGCCCGCATGGCAAAACCAAACGCTCGGCAAAGCTCACCAGATTTTGTCGCGGCGCGAGCGACAATAGATCCAGCGATTCGCCTCTCGCAGTTGCGACCGCGCTTGCCAGCAGAGCGGGTTCGGCACGCGTATCGGCATCCAGGAAACACAACCAT
>DATJTB010000154.1:0-9456 GCA_035503795.1 Methylocella sp.
CGAACAGGACACACCGGGATGGCTCGCCGCCCGCTGGCGCAAAGCCTATGGGGAGGAAAGGGCACGAGCCATCGCCGGCGCCCATCGGGACGAGCCGACGCTGGATCTCACCGTGCTCTCATCGCCGGCGTCCTGGGCCGAGCGGCTTGGCGCAACCCTCCTGCCGACCGGCTCGCTTCGGCTGATCGCCCATACGCCGGTGACGGAACTCGCCGGTTTCGCGGAGGGCTGTTGGTTTGTCCAGGATGCGGCGGCGGCTTTGCCGGCACGGCTTTTACGGGCCGGGCCCGGCATGCGCATCGCAGATTTTTGCGCGGCGCCCGGCGGCAAGGCGGCGCAGCTCGCGGCGATGGGCGCCCATGTCACCGCCATCGACCGTTCGGCTGAGCGGTTGAAGAAGCTCGCCGCCAATTTCACCCGTTTGAAATTGGCGGCCGACTTCGTTGTCGCCGATAGCGCCGGCCTGAAGACCTTGCCCTTCGATGCCATTCTCGTCGATGCGCCTTGTCTTTCCACCGGGACGATCCGCCGCCATCCGGATGTCGCCTGGATCAAGAAACCAAGTGATCTCGATGGTTTGATGCGGCTTCAGGCGCGTCTTCTCGACAAGGCCGTCGAGCTGGTGAAACCGGGAGGATTGATCGTTTACTGCACCTGCTCGCTCGAGCCTGAGGAAAATGAGCTGCAGATCGCGGCGCTTCTGCGCCGTCAGCCCCGTCTTGCGCGTGTCCCGATCACCCCTGACGAGCTTGGCGGCGTCGATGAAATCGTGAATGAAAACGGTGAGTTGCGAACCCTTCCCCTGCATCTGAAGGGGCCTGAGCCGCGGCTTTCCGGCCTGGATGGTTTCTTTGCCGCCCGCCTCTTGCGGCGAGATTAGAGTCATTTTCCGATTCGATCGAATCGGAAAATGACTCTAACATTTCGTTTTGTCGCATTTTGGCGAGGCGAAGTGGTGCCCCCTTCGCCGGAAAATGCTCTAAGAAAGCCGATAGAAAATTCTGACGCTAAATCGGGGGCTCGATTCGGATCTTGCCGGATCGGGCTTTTTCCCCTTTGGACGCCTCATGGAGGAGACGAGTTCCTGGCCGGCGTGACATTCAAGGAACGGTTGCGCGTCGTGGGTCTTCTTGCCTCCCGCGCGGGACGGGCTTTACGGCATGGGTTTTCCGCCCCCTTCTGGGCCGCTGTTGAGCTGGCCCGGCCGCTGCCTGAGAGGCTGTTGATCGCGCCGCAAGACATCAGGACCAGCGATCCCACGCTCGCGGCGGATATTTATGCGGGCTATTTTGCTTTGGGTGGCAAGATCGTTAACGTCCACGGCCGCTCGCCTTTCGAGATCGAGCCTGTGTCGTCGTCCTGGGCTCGGGCGCTCGCCGGGTTTGGCTGGTTGCGTCATTTGCGGGCCGCCGATACGGTGGTGGCGCGCGCCAACGCCCGCGCCTTGGTCGAGGATTTCTTGGATCTCGCCGGCAAGCCAAGCCCGATCCCAGCCTGGGAGCCGGAGACCGCGGCAAGGCGGCTGCTTTCGTTCTTGTCGCAATCCCCCATCCTTCTCGAAGGGGCCGACCATCCTTTCTACCGTCGTTATATCAAGGCCCTGAACCGTACCGCTCTGTTCCTGGAACGCCGCCTCAGCGGCGGCCTCGAAGGTGAACCTCGGTTGCTGGCCGCGATCGCGATTGCCGAATTCGGCCTTTGTGCGGAAGGCACGCGCCATATGATCCGCAAGGGGACGAACTTCCTCATTGAAGAGATCAATCGTCAAATTCTTCCCGACGGGGGCCACATCAGCCGCAATCCGGAGGCCTTGCTCGAGCTTCTCCCCGATCTTCTTCCGCTGCGCCAGACCTATGCCACCCGCGGGCTGCAACCGCCCGCCGAGCTTCTCAACGCCATTGATCGCATGATGCCTATGCTGCGTCTTTTCCGGCACGGCGATGGGACGCTTGCCTTGTTCAATGGCATGGGTGTCACGCCGCCTGAGCTCTTGGCAACCGTACTGGCCTATGACGATGTGCAGTCGCAGGCTCTCATGTCAGCCCGTCATTCCGGCTACCAGCGGCTGAAGGCCTGGGATTCAATCGTCATCATCGATGCGGGCCCACCGCCGCCACCGATTTTTTCGGCTCGCGCCCACGCGGGATGTGCATCCTTCGAATTTTCGATCGGGATCCACCGGCTCGTCATCAATTGCGGCGCGCCGGATGCCAATCGGGAGGCGGCGCGGGAAGCCTCGCGGACGACCGCGGCGCATTCGACCCTCATCGTTGGCGATATGTCCTCCTGCCGCTTTGCCCGTCATGCCGGCTTGCGCAAATGGCTCGGTGACCGCATCGTCTTGGGTCCCGACAAGGTCGATGTCGAGCGCATCGACGAGTTAGCCGGAACGAAGGTGGCTCTCGCCCATAACGGCTATGAGGCTCAATTCGGCATTATTCACGAGCGCCATATCCTTTTGAGCAAGGACGGCAGGGTCCTTCAAGGCCGCGACTTTCTGCGTGCGGTCCATGCCGCCGCGTCCCTTCAAAAGCACCTTTTTGCCTTGCGCTTTCACATTCATCCCAATGTCCGTCTCAAACGCGTGCGAGGCGGCCGGGGCGTTCTCTGCATCTTGCCGAACGACAGCCGCTGGCTTTTTGAAATTTCCGAGGGCGACGCCGAGATCGAGGAGAGCATTTTCTTTGCCGCTCCGGATGGTCCGCGCGGCTGTGCCCAGATTGCCGTTCATGGAGAGACGCAAGGCGAATTGAGCTTGGATTGGAGCTTTCGCCAGGCTGAGAATCAAGATGTGGAGCCCTGATGGCTCAGCGGCTCGATCGGATCTGGTATTGACTTTGCTTCCATCTTCTCAAATCTTCGCATGATTGGAAAGCGACTTGGCCGTTTTCGGGTGGAGACGACGAGTCCAGCCAGGCAAAACAGCACAGGAGCCCATGATGAGCGAAGCTCCCAAAGAGAAGGCCCATAGCGAAGACGAGATCAAGGCGCGGCTTTCGCGAGAATTGCCGAAATGGGTCTACGAAGGCGGCTGGATACGCCGTACTTATCGGACAACGAGCTGGAAGAGCACGCTGATGGTCATCAACACGGTTGGCCATCTCGCCGAGGCGGCTTGGCATCATCCCGATCTCACGGCCTCCTATGCCTGGGTTGAAGTGCGTCTTCAGACCCACACGGCCAAGGGCATCACGGATAAGGATTTCGCACTCGCAAAAAAAATTGAAGAGGTCGTGCTTTGGGAACCGGCAAAGGAAGGCGGTGCGCTCGAGGGTACACCGGCCGATCCGCGCTTTGCCTATATCGACCACAAGAAGAATTAATCGGAGGCGGCGATGGGTCTTGTGGAATTGATCCTGACGGTGTGCAGCCTGGCGCAGCCCGCCTCCTGCGAGGAACAGCGGCTTTCTCTCATGGACGAAGGCACGCTCATGCAATGCATGACCAACGCGCCGCCCGTCATTGCCGAATGGGCCGGCAGCCATCCGGGGCGTCTCGTCACAAGATGGCGCTGTTGCTATCCCGGACATGAAGATCAGGCGATCTGAACAGCCGTGCCTATTCTCTCGATCAAGCTCGATGGCGGGGCTCATCCTTAATCGGCCGGAAATTTGCTTCGAGCTTTCCTTAGAACGAGAGCGGCACTGCAGCCGTTGTTTTTATCCAAAATAGATCTAGAGCAATTTTCCAGCGAAGTGGTCACCGGTTCGCGTCGCGAAAATGCGACAAAACAAAGATCTAGAGCAATTTTCCAGTGAAGTGGGCACCACTTCGCGTCGCGAAAATCGACAAAACAAAGGTCTAGAGGCTTTCCGATTCCACCGGATCCGAAAGCGTTCTAGGCGATATTTTCCGTGAGGCTTGGAACACTTACGCTTCGATAAAGGTTGCTCTGTGACTTCGAATTCTTTATATTTTTGTGAAACCTCTTTCCGCCATGCTCGCGACGCCAAGAAGCTGGAAGGGTTGGAAAAATGGTCGCTCAGAAAGCTCCGGCGGCTTCGCCAAGAACACGGCGCGGGACAACGTTTCGTGCCGGTGCCGCGCTAGGGAAGCTGGCGGGATGTCCCTTCCATGACATTCGGGTTAAGCTCTCTGAAGCGGGGCTGCGTCCGACACCACAAAGAATTGCGCTCGGCTGGCTCTTGTTCGCCAAGGGAGACCGGCATCTGACGGCGGAAATCCTCCATGAAGAGGCGCAAGCCTCCCGCGTTACCATCTCACTGGCAACGATCTACAACAGTCTCAATCAATTCAGCGAGGCGGGCTTGCTGCGCGAGATCGCGATCGACGGCGCCCGCACCTATTTCGATACGAATGTGTCCGATCACCATCATTTTCTCGTCGAAAGCGCGAATCTGCTGATCGACATTCCAAAAGTCGGGATCGATCCGGATATGCTGCCACGGCCGCCGGCTGGGAAAATGATCGCCAGCGTCGATGTGATCGTGCATCTGCGCGATGAGCCGCTGAGTGGGGAAGCGGTGCGGCCTGACACCCGCGTTGCAGAGGATGGAACTGAGGCCCTGTCCGAACATGGCTACCGCGGCAGATAGCGGCCGCGTTCCGCCACGCTCGAAAACCTCATCCATGAATGGCGCGGCATAGGGTGGGCGGGCGCAATCCTATTTGGTTAGGTTTTGCCGCCGGGCGCGAGCCACGCCGCTGACGGAAAGTCCGACGTGCCCTTCAAGTCCGAGACTCGGCCCTGTGCGCAACCGGTGCTGGACAAGGACCGCGCGCCTTTCTATAAACCGCCCTTCCATTGCTGGCGTTCCTCGCCGGCGGCGCCCAGGTAGCTCAGTTGGTAGAGCAGCGGACTGAAAATCCGCGTGTCGGTGGTTCAATTCCGCCCCTGGGCACCATCACGGTCCGACGATATCCGAAATCCCCATAAATCATTGAAAAGATTTAGACTAGCAATGCTGTCCTTGGCCGTGTGTGGAGAGCGGGACATTGAGCAGCTTTTACGAGCGCCCGATTTTGAATTCGCCTTATCGCGCGCCGGAATTGCACCATCCGCTCGACCAGAACGGTCAGCCGCTTGAAGGCGAGCCGAGGCCGGGGCGCCGACCGTCGCGCTTCATTGTGCCCGTTCCGGCCTCGCGGAAGAAGGCGTCGGCCGGTCAGGCGTCGCTCGAACTGGAAACCTATACTGAGAACGCGCTGATCAACGAGATTCGTGGCTACCTCGATCGGTGGCGCGCGCTGCGCAATCCCGCCGATTGGGGCGTCACCGGCGTAACGCAACGGCTCCTCGAACATTGGCGGCATCACGACTTCACTGGCCCACAACCCTTCTTCTGCCAGATTGAAGCCGTCGAGACGATCATCTGGCTGACCGAAGTCGCCCCCAAGCGGGCAGCGACGAAAGGGCTCCTGGATCAGATCGCCAAGGCCAATGAGGAGGCGAACCCGGCCCTTTTCCGTCTGGCCATGAAGATGGCGACGGGGAGCGGCAAGACGACCGTCATGGCCATGCTGATCGCTTGGCAGGCGGTGAACGCGGCGCGCAAGGATTCGAAGGATTTCTCCCGCGCCTTCCTGATCATCACCCCAGGCATCACAATCCGCGACCGTCTCCGGGTTCTGCTTCCGAGCGAGCCGGACAATTATTACGAGACACGCGAGCTCGTGCCGCCGGAAATGCTGCCTGAGATCCGTGGCGCGGAGATCGTGATCACCAACTACCACGCCTTCCAGCACCGCGAGACGCTGGCCTTGCCGAAGGTCGCGCGAAGCTTCCTGCAAGGGAATGATCCCGAGCCGCTCAAGACGAAGGAAACCGACGCGGAAATGCTGAAGCGGGCTTGCGGCAAGCTGCTCAACTATGACCGCGTAAACGTCATCAACGACGAGGCGCATCATTGCTACAAGCACAAGGTCGGAAAGAGTGCCGAGGGTGCTCTGACGGGTGAGGAAAAGAAGGAAGCCGCCGAGAACGAGGAAGCGGCGCGGCTCTGGATCAACGGCATCGAGGCGCTGGGCCGCAAACTGTCGAAGGGCGTGCGCGCGGTCTATGATCTGTCGGCCACCCCCTTCTTCCTGCGCGGTTCGGGCTATTCCGAAGGCTATCTCTTTCCCTGGGTCATATCCGATTTCAGCCTGATGGACGCGATCGAGAGCGGGATCGTCAAGCTGCCACGCGTGCCGGTGAGCGACAATCTTGTGCAGACGGACACGGTCGTTTACCGCGACCTATGGAAACATATCGGCAAGGGCTTGCCAAAGACCGCCGCGGGCGCAGAAAAGCTCAGCCCGTTCGGCCTGCCCGATATGCTGAAGACGGCCCTCAACGCACTCTACAGCCATTACAAGGGCGAGTTCGAGCGCTGGCACCGCGCCGGCATCGAGGTGCCGCCGGTGTTCATCGTGGTTTGCCAGAATACCGCCATCTCCAAGCTGGTGTTCGGATGGATCGCCGGCTTCGAGCGCGGTGATGCGGAGCAGGACGAGCGCGCGGCCTTTCATGCCGGTCATCTGGAGCTGTTCCGAAACTACGACGAGCAGGGCGGGCGCCTCGCCCGTCCGCGCACCCTCTTGATCGACTCCCGCCAGATCGAATCCGGCGATGCGCTGGACAAAGGTTTCCACGATGCGGCCGGGCCGGAGATCGAGCAGTTCAAGCACGAGCTGAAAGCCCGCGACGGCGCCGGCAGCCTGCATGGGGAAGTGAGCGAGAGCGAGCTCTTGCGCGAGGTGATGAACACCGTCGGCCGCCCTGGCCGTCTGGGCGAGCAGATTCGTTGCGTGGTTTCGGTGTCGATGCTGACCGAAGGCTGGGATACCAACACCGTCACCCACATCCTCGGCGTTCGCGCCTTCGGCACGCAGCTCCTGTGCGAGCAGGTCGTCGGGCGCGGCTTGCGCCGCCAATCCTATGATCTCAACCCGGAAACAGGCCTGTTCGATGTCGAATATGCCGACATCATGGGCATCCCCTTCGACTTCGCCACCTCGCCGCAGGTCGCCAAGCCGACCAGGCCGAAGCCGGTCACGCGCGTCCATGCGATCAAGGAGCGGGCGGCGTTGGAGATCGTCTTTCCGCGCGTCAGCGGCTATCGCCGCGATCTGCCGTCCGAGAAGCTCGAAGCCAAATTCACGGAAGACAGCCGGCTGGAGATCACGCCGGCCGATATCGGCCCCACCAAGGTCCTCATGGAGGGGATCGTCGGCGCGGGTGTGACGATCACGACCGAGGTGCTGGAGCGGCTGCGGCCATCGGAAATCAGCTTCAACCTCGCCAAGCATCTTCTCTTCACGCGCTTCTGCGATGAGGATGGCTTTGTCAAGCAGCACCTCTTTCCACAGATTCAACGTCTCGCGCGCCGCTGGCTCGATGAGGGCTATCTCATCACGAAGGGCGTGCCGATCGGCGCAATCCTTTATGAGGATCAGCTGGCCCGCGCGGCAGAAAAGATCAGCATTGCCTGCACACGTGGCAGTGAGGGGCGGCTCCTGGCGGTGCTTGACCCGTACAACCCAAAGGGATCAACACGCCACGTCAATTTCGTCACCTCGAAAGCCTGCTGGGCAACTGGCGCCCGCCCACCCAAATGCCGCATCAGCCATGTCGTGCTCGATAGTAGCTGGGAGGAACAGCTCGCGCTGACACTCGAGAACCATCCCCGCGTGCTCGCCTATGCGAAGAATCAGGCGATGGGATTTGACATTCCCTATCTCTACGGCGGCGTGATGCGCCGCTACCTGCCCGACTTCCTGGTTCGGCTCGACGACGGTGGGGGCGAACCGCTCAATCTCGTCCTGGAAGTGAAGGGCATTCGTGACGAGAGCGACAAGGCCAAGGCTCAGACGACGCGCGATCTCTGGGTTCCGGGCGTCAATGCGCTCGGCGGCTTCGGCCGCTGGGCTTTTGCCGAATTTCGCGACTGGGCAATGATGGAGGACGACTTCGCGAAGCTGGTTGAGCGATTGCTAAGGGCCGCTCCTTAACATGGCCAATGAGATGGCTCGGCATCTGCGCAAGACGATGACGCCCCAGGAGGTCAAGCTCTGGGGGCATCTCCGCCAACTGAGAGACCAGGGGCTTGATTTCCGGCGCCAGGTGCCATGCGAGGGATATATCATTGATTTCGCCTGCCTGAAGTCGAAGCTGATGATCGAGATTGATGGCGCCCAGCATGGCGAGCCGCGCAACGCGCGCGAGGACGCCTTGCGCGATGCACGGCTCGCGGCGGCGGGGTTCAAGGTGCTTCGCTTCTGGAATAATGAGGTGAATGTGAACCTCGACAGTGTGGTCGAGATGATCTACCGGGAGGCAATAACGAGAGATCCCACCCGTCAGCCATAGGTGATCTTGCGGCCCCCATCCGCCCTGCTTCGCAGGGCACCTTCCCCCAAAAGGGGAAGGATATCCCTCCCCTGCAAAGGGGAGGGTGTCACGCGAAGCGTGACGGGTGGGGTGATCATATCCTGACGATCCTTTAGGTTACTGACTGATGGCCCACCCACCAAAAAATGCAAAATCTCCCAAAACCCCGAAGCAGGTCGATGCGCTCAAGCATGAGGCGGCGACGCGTCGAAATAATCCGACGGCGGAGATGGAGAGTTTCTTCCGGCGCGACGAGGATCTATCGCCGATGCCGCCGAAACTCTATCCACGCGCGCGGCCATTGGCCGAAGGCGAGACACGCACCACGGAAGAGCCGAGCCAGCCCGAACTGATCTGGTACGGGGCGCGGATCACCATCACCGAAGAGCAGATGAAGGAGCTGGCGGAGACCGGTACGCTCACCCTATCCGACGCGCAGCTTGTCTGGCGAGGCAAGGACCGGCAGGATTGGACGGATCTCGTCGTCAATGTGCCGCCGCTCTACATCCAGGAGAAGATCCACCCCAAGGCGATCATCGACGATCTCCGGCGTGTTTCCTCCCGCGCACAGCGGGGGAGGGGGACCGCCGAAGGCGGTGGAGGGGGCGATGTCCAACCCGACCTGTTCGCCGATTTCAACGGGCTTGCGCCGGACCAGCGCGCCGAGTTCTACCAGCACGACCAGCACTGGTCGAACCGGATGATCCTGGGCGACAGCCTGCAGGTGATGGCGAGCCTATCCGAACGTGAGAGCCTGAAGGGCAAGGTGCAATGCATCTATTTCGACCCGCCCTATGGCATCAAGTTCAACTCGAACTGGCAGGTCTCGACGCAATCGCGCGACGTCAAGGACGGCAAGCAAACCGACATCAGCCGCGAACCCGAGCAGGTGAAAGCGTTCCGCGACACCTGGAAGGACGGCATCCACAGCTACCTCACCTATCTGCGCGACCGCCTGACCGCGATGCGTGATCTGCTGACGGAGAGCGGGTCGATCTTCGTGCAGATAGGCGATGAAAACGTGCACCGCGTGCGGGCTGTGTTGGATGAGGTTTTTGCGCCTGAAAATTTCGTGGCATTAATTACAGTTGAGAAGACGAGCGCTCAAACAACCGAAATGCTTT
>DATJTB010000155.1:0-4596 GCA_035503795.1 Methylocella sp.
CGCCAATTACATCAATGGGTATAGCATCTTGGCGATCCAGCGATAGGGTGAGGTCCGTGTTCATGGAAACAATTCTGCGGTGGCGTCCGACTTGCTACTTTTCCGGCGGCAGAATTTCCTGAATGCAGATCTGATCGAGCAGGTGTCCGCGTTTCAAGTCGCCCAGGTGCGCGCGCTTTTCATCGTTGGTGAGGTGTGCCCCAATCCCTTGGGTCATCGCGAGCACGAGACTGCGATCGTTCATATCCAGCCAATAGTTGCGGCGAATGAGCTTGTTGTCGGCGTCGCGCGCAAAAGGGCTGTCGGGTTCGCGGCCGAGGTCAGGCTGATGAAAGCGCGTCATGCTTCACCGGGATTGCGGCGGGGTCATCGCGGCTTTGATGTAAGCCTCCCCGAGGTCTTTGGCCTGTTCGCCAAAGCTCGCCAATTGCGTACGCAGGAATTCCATTTGAATACGGACGATGTCTTGGATGTCCTTGGCGTAGGTTAGTTCCCTGACATATTCCTGGGTTGCCGAAATGTTCTGCTCGGCGCACGTTTTTATTTTCTCGCCGAACTCGGTACCGCCCGAAGGCGCAGAGGCGATGGTCTCTTTGAGATGATCGAAATAGTAATCCATCGGCGACCATACGCGTGACGCCATCTGTTTGCCCAAAGGGTCGGACTGCCCGGTCGGATATTTTTCTTTAACCACGGCCTTCTCCAAAATCGGATGTCGGAACGCGCGAGTCGGCGGTCCTGAGTTTTCCGCGATTTTACGAGATGATTTATGGTTCGAAAAGTGCGCCATGGTGTGAGCAGCCGAGGTGATTGCTCCAAAGACAGCTATCTCCGCGTTTTTCGAGTGCCGGCGCTCTTCCAGCCGCGATAGCCGCAGGGTAGGCCGGCTAACGCATCGAAGCGTTCATCCCAAACCTAGGTCCGACAGCATGAGGCGAAGACTGGCCCTGCGCTGCCCGCAACGGATAGACATAGACTGGAGGTCCGCTCCAATATTCCTGAAGCCAGAGCAAGACCGACAGCAGATAAGGAGTGTCCGTTTGACGCCGTCCCATTATTGAGATTCCTCTTGTGGCCCCGGATGAGATTTTCACGCTCCGCGCCTAAACAGAGGGGAAAAAAGCACGGCAAAGGAACCGTGAACACAGTGCAATGGTTTCGCGATAGTTGCCGACGCCCGTCGCTGGTTTGCGTGGAAGACTATGGAAGGCGATGCCGCAGCGCGCGGCGCCCCAAGTCCGCCGCATGCCCCGCAATAACGATCTCTTCTTGTGTGGGTATCACCGTTTGACGGAAGCTCCCCATCCACGAAAGTTGCGCGCCGATCCGAGCCCGCACCGTTTCGTCGTGCTCACCGATGCCGCCGGCGAATACGAGCAAATCGATGCCTCCCAGCGCCGCGGTCATCGCCGCAATGGCCTTGGTGATCGAATAGCAGAACATGCTGACGGCGAGCTTGGCGCTTTTCGAAGTGGAGGCTACCAACGTTTTGAAGTCCCCTGTCAGTCCGGAAACACCGGCCAATCCGCTTTGCTGATCAAGCAACGCCTCGAGCTGCTCGGCATTGTGGCCGAGGCGTACCAGGTAAATCAGGAGGCCCGGATCGAGATCTCCGGAGCGAGTCGCCATCATCACGCCGCCGGTCGGCGTAAGCCCCATGGTGTTGTCGACGGACCGCCCGTCCCTGATGGCTGTCACGCTCGCGCCGCTCCCCAAATGGGCAACGATCAAACGCGACGGCCTCCGATCGGCCAGCTGCCGCAATATCGATTCGCAGCTCAGGCCGTGGAAGCCGTAGCGATGCAATCCGCGTGCGGCGAGCGCCGATGGTAGCGGAAACTGCCGCGCCACCGCCGGCATGGTCTTGTGAAAAGCGGTATCCAGGCAGGCTACCTGCGGCACCGGAAATGCCGCCTGAGCGGACTTCATAACTGAGAGGGCCGGGCGCCCGTGGATTGGCGCGAACACCGTCGCTTTTTCCAGCTCGCGCATGACAGCGTCGTCGACCAGGCAGTGGTCCAAGACTCCGGGTCCGCCGTGTACAATGCGGTGGCCGACAACGTCCGGCCGACCATAGTCGCCGCTTTGCAGCACAGCGATGATTTGGCGGGACGCATCTTCTATACTTTCAGCGCCGCTATCTTCAAAAACGATTGACCCGTTGCGATCGCGTACGGAGAGATGACCGCCGTGGCTGCCGATGTCATGGCTGCCGATGTGATGGCTCCCGATGTCTTGCGCTTTCCCCAGAAGAATAGGTTGCGGTGTGTCGGCGCAGGAAAACAAACCGAACTTCAGAGAGGATGAGCCGGCATTGAATACGAGGACCTTCATCCGGGCGCCCAACGCCAGCCCTTGATCTCGGGCAAATCCTCACCGTGCTCGCTGATGTGCAGCTTGTGGCGTTCCATGGCGGTCCAATAGACATTTTCCATATCGCCCAGCCTCGAAGCCAAACGCGGGACGCGCTTGACGGCATTGAGCATGAGCGAGAATCGATCAAGCTTGTTGAGCACCACCATGTCGAAGGGGGTCGTCGTCGTGCCTTCTTCGTTGTAGCCGTGAACGTGAAAATTCCGATGGTTGGTGCGATTGTAGGTCAGTTTATGAATCAGCGTCGGATAGCCGTGATAGGCGAAAATAACCGGCTTGTCCTCCGTGAACAGATTTGAAAAGTCATGATCGTTGAAGCCGTGCGGATGTTCGGCGGGTGACGACAGTGTCATGAGATCGACCACATTGACCACCCGTATCCGCAGATCGGGCACATGCTCGCGCAACAACATGACGGCGGCGAGCGCCTCCATGGTGGGGACGTCGCCGGCGCAGGCCATCACCACATCCGGATCGTCTTCTTGATGGCCAGCCCAATGCCAAATGCTTGCCCCAGCCACGCAATGCCGTTCGGCGGAGTCCATGTCCAGCCACTGCCAGGCCGGTTGCTTACCGGCGACGACGACGTTTATATAATTGCGGCTCTTGAAACAGTGATCCATGACCGACAGAAGACAGTTCGCGTCCGGAGGCAGGTAGATCCGCGCGATGGCTGATTTTTTGTTGGCAATATGATCGATAAATCCGGGGTCCTGGTGACTGAAGCCGTTATGGTCCTGGCGCCAGACGTGACTGCTCAAAAGATAATTCAGCGATGCGATAGGGGCCCGCCACGGGATGTCTTTTGAAACCTTGAGCCACTTCGCGTGCTGATTGACCATCGAATCGACGATGTGGACGAAGGCCTCATAGCAATTGAAAAGACCGTGTCTGCCGGTCAGAAGATAGCCCTCGAGCCAGCCTTGGCACAAATGTTCACTCAAGACTTCCAGAACCCGCCCATCAGCGGCCAGGTCGATATCGGTGCGTTTTATTGACGCCATCCATGCTTTTTTGGTCGTTTTATAGACCGCGTCCAGCCGGTTTGAAGCGGTTTCGTCCGGGCCGAACAAACGGAAATTTGCTTGCTCCGCGTTGAGGACAAACATCTCGTTGAGATATTGTCCCAGCACCCTAGTGGCTTCGCCTTCGACCGCGCCGGGCCGCTCGACCTTGATCGCGAAATCGCGAAACTGGGGCAGCGACAGTGGCACCAGCAGCTCTCCGCCGTTGGCATGCGGATTCATGCCGAGTCGCCGGTGGCCGGTTGGCGGTAGGCTGGCCAAATCCTCGTTGAGCTTTCCGTTTTTGTCGAACAGCCGGTCGGGACGATAGCTTCTCAGCCATTTCTCGAGCAGCTTGAGATGACCGGGTTTGTCGATATGGTCGATCGGCACTTGGTGCGCGCGCCATGTTCCCTCGACGGGCAGTCCATCGACTTCTTTTGGCCCGGTCCATCCTTTGGGAGTAACCAGTACAATCATCGGCCAACGCGGCCGATCTAGCTTGCGGCTGCGGGCGGCTTTCTTCTTTATGAGCGCGATTGACGCGATACATTTGTCCAATGCCGCCGCCATCTTGCGATGCGCTGCCGCGGGTACGTGGCTTTCAACAAAGATTGGCGCGTAGCCGTATCCCTTCAGCAGCGACGTCAGTTCGTCGCGGCCGATGCGGGCCAAAATGGTAGGATTGGCGATCTTGTAGCCGTTGAGATGCAACATGGGAAGCACGGCACCGTCTCGGGCCGGATTGAGAAACTTGTTGCAATGCCAACTGGCTGCCAGTGCGCCCGTTTCGGCTTCGCCATCGCCGACGACGCACGTCACGATGAGGTCGGGATTGTCAAAAGCGGCGCCGTAGGCGTGGGCAAGGGAATAGCCCAATTCTCCGCCCTCGTGAATTGAACCGGGAGTCTCGGGGGCGGCGTGGCTCGGTACGCCGTAAGGCCAGGAGAATTGCCGGCACAGCCGTTCCACGCCGTGCGCATTGCGTTCGATCGCGGGAAAGCGCTCGGTGTAAGAACCCTCAAGATAGGTATTGGCGATGAGTCCGGGGCCGCCGTGACCGGGCCCGGTTATCAGGATCATGTTAAGATCGTGAGCCTTAATAACCCGGTTAAGATGGGCATAGATGAAATTAAGTCCGGCAGTCGTCCCCCAATGGCCCAACAGCCTCGGTTTAATATGCTCAAGCCGGAGAGGCTCTTGGAGAAGAGCATTCTGT
>DATJTB010000156.1:0-7339 GCA_035503795.1 Methylocella sp.
CTCTCGGTGATTGCCGCGCGAAACAGCGCCAATATGATCGAAAAGTTGAATCGCGGCCTGACGGTTGAGTTTGCGTTCGTCGCGGCCTTTCTTGGGCTCGCCTTCCGTTCTCCAGTCGTGATGTTTTCCGTCGTCTTGCCAGGAATTTTCCCGATCTTCGCGTCGGGTGCGATCTTGCGCGCGACCGGACAGGGGCTGCAATTTGCGAGTGTGGTGGCATTGATTGTCTCGTTCGGACTGGGCCTCAGCGCAACGATCCAATTTCTCAACCGCTTGCGCCTCGAAGACGATCCCACCGAGGATCCGGGCGTTGCCGTCGAACGGGCGACAATCCTGGTTGGTCCCCCGCTCATTTTGACCTCTGTGGTGCTCGCTTGCGGTCTTGCGGTGACGGTCTTCTCGAGCTTGCCGTCGCTGCGCCTTTTTGGGTGGCTGAGCGCATTCGCGATGCTCGCCGCACTGACTGCCGATCTCTTTATTTTGCGGCCGGTTTCTACGTTTTTGTTCCGCCTTTCGCGCCGCCACGCCGCGTGGCGCGCGCGCCTGCGGGCATAGAACCGGAAGCATCAGATAAGCGGGCTGGCCTCAAATGGAAGCGCGCCGGCTCCGTGCTTTGCCCCCTGGATCACGATGATTTTGGGTTAAGTCGACCCAAAATCATGAAACGTGATCGAGTCTAAAAACTAGAGCGGGATTTCAGCGAAAAACCTTTCTTGAAAAGTTCGCAGCCTTTCGGAATCAATCTCAGTCCCTATGCAAAGAGATCGAGACAGCCGCAACATCCGTCCCTTGTTGCGGAATGATCGTCACCGACTGTCTGTCATCGCGGGTCAGAATGTCGAAGCGGGCCGCAAAGCTGGAGCTCCACACATTCGCAACAACCTGCGAACCGCTCGCGCGGCCGGAAATAGTTCCTGAAACACCGCGTGTTGCTTCCATCCAGGAACCGGAAAGCGAGCCGCCTTCAGAGACGATGTTGCTGCTGACTTCGAGCCGGTAGCTGGCGCTTGCACAGCGCAATGATTGCTGCGCCGCTCTGCCGCTCGGTCCAACCGCATAGCTCACCCTGCAGCGAATACGCTCGGCAGCACCATTTGCCAGCCTAATGATGCCTGAGCCTGACCAATAGCCTTCCAAATCGGAAAAGGGCCCAACCCCTCTTGCATCCGCGTGAGACAAGCCGAGCAGGAACATGAATCCTCCGCAAGCAAGGCCTGCTCTTGTCAGCCGGATGGCAGGGGATCCCCAAAAAAACGATGACTGAAATGTCATAACCTTATCCTTCCGGGATGCAGTGACAACGCCATGTGATTTGGCCGAGTAGCGCGAGGTTTCCAGACCCAGCCCACGGCGACGGCGGCGATCGAAGGTTTTGGAGGCCATACGCATGAGCGGGATGAGCAAAAGTGTGAAGCGGTTTTGCGCTCCCATCCCGCTCTAATTTACGAGAATCGATCACGTTTCATGATTTTGGATCGATTCAATCCTCTTGATCTAACGATCAGCGTCAGCGCACCCGTGCATCACGCCGCCAACGAAATGGGCTGTTGCGGATCGTCCAGCGAGCCGAACAGACACACGAGGGCGAACAACGTCCAGACAAGTCGCATCAAGCCGGCGTGACGCCCCCGCGTGCTTTCGGTTGTTCAACATTCGGCACGCGACGGTGTCCACCGCGCCGGCAACAATGGGCAGCAAGGCGCTGATGACAAGCGCGAATGCGAGAATCCAGCCAGTTCGCTTTTGCTCGGAAACCCCGGCAACTTAGGTCATGAAGGGCGACGGATCTGGGTTCTGACCGAGTGCATTGAGCAAGAGAGACACATGCTGCGCTTCATTGCCGAGAATGCTTGCCGCCACTTTGGCGAGGTCTCTGTCTTCGAACGCGGGAACAGCACCAAGATAAGCGGAAACCGCACCCTGTTCGAGGCCGGCCGCGAACTTAAGTACATCCGCCTCGGTCTTCAGCTTGTGGGTCGGGAAGTCATACTCCGCCGTTTTCTTGGCCGACACGGGAGAGCCACCGAGTTTGACGATGGTGTTCGCCAGGGCTTCGGCGTGCTTCTTGTGATCGCTCTGAAATTGCACCGCGACTTTGAGTATCGCCGGTTTCAACAGCTTGCTTTCAGCCCCGACCTGATAGGCAGCGATGCCTTCATATTCGAGCCCAAGCGCGGTATTCAGAATGCCTAAATCGCTTGGGGAGGGGCTGGCGCCTTTAGCCATCTTTTCAGAGCCAACCAGCAATGCGACCGCGAGCACCGAAAGCTTGCCCCCCTCGCTCATGAAATTGCGACGCGAGGCGGCAGCTAATATTGACTCGTCTATCATTGTTTGTCCTCCCGTTACGAATGCTCTGGATAGCCGGGAATCGGAATGCCGATTAGCTCTTTTTTGGCCTTCCCGGCGGGGTTAAGTGTCGCTCGACCCATTCCAGCCCAAGTGCGAAACGTCCCGGACTCGCTTAGGTTCCGCTCAGCGCCTAAAAATACCCCGGAAAAATAGGGAATTGATCGTGCTCAGGACATACGCCACGAAGCCCTAATATGTGATCGACCATCCTACGGATCGCCATCACCGCCGCGCGATGAGCACTATTTTGCCCTTGCATGGCTTACGTCAGCGGCAGGCGGAGATCGGCACGTAGGCCGCCCTTTGGGCTCTCATCCAGGGTCAAGGCGCCCCCATAAAGGGAGGCGAGATCGGCGACGATCGAAAGCCCGAGCCCAGAGCCGGGCTTGGTTTCGTCGAGACGCTTGCCGCGTGACAGAGCCGCCTGCCGCAACTCGGGGGCAAGGCCCGGCCCATCGTCCTCTATGATGACATGAAAGAAGCGCCGTTCCATGGGACGCGTGCCCGCGACCGCATCCGGCATGGTCCGGATCGCAACAAAGCAGCGCGCCCATTTCCCCGCATTGTCGACGAGATTGCCAACCATCTCCTCGAAATCCTGACGCTCGCCATGAAAGCGCAGGCTTTCCCGCGTTTCGATGGCAAAGCCGATCACCCGTTCCGGATAGATTTTTTCGAAAGTCCGCACCAGCGATTCGATCACCGGAAAGACCTCGGTTAGCCCGCCCGGCGCATGCGCCCGCACCGCGACTCGCGCACGGTTAAGATAATAGGTGAGCTGATCGCGCATGATCGCGGCCTGCTCCCGCACCTTTGCGGCAAACGGGCCGGGTTCGATTTCGGCCTCATTGAGGATGACGCTCAATGGCGTTTTCAGTGCATGAGCGAGATTGCCGACCTGAGTGCGGGAACGGTCCACGACATCGCGGTTCGCTTTGATCAGCAAATTGAGCTCGGCGGCCAGAGGCGAAAGATCGGGCGGAAAGTCACCTTCGATCTTCTCTGCCTCGCCTCGCCTGATCTCGGCTATCCCGGCATGCAGGCGCCAAAGCGGCTTGAGGCCGAAGTGAAGCTGAATCGCCGAGGAAAGCACAAGGGCACCCGCGAGGGCGGCGAAAGTCAGCGTGAGATAGAATTCGAACTGCGCGATCTGCGCCTCGACTTCGGCACTCGTCGCGGCGACCTGAACCAGATAGATCCCTTGATCGCCCGCATCGATCACCCGTTCAATGATCCGCAGCAGGCGGTCATCCGGCCCAATCGCAAAGCCGCGCCTTATGCCACCGCTCCCGGCCGCGACACCCGCGTTGGAAAGACGCGGAAGTTTCGCCGCAAAGAGCGAAGGCGAGGTTCGGATCTCGGGTTTTTGCAGGTCTAGCCGCGTGAGCTGCCAGTACCAGCCGGACAAGGGCATCTCGAAACGCGGCTCGCCAAGCTCCCCCGGCTGGATTTTGACCTCTTCCCCGGACGCGGCAATATCGGCAATGAGCTCATGCAGATAGACATTCAGCCGTTCATCGAAATTGGCAACCGCCGTGCGCTGGAAAACCGTCGTGAGAAGCAGTCCGGCGGCGAGCAAGACGGCGAAGCTCAACACGGCGGCCGACATGAACAGCCGCATGGCGATGGAATAGGGCTTGGCTCGTGCGCCATCGAGTATTGGGGTCTGATCGGCAAGCGGTTTCACTTCCGACTCTTCTTGCATGTGGTAATGCCCCAGCCCGGTGACCAAGCCCCGCCCCGTGCCGCCGCCATCCATTCCGTCGATTCACAAAACCCGGCGCTTTGACGCATCGATCATATATTCACGATCCTGATCTTGTTGTGGGGAACTGACCGGATCGTCCCCCCGGACCCGCCGCTTCGGCACAGCTAGTCCACACCTATGGGCCGATGATCCATGACGTGCCGGTCGGCGGGCAGGAGCCCGGCATCAAACGATACCGACAGTGTTTGTCATGCAACGCGGATGAGCTTCTTGTTCACGAATTCACCAATGCCCAGCTCAGAGAGTTCACGGCCATAACCAGAGTTCTTGATACCGCCAAACGGCAGGTCGGGGGCAGTCCATGTCGCCTGATTGATGAAGACCATGCCTGTTTCGATCTGGCGTGCAACGCGCTTGCCCCGTTCCGGGTCTTTGGTGATCACCGTTCCACCAAGGCCATAAGGCGAGTCATTGGCGAGCTTCACTGCCTCCTGCTCGCCCTTGACGCGGAAGATGAGCGCCACCGGAGCGAAGAACTCTTGATAATATGCCGGATTCTCCGACTTGATGTCCGTCAGTATCGTGGGTTCAAGAAAATATCCTGGCCGGTCGATCCGCTTGCCACCGAGCACGATCTTCGCGCCCCCGCCGACCGCCGTCTTGATTTGTTGCTCGACAAGATCGAGCGCGCCAGACGTGCAAAGCGGAGCCAGCGTCGTTTTTTCGTCCATCGGATCACCCGGGACAAGTTTTTCCAATTCTGTCTTGAACCGGTCAACAAAGGCATCTGCAATCTTCTCATCAAGGATGAACCTTTTCGCGGCGACGCAACATTGTCCGGCATTGTTCACGCGCCCCCACACAGCCCATTTGATAGCGGTGTCCATATCGGCATCATCGAGAACAATGAAGGCGTCACTGCCACCGAGCTCCATCGTGCTCTTCTTGAGAGCCTGACCGGCCTCGGCCGCGACAGCAGAGCCCGCCCGTTCGCTTCCCGTCAGGGCCACGCCCTTGATACGCTTGTCTGCTATTGCCGCCGCCGCCTGCTCATTCGAGAGGAAGACATTCGTGTAGGTGCCTGCGGGGGCCCCCGCATCGCGAAAAAGCTTTTCAAATGCGAGCGCGCACTGGGGGACGTTCGGCGCATGTTTCACGATCAAGGTGTTACCGGCCATGAGGTTCGGACCGGCAACACGAGCCAATTGGTAGTAAGGGAAATTCCATGGTTCCACGCAGAAGATCACACCGAGAGAGTCCTTCTCGACAAAGGCCTCGCCCTCGGCCACTCTTAGTCTCTCTGGAGCAAGAAACTTCTCCGCGTTGTCCGCGTAATAGTCCAGAATATCGGCGCTGAGATCAACCTCACCCTTGGCCTCTCGCAACAGCTTGCCCATCTCCAGGGTGACCAGCTTTGCAAACTCCTCGCGCTGTTCGCGAAGGATCAAGGCAGCTTTTTTGACGATCGCCTTGCGTTCGGCGAGAGTCCTTCGGCTCCAATCGTTCGTGTAGGTTGCCTCTGCCTGCGCGATGATATCCTGCAAGTCCTTGTCGCTTTGCTCCGGAAATGCAGCGACTGTCTGTTCAGTATATGGATTTACTGATCCATACGGGGAGGTCTGTGTCATGATTGGACTTCCTTCCGACTTGGCTCAAGATTGAAGCGCGATGACCTGCGAAATGACCCACGACGCAATCACCACATGCTAGCATGCGGTGATTTATGTCTGCCAAGGTCAGGATTCAATAAACTTCGCCAGAAGCCTGCTGATCAATCTTAATTTATCTCTTTCGGCTGTAACTTGCCGAGGATCACAGCATTGATGCCGTTCGGTAGCCCGCTGCATCTCGTCGCCAGAAACGGATGCAAGCCTCAGAGCGACGATCCAATCGGCGATCGACGAGTGCGTGGAGCTCGCTGTTACGTCCATGATGCCATCCAAGATGCACCGATCATCCTGGCGCTGCGATCCCTTCGCCCACCCGTTGCTTGGCCGCTATAGCTTGACCAAGCCCCTGAATCAAAACAGGCTGAAATAGGTCTTAACCCTTAGGATTCGCCGCGGCCTTGCTTCGCCGGTTGATCGGCCGCATCGGGCATGGCGAGCATATAGCCGAGACCCCGCACCGTCTGAATAACGTCGACACCAAGCTTCTTGCGCAGGCGGCCGATGAAGACCTCGATTGTGTTCGAGTCGCGGTCGAAATCCTGCTCATAGAGGTGCTCCACGAGCTCGCTGCGGGCCACGATGCGCCCGGCGTGATGCATCAGATAAGAGAGCAGCCGGTATTCATGCGACGTCAGCTTGACCGGGGTGCCGTCGACGGAAACGCGGCCCATGCGAGCATCAAGATGCACCGGGCCGCACTGAAACTCGCTCGTCGCATGGCCGGTCGCGCGCCGCAGTAAAGCCCGCAGCCTCGCCAATATCTCCTCGATATGGAAAGGCTTGGCGACATAATCATCGGCCCCGGCATCGAAGCCTTGCACCTTGTCGCTCCAGCGGTCGCGCGCCGTGAGGATCAGGACCGGCATGGTCCGCCCGGCGCGGCGCCATTCGGTAAGCACTGAAACGCCGTCCTTTTTGGGCAGGCCCAGATCCAGAACCACCGCGTCATAAGGCTCCGTGTCTCCAAGAAACCAGCCCTCTTCCCCATCATAGGCGCGGTCGACCGCATAACCGGCCTGCGCCAGGGCGGCGGCGATCTGGCGATTGAGATCCTTGTCATCTTCGATGACGAGCAGCCGCACGCCTTCCTCCCTTCAAATCGCTTCCCGAGCGGATTTCATGGATCCGACAGTCCCGACATCCAGAGGAGCCGACCCAAAACATCGCATCTGGCCTGGCAGAACGAGAGGGGACGGCTCCTCCGCCGTGCGCTCCCGGCTTGAGATCATTCTTTGGACCCCAAGGATTGGCCCGTCTTGGCATCGACCGAAAGACGGATGACCCGCCCATCCCGGCCAAGCAGGCTCATCTCATAGACGAGCGCCTCGCTTCGGCGGCACAGCTTGATCGAGATCATCTCAGCCTGCAAGCGGCCCTCGGCGTTGCGAATGGCTCGAAACGGCTCGAAAAGCTCATGCTTCACGATCTTGTCGCGAGTCTCAGCGACTGTGTAGCAGACGAATTCCGCCGTCTGCGGACGGGCGGCGACGTCCGAACCGAAATAGGCCGAAACCACAGTCACCAGAAAAAAAAACATTGAGCAAGGCTGGCTTGAAAACCATGAATAGCCGATGAATATTGACGCATGCGAAGATATTTTCAAACTATG
>DATJTB010000157.1:0-5776 GCA_035503795.1 Methylocella sp.
CTGCACGACGGCCAAAACCGACGATGAGGCGCGCGCCCTTCTGCGTGCCTTCAATTTCCCGTTCCGGCAGTGAGAGCGAAGGCTTTCAGACGCGGATACCAAAGGTCAGAAGAATGGCGAAGAAAAGCTCGATTGAAAAAAACAAGCATCGGTCCAAGCTGGTTAAGCAATATGCCGGACGCCGCCGACGCCTGAAAGCGATCGCCAATAATGAAATCTTGACTATGGAAGAGCGTTTCGCCGCCCGTTTGAAGCTTGCCGAACTGCCGCGCAATTCCGCCGCGTCACGCCTTCGCAACCGCTGCGAGGTCAGCGGCCGGCCGCGCGGCTATTACGGCAAAATGAAAATGTCGCGTATTGCCTTGCGGGAGCTGGGTTCGAAAGGCCTTATCCCCGGCCTTGTGAAATCGAGCTGGTAGGAGACGAACATGTCGATGAACGATCCGCTCGGCGACATGCTGACAAGGATTCGCAATGCGCAAATGCGCCGCAAGGGCAAGGTGCAGACACCGGGCTCGCGGCTGCGCGCGCATGTGCTCGATGTCCTGCAAGCTGAAGGCTATATCCGCGGCTATTCGACAACAGAATACAGCAATGGCCGCACCGAGTTCGAGATTGAATTGAAATATTCCGACGGCGCGCCGGTCATCCGGCAAATCGAGCGTGTCTCCAAACCCGGCCGGCGCGTTTATGTCGCCGTCGATGCGATGCCGCGGGTCGCCAATGGGCTCGGCGTCACCATCGTTTCCACCCCGAAGGGTGTGATGGCGGATCATGCGGCACGCGAGGCCAATGTCGGCGGCGAAGTCCTCTGCAAGGTCTTCTAGCCAAGCGCAAGATCTCCCGTTTGGATGAATGAGGAAGCTTGAACATGTCGCGTATCGGAAAGAAGCCGGTTGTCATCCCAGCCGGCGTCACCGCGAAGGTCGATGGCCAGTCGATTTCGATCAAGGGGGCGAAGGGGGAACTGGCCTTCACCGTGCCGGACGCCGTGAGCGTTTCCTTCGCCGACGGCAAGATCAGCGTCGCGCCGCGTGGTGATGGCAAGGAGGCGCGGGCCATGTGGGGCATGGCCCGCTCCATCGTCAATAATCTCGTGGTTGGCGTCTCGAAGGGCTTCGAAAAGCGTCTCGAAATCACGGGTGTCGGCTACAAGGCCGCGGTTTCCGGCAAAGCCCTGCAGCTTTCATTGGGCTATAGCCATGACGTGAGCTTCGCTATTCCAGCTGGCATCTCCATCGCCACGCCGAAACCGACGGAGATCACCATTGCCGGCATCGACAAGAGGCAGGTCGGGCAAACCGCCGCTGAAATCCGCGCCTTGCGTCCGCCCGAGCCCTATAAGGGCAAGGGCATCAAATATGTCGGCGAATTCATCTTCGCCAAGGAAGGCAAGAAGAAGTAAGAGC
Organism: Methylocella sp.; assembly: GCA_035503795.1. Classification (GTDB taxonomy): domain Bacteria; phylum Pseudomonadota; class Alphaproteobacteria; order Rhizobiales; family Beijerinckiaceae; genus Methylocapsa. The sequence goes on from DATJTB010000157.1 coordinate 1,410, forward strand.
CGCGATCGATCACGCGACAAGTTTCAGGAACAAGCCGCATGGCAAAGGATCAATCCATTCGAACCCGCCGCCGCGACCGTGTCCGGCATGTGCTGCGCACGCGCGCCTATGGCAAGCCGAGACTCACCGTCCATCGCTCCTCCAAGCAGATCTATTGCCAGATCATCGACGACAGCGCCGGGCGTACACTGGCCGCTGCCTCCTCGCTGGAGAAAGCCAATCGCGAAAGCCTGAAGACGGGCGCGACCGTGGAGGCGGCCAAGATTATCGGCCAGCTCATTGCAGAACGCGCGTCGCAGGCCGGGATCCGGGAAGTGATCTTCGATCGGGGTTCTTATATTTATCATGGCCGCGTCAAAGCCCTCGCGGATGGCGCCCGCGAAGGTGGCCTGAAATTTTGAGGCCGGCCGCGGCCAAGCTTATGAGAGGCAGATGAAAAATGGATAAGTCCGATGGCGCGTGACGGTAAAGGCGGCCGCGGCCGCGATCGCGACCGTGATCGTGAGGAGCGCGACGGAGAATATGTGGATCGCCTGGTCCATATCAATCGCGTCGCCAAAGTGGTGAAGGGCGGCCGAAGGTTCGGCTTTGCCGCTCTCGTCGTCGTCGGCGATCAAAAGGGTCGAGTCGGCTACGGCCACGGCAAGGCGCGAGAGGTGCCGGAAGCGATCCGCAAGGCGACGGAATCCGCCAAGCGCGCGCTCGTCCGCATTCCCTTGCGCGAGGGGCGAACCTTGCATCATGACGTCTACGGTCGGCATGGCGCAGGCCGGGTCGTTCTGCGGGCAGCTCCGGCCGGAACCGGCATCATCGCCGGCGGCCCGATGCGGGCGATCTTCGAAACCCTTGGCATCCACGACGTCGTCGCCAAATCGCAAGGTTCATCGAACCCCTATAACATGGTTCGCGCAACCTTTGATGCCCTGCGCCGGGAAGATTCCCCACGCGCCGTCGCGGCACGCCGCAACATCAAGGTCTCCGCTCTGCAGGCCCGGCGTCAGGGTAGCGAGACGGAGGCTCCGAGCGAAGCCTGAAGGATCGGATCATGACGGCATCTCCAACCTCGCAGCCACGCATCACCGTGGAACAGATCAAAAGCCCGATCGGACGCCCTGCCGTGCAGCGCGCGGCTCTCATCGGGCTCGGCCTCAACAAGATCGGCCGGCGCGCTTCGCTCGAGGACACAAAGGCCGTGCGCGGCCTCATCGCCCAGGTGGCGCATCTCATTCGCATCGTCGAAGAGACCCCTCACGAGTCGCAAGCGGGACAAGGTCAATGAAACTCAATGAAATTGCCGATAAACCCAGCGCCACCCGCGCCCGCATGCGGATCGGGCGAGGCATCGGTTCCGGCAAGGGCAAGACAGGTGGGCGCGGGGTCAAGGGACAGAAGGCCCGCACGGGGGTGTCGATCAAGGGATTTGAAGGCGGCCAGATGCCGCTCCACCGGCGGTTGCCCAAACGCGGCTTCCGCAATCCTTTCCCGGTCGATTACAATGAAGTCAACCTCGGACGCATCCAGGCTGCGGTTGATGCGGGCAAGCTTGATCCTACGGCACCCGTGACGATAGATGCGTTGGTCACGGCTGGTGTTTGCAGCAAGCCACGCCACGGTGTCAAAATCTTGGGCAAGGGGACGCTCGCCACGAAACTTGCTTTCGAAGTGGCGGCCGCGTCGAAGAGCGCCGTGGCCGCGATCGAGGGGGCCGGTGGGAGCCTTGTTTTGCTGCGCAAGGAACCCGAGCCTTCACGGGCCGAGGCCCGATGACGGATTCCCTTGCCCCATACATCGTAATCCGCCTGTTTCCTCCCTATTTAGTCCTTGCGCATGGTGAGGCCGGTTCCTCCCCTGAGGCGAGACCGGCATTATTCCACCTACCCGGGTCATCGGAAACTTCGATCGGGTAGGGGGAGGGGGTGCCGGAATAAGCTGAGCCCCGGCAGGGTTGTTTTGCCGGAGATTGGCTCTTTTTCGATCCTTTGCTAAGGTCCTGAGGAACATATTCCGGCATTCATGCCAAGGGAGCACGGAATGGTATCGGCGGCGGAACAACTCGCGGCGAATATCAATTGGAGCGCATTCGGCAAGGCCGATGAACTCAAGAAGCGCATTTATTTCACGCTCGGCGCCCTGATCATCTATCGGCTCGGCACCTATATTCCCCTCCCCGGCATCGATCCAACCGTGTTCGAGAAGACGTTTACCGGCAGCCGGCAGGGCGTCCTTGAGTTGTTCAACATGTTCGCGGGCGGCGCCGTGCAGCGCATGGCGATCTTCGCCTTGAACATCATGCCCTACATCTCGGCCTCGATCATCATCCAGATGCTGACCTCGGTCTTTCCAACCCTTGAAGCCTTGAAGAAGGAAGGCGAATCCGGACGCAAGGTCATCAATCAATACACGCGCTATCTGACGGTCGTTCTGGCCGCCTTCCAGGCGTATGGCATTTCGGTGGGCCTCGAAGGTCAGGCCGGGGTCGTGCTCGAGCCGGGTCTTTTCTTCCGCATTTCCACCGTTCTGACGCTGATGGGCGGGACGATGTTCCTCATGTGGCTTGGCGAGCAGATCACTTCGCGCGGCATCGGCAATGGCTCCTCGCTCATCATCTTCGCAGGCATCGTCGCGGCCTTTCCATCGGCCATCGCCAATACGCTGGAACTCGGCCGCCAGGGGGCCATCTCGACCGGGCTGATCTTCGGCGTCTTGGCGATGTCGATCGCCGTGGTCGGGTTCATTGTCTTCATGGAGCGGGCGCAGCGGCGGCTGCTGATCACCTATCCCAAACGCCAGCAGGGCAACCGGGTTTATGAAGGTCAGACCTCCTTCCTGCCGCTCAAGCTCAATACTTCAGGAGTCATTCCGCCGATTTTCGCTTCCTCGCTGCTGTTGCTTCCGGTCACCATAGCCAATTTCTCGCAGATGCAGGGCGGCACCGGCCTTCTAGCAACCGTCACCACCTACCTCGGCCATGGGCGGCCGCTCTACATGGTCGCCTATGTCGGGCTCATTGTCTTCTTTACCTTTTTCTACACGGCGATCGTCTTCAATCCGGCCGAGACGGCGGATAATCTCAAGAAACATGGCGGCTTCATTCCGGGGATAAGGCCAGGCGACCGCACGGCCCAATATATCGACACGATCCTGACAAGGATCACGGTCGTTGGCGCGGCCTATCTCGCCTTGATTTGCCTTTTACCCGAAATGCTGATCTCCTATGCCGCGCTTCCGTTCTACTTTGGCGGGACGTCGCTCTTGATCGTCGTCAGCGTCACCATGGATACGGTGGCGCAGATCATGGGCCATCTGCAGGCGCATCAATATGAAGGTCTTGTCAAAAAGGCCAAGTTGCGGGGAAAACGTAGATGAGGTTGATTCTGCTTGGACCACCGGGCGCCGGCAAGGGCACCCAGTCCGGGCGGCTCAAGGAGAAATGTCATATCCCGCAGCTCTCGACGGGCGATATGCTGCGCGCGGCGGTGATGGCCGGAACGCCCATCGGCCTTAAAGCCAAGGCCATCATGGAACAAGGGGCTCTTGTGCCCGATGAGATCGTCGTAGGCATTGTCGCCGAGCGGATCGAGCAGCCGGACGCGAAAGCGGGTTTCATCCTCGATGGGTTTCCGCGGACGGTTGGGCAGGCCGAGGCGCTGGCGCAAATCCTGCGCACGAAAAACATTGAGCTCGATGCCGTCATCGAGCTCAAAGTGGACGACGCCGCTCTTCTCGCTCGAGTGAACCAGCGGGTGAAGGACACGCTTGCGAATGGCGGAACGGTCCGGGCCGATGACAACCCCACGGCCTTCAAGACCCGTCTCGACGCTTATCACGAGCAGACCGCCCCCGTCTCTGATTTTTACGCGAAACTGGGACTGCTGAAAACAGTCGATGGAATGGCGCCCGTCGCCTGCGTCACGCAAGCGATCGAACGGATTCTTGAAAGCCGGACACCGGCTGCGGCCGAGGGTGGGATGAATTTGAATTGAGTCATTTCGTGCCAGCCTCTTGGTGATCCCGCTCCAGTTTTGAGATGTCCTTCGTGCAAGCTTTGTGTCCTTCGTGTTGGAATAGAAATGGAAACACCAAGGCGGCACAAAGGGTCGGTTTCCCATCATCCGTCAAATGATGCCTTCGGTCTCATCATCCCTTGACTCGCTTCACGAGCACTTCAACATGAGAAGTTGAAGAGGATAAATCCTTTAGCGAGCTTGATTTCACGCCGCCCAGCTCATTGAAAGGGCCTCGGCTTGTTTCAGCACGTTTTGAACCGCGCTGTCCTGCAAATCGGGCGGATAACCATATTTCCGGAGGATGCGTTTCACAAGGACGCGCATGCGGGCGCGCGCGCTTTCCCGGTGGGACCAATCGAC
>DATJTB010000158.1:0-5423 GCA_035503795.1 Methylocella sp.
ATGGCCAAAGCTCAGCCCTGCCAAGCCCCAGCCCGCTCATAGTTCCCGGCTGGGGTCGATCCAGCCAATGTTGCCATCAGGGCGACGGTATACGACATTCGTGCGCCCATCGGAAGCTCGGCGAAAAACCACCACATGGGCGTTCGTCGCATCTAGCTCCATGGCGGCTCCGGAAACGGTCATTTCTTTGTACCCGGATGACGACTCGGCGATGACCGCGGGATGGAGTTCGAGGGAGGAGGTACCGGTGTCGGCTGCCGTTTCTCCCTTGCCGCCGACGGGCTCAGGCTGAAGGGCGGCGCGCTCCATTGCGGCCCGATTGTCCACCGCTGCGCCGTTGTGACGTTCAATCAACCGCTGATGGTGGCGACGGATCTGATTTTCGAGGAGATCGGCCGCCCGATTAAAGCTGGCATAGGGCTCATGCGCCTTGGCATCTGATTGCAGAGTGGCTCCCGTCCTCAAATGCAAGGTGCAATCGGCGCGAAAGCCGGAACCTTCCGGCTCTATCGTGACGTGGCCTGCGACTAGAACGGCCTTATATTTTGCCAAAGCGGTGTCGATGCGGGATTCAATATGTGTGCGAAAGGCGGAGCCGATGTCCAAGTTTTTGCCCGAAACACGCAAACTCATCGCTACCCTCCAATGCCGGCGGAGCGGCTTATTCTTGCTTCGTGAACCGGAAAGAATACTGTGGGCGCAATCATTCCCCAAAGCATTTCCCCGCAAGGATGGTCAGAGAAACCGGGTTCGGCCTATCCGTCAACTCTACGCCGCTTCCCCCTCCGAAAGCGCCCGGCCATTGCTAGCCAGCGGCGGACGGGGCCAAATCCTTATTGAGAGTTAGGAGGCCCGCTGAAGGGAGTCAATGGTGCCAGCCCGGAGAAATCGCGACAGGCTGAACGAAACATCTAGTGCAATGCGTAAGGTCGATCTGTCGAATGCAAGGTTCAGATTGGCAGAAATATAAGGTAAATGGCGAGATTATTTCCGCTGAAAAGCTTATTGTTCAGAATCTTCCACAAGCTTGAATCGTTCTAATCTGCACTAAATCGCTTTCGATTGGGCTTTAGCCAACTCTCTTCAAGATAATGCTTGAGGCTACCGACCGTCAGCTTCAGCTCTTGGCCTTCTCGCGGCGGCGCTCGACGGAAGATGGAATTTTGAGACTTTCCCGATATTTCGCAACAGTCCGCCGGGCGATATCGATATTGACCGCCTTCAGTTTGGTAACGATTGCATCGTCGGAGAGGATTAAGTTGGGGTTTTCCTGATCAATCAATTGCTTGATCCGGAAGCGGACGGATTCGGCCGAATAGGCATCGCCACCGTCACGTGCGGCGATCGAGGCCGTGAAGAAATATTTGAGTTCGAAGAGACCGCGCGGCGTTGCCATATATTTGTTGGAAGTGACGCGGGAGACCGTCGATTCATGCACACCGACCGCCTCAGCGATCGTCTTGAGGTCGAGGGGGCGCAGATATTCGACACCTCGCGCGAAAAAACCATCCTGCTGACGGACGATTTCGCTCGAGACTTTCAAGATTGTGCGGGCTCTTTGTTCGAGACTTTTGGTGAGCCAGTTCGCTGACTGGCGGCAGGCCGAAATGAAGCTGCGATCGGCTTCCCGAGCCTTGCCCTTTCCCTTGGTCACCCGCGCCACATAGCTGTTGTTGACCAGAATGCGCGGAAGAGCATCGGTGTTGAGCTCGACCTGCCAGGAGCCATCCGGCAGTGGCCGTACGATCACATCCGGGAAGATGGGCTCGATTACGCCACCTCCAAACGCGCGTCCGGGCTTCGGATCAAGCCTCCTTATCTCGCCCAGCATGTCGAGGATATCCTCCACCTCAACATTGCAGATTTTGCGGAGCGCCTGAAAATCGCGTTTGGCGAGGAGATCGAGATGGCGCACAAGCGCCTGCATCGCCGGATCGAACCGGTCACGCTCGCGCAGTTGGATGGCCAGGCATTCGGCGAGATCGCGGGCACCGACCCCGCAGGGATCAAAACCCTGGATGAGCTGCAGGAGGCTTTCCACCCTTTCGCAGGGAGCCTCAAGTCGGGCTGCGATATCCTTGAGGGAACCTGTGAAATAGCCGTTCTCGTCAATCGAATCGATCAGCATTTGGCCGATCATCCGGTCGACCGGATCCGTGACGGCGAGCGTAAATTGGGCCTCGAGATGGTCCTTGAGACTGGGCCTTGCAGCGACATAGGCTTCAAGATTGGCTGCCTCGCCATCGTCGCCAATACCGCCTGCGGACCCAGACCAGGACGTGGCAGAAAGCCCGAGCCCTTCCGCCGCCAAATTGGCTTCGCCGGTGAGCGGCAGCTGGCCGTCATCGAAGCTGTTGGAAAGCTCGGTGCCGAGGCTCGCCTCGAGATCGCCGCGATCAATGGCCAAAGCGTCCGTGCTCCAATCGGGTGGGGGCGCTTCGCCCAGACCCTCGGGGCTAAAGCCGTCACCGGCATAGCCATCCGCGCCCAAACCCTCGCCAGCAAAGCCGTCGCCGCCAAAGGCCTCAGCTCCTACCTCAGCGCTGGCCACCTCGGTATAGGCAGAAGGCTCCGTCGCGTCTTCGGCCCGCTCAAGCAAGGGGTTTCGCTCGAGCTCCTGCTCGATAAAGGCGGTCAGCTCAATATTGGAAAATTGCAACAGCTTGATCGCTTGCAGAAGCTGCGGCGTCATCACCAGAGACTGGCTTTGCCGCATGAGGAGCTTTGTCGTCAGCGCCATCTTTTCAGGATACCTTCACCTAATCTCGACCGGCCGCCGAAGCGGACAGTCCTGTTCGAATGGCCTAGATCACGGTGATTGTGGATCGAATCGATCCACAATCATGAAACGTGATCATTCTCGTAATTTAGAGCGGTATGCGAGCGCGAAACCGCTTTACACTTTTGCTCATCCCCCTCTAGAGCCTTGTTTGCCATGACCGGGCCGGATGGAGCCTCGCGCGGGGATTGGCAGAAACATCCATCAGGTGCGGCCCGAATCTTGCATCTAATAACATGCTTCTTAGCACAAATTTCCTCCCGACCCAAGCCAAAGGTGCAAACGGCTCCAAATAAGCGGATTTTTCTTCGGCATGGGGTTCGAAGCGAATCGCTTCATCGTCGGCTATCTCTTAATTCACGGCATTGAGGTCCGGCGACCCGTTCCATCCGGGCGGTGGATGGGTAGCGGTTTAGCTGCTCTGGCAAGTCGTAGTGGTTGATCGCCACCAGCCGTCCGCTTCCGCGACAGTGAGGAAGCCCGCTTCGCTTTGACCATCCGACAGGGGGGTGGCTTCTTTCCTCAGAGTCGAAAATCCACGCCGAGATAGAAGCGGCGCACTTTCGGGTCTTCGACGATCTCCGCCGGTGCGCCTTCAACGAGGACCCGGCCGGCGTGGAGGATGTAGGCGCGGTCGATCAGGCCCAGCGTTTCCCTCACATTGTGATCGGTGATGAGCACCCCGATTCCCCGGCTCTTCAAATGCTCGACGAGAAGTTGAATGTCGCCGACGGCAATAGGATCGATTCCGGCAAAAGGTTCATCGAGCAACATGAAGGCTGGCCGGCCCGCCAAGGCCCGAGCGATCTCACAACGGCGCCGTTCGCCCCCGGAAAGCGCGATGGCCGGCGTCTTGCGTAATTTCGTGATGGTGAATTCATCGAGGAGCGCTTCGAGTTCGGCGGCCCGCCGGCGCTTGTCCGGTTCGACGATTTCGAGCACGGCTCGGATATTGTCCTCCACGCTGAGGCCGCGAAAGATCGAGGCTTCCTGAGGCAGATAGCCGATCCCCAGCCTGGCCCGCCGGTACATAGGCAGAAATGTCACATCATGCCCGTCGATCTCGATCTTGCCGCCATCCGGCCGGATCAGCCCGGTGATCATGTAGAACAATGTTGTCTTGCCGGCTCCGTTTGGGCCAAGCAGGCCGACCACCTCCCCGCACCGGACCGTCATGCTGATGTCCTCGACGATCAGGCGCTCCTTATAGGACTTGCGCAGATGATGAATCGCCAGAATTCCCTGCGAAATCGCTGGCGAGCCGGCTCCTGAAGCGTCAGGCGCGATGGAGGCGGGCCTGTCTTCCTCCGATGCCCAATCATGATTTTCCCGCTCCTTGCTCATCGGCCAGCCGCCAGCTCCGGCCAGCCGTCATGCCCGTACATCCCGATCGGAGCGTCTTCTCGCTGCCGGTGCGAAGAACCCGAGCCGAATCTGCGCCGCGGTGCGCGAAGAAGCGGATTGATCATCGAACTCAGACCTTGATACCGACAGCCCTATCCCGCTTCAATTGAACCGGGATAGGGCTCGGGTTTGATTTCTCGCGTCTTCTTAGCGCGAAGGGCTGCCTACTTCCCTGGAAAATGCTCCACGTTCTTTGAGTTGTCACATTCTCCTGACGTGAACCGCTACCCCACTTTGCTGAAAATGCTCCATGACCGGCGCAAAGTCAGGGCGAGGCAAGAGGATGCTCGCGCGGTTCGAAGCTACCGCAAATAAAAAGTGGGCAGAAGAGAGTGCTGTTGGAAAATGGCGGGCTGAACAAGCCTACGACCGAAAGCCAAGCCTTCAGCCGGAAGGAGGTTTGGCCGAGGCGCCGGATTTCGGGCCCGCCTCCGGCTTGGTCGCCTTCGTCTCCTTACCATCGTTGCTATTCGGCAAGAACATGCTGCGCACCCGCCCCGTCACTGCCGCTTGACTGGTGGTCAAATCGTAGATCAATTTGTCGCCTTTGGTGACGTTTGGGCCCTGGGTCAAGGTCACATTGCCGAAGAGATAGACCTTGTTTTCGGCCCGCTCATAAATACCGCTATCACCGGTACCGACCTGATCCTTGGACTGGATGGTGACCGGTCCTCCTGTTGCCTCCATCCGGCGCACCTCGCTCGATGAAGAGGGCGCGCCGGCCGGCGACCCAACCTCTTTCGGCGTCAGGTAAATGGTGAGCACGCCCGTCTGCAGCTTGCTCTCGCCCTGGGTCGCAACGACATGCCCGGTGTAGATAAGCTTTTGCTCCTTATCGAAATAATCAAGCTTAGTGGCCTCGATATTGACCGGCTCCTTTCCATTGCCACCCGGCAACACGGCGCCGGAACTGGAGCCGCTTTTTTGGGCAAATGCCGGAGGGACCACGAAACCAGCGAGAGCGGCGGCTGAGATGAGACGGATAAGACTTCTCATCGCAGGCTGTGCCCCCCAGGCGTCTCAATGATGTCGTGATCCCGCGCCCCGGTCTCGATGACCGATGTCACCTCGCCGTCGAATGAGACCTTGTGGCCATTGTCGCTCACATCCACACGCTTGGCCGCGATGGTGCCGCCGTTGAGGAGGACTCTAACAGGCAGCTCGGAAGCGAGCCCTCCCGTCTTGAAATCAATCCTGGCCGAGCTCAAGTGCATGTCATAGCCTGTGCTGTTCTTGATCT
>DATJTB010000159.1:0-4319 GCA_035503795.1 Methylocella sp.
GCCTCGGTCGTCAAATCGATCTTCATGGTGATCGTGGTGGACGGCCTCTTTGCCGTGTTTTTCGCAGGGATCCGCTATTGAGTAATGAGCCGTCACCGGGCGGGCTGAACGGCGGGACGACGCCGCGGCGGCAAGCCAACACTGAGATTGCCATCAAGGTGCGTGACCTCGTCGTCGGATTTGAGGACAAGCCCGTTCTTGAGGGCCTCGATCTCGACGTTTATCGAGGTGAAGTTCTGGGGTTTGTGGGTGGCTCCGGCACGGGCAAATCAGTTCTTAGCCGCGCGCTCCTCAGGCTAACTCCCAAGCGCGGCGGCCTCATCGAGATTTTGGGCCGGAATATCGACAGGATCTCGGCCGCCGAATATGCGGCGCTTGAAAAGCGCATTGGCGTTATGTTTCAGCAAGGAGCCTTGTTCTCGGGTCTGACTGTGCGCCAGAATGTCGAGGTCCCGATGCGCGAGCATCTGCATTTGTCGCCACGCCTGCGATCGGAGCTTGCCATGCTCAAGATCGAGCTCGCTGGCCTCAGTCCCGACTCTGCCGGCAAATATCCGGCGGAGCTTTCCGGCGGCATGATCAAGCGGGCAGCGCTCGCCCGCGCCTTGGCGCTTGATCCAGAACTCGTGTTCCTCGACGAACCGACCTCAGGACTTGATCCGATCGGCGCGGCGGAATTCGACGAATTGATTGCCACTTTGCAGCGGACCCTCGACCTCACGGTTTTCATGGTCACACATGATCTCGATAGCCTCTATTCGGTCTGTGACAGAATTGCCGCATTGGCTGATCGCAGGGTGGTCGCGACGGGACCGATATCGGCGATGCTGGCCTCCGAGCATCCTTGGGTGCGTGCCTATTTCCATGGCAAAAGGGCGCGGCAGATGGATTTAACTTGTCTTGCGACCCGAGGCGGTCAAACAAATAGCGATCTGGTGGAAGCCGATCCGTCGCGGTTCGCCGGCGAAGGCCAAAGCTGAGATTGGAAAAATAAGCGGGAACAGATGGAAACGCGAGCCCATTACGCCCTGATCGGCACTTTTACGCTGGCCATCATCATGGCGTTTTTTGGTTTCGTCTACTGGTTTTCGGGCGCCGAAGAGACAGGCGAGCAGAAAGTTTATAAGGTCATCTTTTCCGGCTCGATTTCCGGCCTATCGGATCACGGTGTTGTTTTGTTCAACGGCGTACGTATCGGTGAAGTCACCAAGATCGGTCTTATGCCACAGGATCCCTCGCAGGTTTATGCCCTGATCAGGGTTGCGGCGAATGCTCCGATTCGCACCGATACCGTGGCGCGGCTGGAATATACGGGCTTTACCGGTGTCGCCTCTGTGGCCCTATCCGGGGGCGCGACAAATGCGCCGTCCCTGCCGACGAGCCCGCAAAATCCGGGGATCATCCATGCCGAGCGCTCGGAGTTCCAGGATCTCATCGCGCTCGCTCGCCAGGTTGCGACCGTCATGGCTGACGTCGCCCAGACTGTTAAGCCGCTGACTGCCCATCTCGATACTCTGGCGTCAGATGCCGATAAAGTGGTGAAAGCCGTTAATCCAGAGGACGTCAAAGCGATCGTGACCGATTTCGCTTCACTCTCGGCAAAGCTTAATAAGGCGGCCGATAAGGTCGATGGCGTCTTGACCAATCTCAACGGCTTTCTTGGAACGGGAAATTCAAAAGGGGCATTTGGTGAAATTGCCGAGGCGGCCAAATCGATCCGGAAAGCAGCCAATGATTTTGATTCTGAGATTAAGCAAATCGGCGCGAACATTAATCGGTTCAGTGGCTCGGGCCTGCGCCAATATGAGGCGCTTGCAATTGATGGCCGCAAGACGCTGAACGAACTGAGCGATACGTTACGTTCGATTCAAAGCGACCCGCAACAATTTATCTTCGGCAAATCCGCTCAGGTCCCGGAATATTCCGGGGCGCGGTGATTGGCCTGTGTAAGGATTTGATCCGTTATGGCTTGAATGACGCACGGAAGGCCAGATGGAGGATAGGACTCACGACTGTGATAACTCCAGCCGATCGAAGCTTTCGGTTTTGCGTCACCTTTCCCTTCTGCCGATCGTCGGTTCTCTGTTCTTGCCAGGGGCCTGTTCTGAGCCGCCGCGTGCGACTTTCGACCTGAATGCGACCCAGGAAAAAATTACCGCACGGACCCGCCATGGTCAGCTCGTTGTCCTGCTGCCGGCTGCCAGCCTGCCGGCCGACTCCGACCGCATCGTGGTGCGTGGCAATGCGCAATCCGTGGCCTATCTCATGGGGGCGCAATGGGTCGAGAATTTGCCCTCGCTGCTGCAGAGCCGGCTGATCGAAAGTTTTCAGAACGCTCATTCGCTGCGCGGGGTAGGCGGCCCCGGCTTCTTGGGCGATGCCAGCCTTGCCACTAACATCAATCGCTTCGATCTCGATCTTGCTAGAAGTGAAGCATTCGTTGAGATCCGGGCTCAAATATTGGGGCCGAATGGGCGCGTAACGGCCGATCATTTGTTTTCAAGCGCGGTTCCAGTGGCATCAAGCGAGCCCGCAGCTGTTGCAGCGGCGCTGGACGTGGCGCTTTCCAAGGTATTTCAGGATATTGTCGTTTGGGCGAGCCCGAAGGTTTGAAGTAACCGGTTTCTTCCAGGCCAGGGACCGGACGCGGAGCTTGTCCAATTTGCCTGCCGCGAACTGGTGCCTTCCTTGCTTGCAAGGTGCACAAGGCTGTGGTTTGGCGCTTGCCAAAGGCCCGGCTCGCAAAACTATTCGATGTCTTGTAGCATAGGCTGACCGCTCGACGCGGTGCCCCTTTCGGCCGCATGCAGCGAGTGGGTATGGGAGGGACGGCCATGTTCAATCTATACGAGATTCTGCAAAATGCCCAGGGCGGCCAGGCGATTGAGAATTTGGCCGCGCAGTTTGGACTGACGGCGAAGGAGGCGGAAACAGCCATCAGGGAGCTGGTTCCGGCCTTATCGGAAGGTCTGCTGAGGCGGGCCTCAGCGCCGCAGGGGTTTGGCTCGTTCGTCGAGGCGCTGGGCGAAAGCCAGCACTTGGCCGCCTTTGCCGACCCGGCGGCAGCCCAAAATAGCGCCACAGTCCAAAGGGGCAGCGATCTTCTTAGTGAAGTTTTGGGCTCGCGGGAGGCGCAGGAAGCTGTCGTGCTGCGGGCTTCCAGCGCTTCAGGCATTGCCCCCGACATCTTGAGCCAAATGCTTCCCGTGCTGATTTCGGTGATTTTCGGCGGGATCGGCAAATCCCTGCAGGACCAAGGGTTTGGCGGGATTTTGGGGCAGCTTGCAGGGGCAGCGGCAGGACAAAGCGCCTTTGGCCAGATCTTGGGTCAGATATTTGGTGGAAGGCCGGGTTCCCAGCCATCGGCGCCAAGCGGATCTGGCGGGTCGATTGATATCGGCTCCGTTCTTGGTCAGATCCTGGGCGGGGGAGGATCTGCGACACCCGGCCCATCACCGGCCAGCGGGACGGGCATGGGTGGTCTTGGCGGGCTCTTGGGATTGATTCTGGGAAAGCTCGTGGGTCGGCCTGCCCCAGGTCCGGAGCCAAATCCAGTGCCTAGCGCTGGGCCGCCTTCGGCTGGACCAGGCCAGCTTCCGGGGCTCGATCTCTCGTCGATCCAAGCGAGCCTCGAGGCGCTGAACAAGATTCTCCAGCCCGGCGCCCCATCCCGGACAAGCCCTCCTCAAGGCGGGATCGAGGCCGAGATCAGCAACATCATGACAGGCAAACACTCCTGAAACTTCTGTTCGTTTGGCAGGCATGTTGCAGTGCGAGCGCCCTCTCGCTATGTAGCTGCCTGCGGACGACGAGCATCTTCGTTGGCCCTCCACCATGGCTTCACCGCACCGATCGCGGCGGGCCGAGGAACTCTTCGGTGAATCGAGTCTCGTATGGCGCGCGACGTCACGGATACGACCCCCATCACGTCGCGTGATGCGCTCGTTGCCTGGATCGAATCCGGAGAGAAACCATCCGCGGAATTCCGGATCGGGACGGAGCATGAGAAATTCGCTTTCTACCGAAACGATCTTGCTCCCGTTCCTTATGAAGGCCGGCCATTCCATGGTGTGGGCAGCATAAAGTTGCTCCTGGAAGGCATGCAAAGCAAGCTCGGTTGGGAACCGGTTTCTGACAACGGCCACATTATCGGCCTCTTCGATGCTGCGGCGGGCGCCGCCATTTCGCTCGAGCCAGGCGGGCAGTTCGAGCTTTCTGGCGCGCCGCTCGACACGATCCATGAGATGAAAGCCGAGCTCGAGCACCATCTGTCCGTTCTGAAAGCCATCGCCGAACCGATGGAGATCGGCTTTCTGGGG
>DATJTB010000160.1:0-4969 GCA_035503795.1 Methylocella sp.
ATCTCTCGTCCGTGACTGGCAAGGATATCGGATCGGCGGCCGTTCGTGCTGGTCTGTCTTCTTGGTTTCGGCGTCTTTCGACTGGGATCGGGCTTTCCTGTGACCCGAATTCAAGCTCATCCCATAGAGGTTCGGCCCCAGATAGGGTTTCGGCAAAGCCTCCGGGCTTCAGCTGTGGCAAATTTTGCTCGGCCAGGGCGCAGGTGACATCGTCCGGCCGTGTGCAGATCGTCGCCCCGTCGCGTAGGAGATCATTGGTCCCTTCGGCGCGCGGATCGAGCGGCGAGCCCGGCACAGCGAAGATTTCACGTCCGGCTTCAGCGGCGAATCGCGCTGTGATGAGCGAGCCCGAACGGCGCGCCGCCTCGACCACGACAACCCCAAGACACAGACCGGCCACGATTCGGTTGCGGCGGGGGAAATCCCGCCCGCGCGCCTCCCAGCTGAAAGGCATCTCGCTGATCGCCGCGCCCTGTTCAAGAATCCGCTCAAGGAGGCTCGCGTGATCGGCCGGATAGACATTGCCAAGCCCGCCAGCGAGGACACAGATCGTGCCCGTCTCGATCGTCGCTTGGTGGGCCCGCGCGTCAATCCCGCGGGCGAGGCCCGAGACGATCACATGGCCGGCGCGGGCGATGCCGCGGGCAAGCTCGGCGGCGAATGCAAGGCCGGCCGCGGAGGCGTTGCGAGCGCCCACGATCGCGACTTTCGAGCGCTTGAGGCTGTCCATTTTGCCGCGAACGGCGATGAGCGGAGGGGCCGCGGGTAGAAGCCGAAGCAAAGTCGGGTAGTCGGGTTCGTGAATGCCGATGAAGCGCGCTCCGGCTTTCTGCATGGCTTCGGCTTCCCGCTTGGCCTCCTCGACGGTTGCGAGGCGGATCGGCCGGCCGGCCTTGCCGCTGGCGATCAAGCCCGGCAAGGCGTCGAGTGCGAGCGCCGCGTGGCCATAGCGGTTCAGCAGAAAAGCGAAGGTTTTCGGTCCGATATTGTCACAGCGCGCGAGCCGCAGCCAATCCAGCCGTTCCTGATCGCTCAAGACCCGCCGTTCCACTGCGTCTGTGCTGTCTCGGACCATATGCTCAATTCGATCCGATCTTTCGCTCCGTACCGGCGAAAAGCCTTTCGATATTGGCCTGATGCTTGGTGAAGAGCAGAACCGCCATGAGGAAGAAGGCGATGGCGGCCGCGCCCTCGCCAAGGGCGACCAGGACGAGCGGCGAAACCGCAGCCGCGGCGAGCGCGGCGGCTGAGGAGTAGCGCGTCGAGAAGGCGACAGTCAGCCAGATGGCGGCAAAAGCGAGCGCCGCAGGCCAGGCGATCGCCAGAAGGCCGCCGAGAAAAGTCGCGACCCCTTTGCCGCCTTTAAAGCCGAGCCACACCGGAAAAAGGTGGCCGATGAAGGCGCCAAAGGCAGCCAGAATCGCCGGACCTCCAGGTGCAAGATGCGCCACGCTCAGAACCGCGAAAGTCCCCTTTAGAAGATCGAGGAGAAGAGTGACCGCGGCCAGATCCTTGCGGCCGGTGCGCAGAACATTGGTTGCGCCAATGTTGCCGGAACCGATTGCCCGCAGATCCGCCGTACCGGCCGCGCGCGTCAGGAGAAGGCCGAAAGGGACGGCACCGCACAAATAGCCGAAGAGAAAAGCGAGCGGGACGGCCGCCATGGGATTGTCCTCATGAGGGTGTTGAATCCAAGCTACCCTTCCTGTCACCGCGCGGCAACAGCTCTTGCTTTTTGCCGATCGGCGGCTTGACCTGGCGCTCAAGCGGGCGTAACGCGGTGGGTGGGACACCTTTCCCCAACGAAAGGCGCACATCTGGGAGGATGTATCGTGTATGCGACTGTTCCTGCAGTGCGTCCGGCACAGCCGAATTTTTCCTGCGGCCCTTGCGCGAAACATCCGGGCTGGTCGCTGCAAAAGCTGCAAGAGGCCCCTTATGGCCGGTCGCACCGATCAAATCTCGGCAAGGTCAGGCTGAAGCTCGCGATCGATCTCACCCGCGAAGTCCTGCAGGTACCGGCCGATTACCGGATCGGCATCATCCCGGGTTCCGATACGGGGGCGGTCGAGACGGCGCTCTGGTCGCTGCTCGGGCCGCGCGGCGTCGATGTCTTCGCCTGGGAATCCTTCAGCCAGGGATGGGTCACCGACATTGTCGAACAGTTGAAGCTGAAAGATGTGCGGGCCTTTGTCGCCGACTATGGCGAGATACCGGATCTTTCCCGGGCGGATTTCGCGAAGGATGTCGTGTTCGCCTGGAACGGCACGACCGCCGGCGTGCGGGTTCCCAATGCCGATTGGATCGCCGCCGACCGTGCGGGCCTGACGATTTGCGATGCGACCTCGGCGGCCTTCGCGCAGGAACTCGATTGGTCCAAGCTCGATGCCACGACCTTCTCCTGGCAGAAGGCGCTTGGCGGTGAGGCCGCGCATGGCATATTGATTCTCTCGCCGCGCGCCATCGCGAGGCTCGAGAGCTACACGCCCGCCTGGCCCATCCCGAAACTGTTCCGGCTGACCGAAGGCGGCAAGCCGATCGAGGCGATTTTTACGGGCGAGACCATCAACACGCCTTCGCTTCTCTGCGTCGAGGACTATCTCGCCGCTTTGAATTGGGCCAAAGAGCTTGGCGGCCTCAAGGCGCTGATCGGCCGCGCCAATGCCAATTCCAAAGCGCTGAGCGAATGGATCGAGCGCACGCCTTGGGTCGATTTTCTCGCCTCCGACGCGAAAACCCGCTCCAACACCAGCGTCTGCCTCAAGATCGTCGATCCGACGGTGACGAGCCTGCCGCCGGCCGCACAGACGACTTTCTGCAAATCGATCGAGAAGCTGCTCGATAAGGAAAGAGTCGCCTATGACATCGGGGCCTATCGGGATGCGCCGCCTGGACTGCGTGTCTGGTGCGGCGCGACCATTGAGACGAGCGATATTCTGGCCCTGACGCCTTGGCTGGATTACGCCTTTGCGACGGTCAAAGCCGAGCTTGCTAAGGCCGCCTGACGGCGCGTGCCTCCCGACCAAGTCTTGCGTCCCGCAAGGAGTGAACAGGATGGCTGCCCGATCAGAGCCCAAAACCTTACCAAAATGTTTCACGTGAAACATTTTGGTCCGATGTGGGTCCAAAATCTTACAAAGCCAAAGACGGCGGCCCGCTCTTCTCGGAGTGGAATTGACGAAAATGGGTGTCTTTTGATCCCGGTTCCCCTTCCGTCGGGGCTTGACAACCAGAATCGGACTCAAAAAGCCGATTGAGGCGGTGTGCATGGCTCCGCGCGTTTTGATTTCAGACTCTCTGTCGCCCGCCGCCCTGGCCGTCTTTGACGCGCGTGGCATCGAGACCGATTTCCGTCCCGAGCTCGGCAGCGACAAGGAGGCTCTCGCCCGCGTCATAGGCGATTACGAAGGCCTTGCCATTCGCTCGGCGACGAAAGTGACCGGCAAGCTCCTCCAACAGGCGGAAAAGCTCAAAGTCATCGGCCGGGCCGGGATCGGTATCGACAACATCGATGTGGCCGCCGCGACCGCCAGGGGCATCATCGTGATGAACACGCCGTTCGGCAATTCCATCACCACCGCCGAGCATACGATCGCCATGACCTTTGCGCTGGCCCGCCAGATCCCTCAGGCGGATGCTTCGACGAAGGCCGGCAAATGGGAAAAGAACCGCTTCCTGGGTGTCGAGATCACCGGCAAGGTGCTGGGCGTCATCGGCTGCGGCAATGTCGGCTCGATCGTCGCCGACCGGGCGATCGGCCTGCATATGCGGGTCATCGCCTATGATCCCTATCTCTCCCCCGAACGGGCGGTTGCCCTCGGCGTCGAGAAGGTCGATCTCGACAGGCTTCTGGCGGAGGCGGACTTCGTCAGCCTCCACACGCCGCTGACGCCGCAGACCAAAAACATTCTCTCGGCGGAAAATCTGGCGCGGACGAAGAAGGGCGTTCGGATCATCAATTGTGCGCGAGGCGGCCTTGTCGATGAGACCGCCTTGCGCGCGGGGCTCGACACCGGCCATGTGGCGGGCGCGGCCTTCGACGTCTTCGCTGAAGAGCCGGCGACGGCCAATCCGCTCTTCGGCCAGCCGAATGTCATCTGCACGCCGCATCTCGGCGCCTCGACGACCGAGGCGCAGGAGAATGTCGCCTTGCAGGTCGCCGAACAGATGGCGGATTATCTCAATCGCGGCGCTATCACGAACGCCGTGAATTTTCCGTCGATCACCGCCGAGGAAGCGTCGCGCCTGAAACCCTTCATCGCGCTTGCCGACTGCATCGGTTCCTTTGCCGGACAGCTCGTCGTGAGCAACATCAGGCATGTGGCTATTACTTACGTGGGCGATGTCGCCGCATCGAAGACGAAGGCGCTCACGGCCTCGGTCCTCGCCGGAATTCTGCGCCCGCAATTGTCCAGCGTGAATATCGTCTCGGCCCCGAGCGTGGCGCAGGAGCGCGGCATTGCGATCGATGAAGTCACCCGCGCGGCCGAAACGGACTATGAATCGCTGATCACTGTGGAGGTGGTCACGGAGAAGGGCCGGCATGAAATCGCCGGCACCGTGTTTCACGACGGCAAGCCGCGGATCGTCGCGATCAACGGGATCGAGGTCGATGCGGTGGTCGCGCCCCTCATGATCTACGTCAGCAATGAGGACAGGCCGGGGTTCATCGGCCGGTTCGCAAGTCTCTTGGGCAATGCGGCGATCAATATCGCCACTTTCGCGCTGGGCCGCGATCGCGAGGGCGGCTCGGCGGTTGCCATGGTCGAGATCGACAATCAGGTGCCGGAGAACCTGCTGGCCGAGATCCGGCGGCTTCCCGGCGTGAAGGAAGCCCGGTCGCTCGCCTTTTGAGGCTTACCGTCATTGCGATGTCGCTGTTGCGATAGATCGCTGCGATGCGAGGCCGCCGCCGATCGCTGTCATCCTCGCGCCCTTCGACAAGCTCAGGAGCGAGGATCCAGACGCC
>DATJTB010000161.1:0-6965 GCA_035503795.1 Methylocella sp.
CCCTTGGAGTTAGTTCACACTCCGCCTAATTAGCCACCGGCATAGTTGGTTGGAGGCCGTCCTTATTCGCCTTTCGCAAGGCGACGAGCAATAGAGCAACTTCAGGCTGTTCGAGTTGAATCGGCTGCCGTAAAGCTCTGCGCATTTTCCCAGAAAGCGGTTCACGGACATAGATCGGATTGACCAACCGAATGAGCTTGTCTTGAAAGCGGATCGCGGCGTTCAGGCGTGGACGGCGGCATCGACCGCATCGATGAATCCAGAACCTCATCGGCCCGCCCGCTCCGGACGAATAGCATCGCGGTCTGACCGGAAAAGTTAGCCAGCGGCTCGGCCCGATACCTGGCATTAGGCCATCAGGGTCGTAACAAAACGCGGCTCGACCTTGTTGAGGATCTCGACCATTTCGCGCGGACGCCGTTGGCTACGGCTAACCCATTCTCAGGGTGACCATATGGTGACCAGAGCGCTCCTTAAAATTCCAATGTCTGGCTAAGTGTTTGATTTCATGGTGGGCGCGACAGGGATCGAACCTGTGACCCCTACGATGTCAACGTAGTGCTCTCCCGCTGAGCTACGCGCCCACGAACTTGCCGCCTCCGCATGCAAGTCGAGAACTCAAAATGCCCTCTCGACGGGATATACAGATTCGCCCGCGCCCGCGCAAGCCGCGATCCATCCCTTCATCCGCTGATCAATTTGAGCAATTCGCGGTGGATCACATCATTGCCGGCGCAAATCGAGCCCTTGGCGAGCATATCGGCGCCGCCGTCCGCATCGGTCACATAGCCGCCCGCCTCCTTGATGATGAGGATCCCCGCGGCTATGTCCCACGGCTGCAGATTGCGCTCCCAAAAGCCATCATAGCTTCCGGAAGCGACGCAGCAAAGATCAAGCGCGGCGGAACCGAGGCGGCGCAGATTGCTGACCTTCGCCATCACAGCCGCGAGATCGGCCATGAAGCGGGGATGTTCCTTGAGCTTGCCGAGATGCGGAATGCCGCAGCCGATCAGGCAATCGGCCAGATCGCGGCGCGCCGCGACCCGCAGCCGCCGGTTGTTGTGATAGGCCCCCTGCCCTTTCTCGGCGATATACATATCGCCGGTCGCCGGATTATGGATGAGCCCGGCCACGATCTGGCCCTCGCGGGCAAGCCCGATCGAGATGGCGAAAATCGGCAGGCCGTGCAGAAAATTCGTGGTGCCATCCAGCGGGTCGATGAACCAGCTATGGCTTTTGTCGGTGCCCTCGATGTGGCCGCTTTCTTCCAGGACGAAACCATAGCCGGGGCGCGCCCTCGCCAGTTCCTCATAAAGGATTTTCTCGGCCCGGCGGTCGGCAGCGGAGACGAAATCGCCCGGTCCCTTGACCGAGACCTGCAAATTTTCGACCTCGCCGAAATCGCGCTGCAGGCCGCGCCCCGCTTTGAACGCGGCAGCCGTCATGACATTCATCAGGGCCGATCTGATCACTTGCCTGCCTCATCCGCCCGCCGCATATAAGTGGCCTCGGTCGTATCAACGACGATCCGCTCACCGCTCGCGATGAACGGCGGCACCAGGATGCGCAACCCGTTTTCGAGTTTTGCCGGCTTGTAAGACGAAGCAGCACTCTGACCGCGCACCACCGGATCGGCCTCGACAATCGTCAAGGTCACATGCGGGGGAAACCTTATGCTGACCGGACGGCTGTCATGCATCTGCAAGGTGACCTTCATACCTTCCTGAAGGAAAGCCACCCGTTCGCCAATCCAATCCGCCTCCAGCTCGATTTGTTCATAGGTGTCGAGATCCATGAACACAAGCGCATCGCCTTGTGCGTAGAGAAAACTGAAATCCTTGAGTTCGAGATCAATCGTCTCGACCGTCTCGTCGGCACGGAAGCGTTCATTCAGTTTGCGCGCGTCAATAAGATTTTTGAGTTCCACCTGATTGAAGGCGCCGCCCTTGCCGGGCTTCACCGCATTGGTCTTCACGGCAAGCCAGATGCCGCCATCATGGCTGATCACGGTGCCGGGGATAATCTGATTTCCACTGATTTTGGGCATTGTCGAGTTTTGCTCCGGGCGCGCTATGACCAGCAAGGAAGCGCACCGGCCATTTGCCCGTTCGGCGCGCGGGCGTCAACCCGCTGGAGACGTAAGATCTCACCCCCCGCTTCTCCGGTCCCTCTTTCAGGCTAGTTTTAGGTAGAAATACCCTATCAATTAAGCTCACGCCCAATCTTCGGTGCCATCAGGCTGAGTGAGCTTGACAATCCATAGAAACGAGATTTCTCGAAAGGCGCCTCTCGCACGGTCGGCACCCCAATCTGGAAATGACGAGCGAAGGGCTTGTGCTTATCGACTGCGCCTTGCTCGCGAAATGCGCTGAAGGGTGCTGAGGTTTCGAATTATTGACGGGGCCCAGTTTTGAGTTTCCGCAATGGGTGGCTATCACCACTTAAGCATTTGCGGTTTTAAAATAATGCACCGGTTTTGGCTGCCCACCAAAGGGAGGAATGTAGTACGCCGAGAGCGGCCAGT
Source organism: Methylocella sp. (assembly GCA_035503795.1). Classification (GTDB taxonomy): domain Bacteria; phylum Pseudomonadota; class Alphaproteobacteria; order Rhizobiales; family Beijerinckiaceae; genus Methylocapsa. The sequence goes on from DATJTB010000161.1 coordinate 2,525, forward strand.
CGGGGATGCAAGAAAGATGAAAGAACGATCGTAGTTCTGAGCCTTGACCCAATCCCTCGGCCGAGCCGAACTGTGCGGCCATCATGATAACGCACGCGCTGATCGCTTCGAAGACGCGGCGCAGAGATGCCCGCTCGAACTGGGTCTCGCGATCATGTTTTACAGCATTATACGCATCATACCAAACCAGGGAACGGGTCGCCGCAGTGGTGTCCCACCCCTCAAAGGGGTTGAAGGCCGGAAGCCAGGGATAATTTGGAAACATCACCGCATACTGATCGAGCTTCATTGGATCCAGAAGTTTCACATAGTCGCCAGTTTTATAACATTTCTGCTTCTGCGTTATACCATTGGCAACAAGCACGTTACGCCAGTGAGCTTCGGCTTCGGTGCAGGCGAGGATTAGAAGATTTCGTATGTCATGACCAAAGGCGTCTAAGTTCTTCTCTTCCGGCTGCACGGTTTGGCAAATGCCGCCCAATTGCCGTGTCAGCGTCGTTAACTGACTCTGTGCAATGGCTATAATCTTGGCGATACCGGTTTCTTGTTGCGCGCTCGGGTTCCATTCCGGGAATGATCCATGATTGAAAGTAGGGACCGGCGGGCGCCACATCCGCGGATAGAATTCTCCCGGTCCGAGTTCTGTTTCGCGGAAAAGGCGTTCGGGCTCGAACCAGAAAGGATTTAAGCGCCGGAGCGTCTCGCAAATCGTTTCGCCTGGCACGGCTTTGTAAGAGGACACATCGCCCGAAACATCAACGCGATTGGCAAAACCGTCCCCGATCCGCCATATCTGTGGAATATTGTATTCGCCAGGGACACTGAGAATATAATAGGTCATCCGTCAGCCTCGGCCATGATCCCGCTCCGCTCGACGTTCTGGAAAAAACTATCCCGATTAGCCGCGCGTTCCGCCGGCAATAGGCGAGCGCAGGATACACCGCCTCACACCCGCATCGGCATCAGCACATAAAGAGCCGAAGCCCCGTCGCGATCTTGAACGAGCGTTGGCGAGCCGGGGTCGGCCAGCTTGAAAAGCATGGTGTCGCTATCGAGCTGATCGGTGATGTCGAGGAGATAGCGGGCGTTGAAACCGATGTCGAGCGGCGTGGAATCATAATCCACGTCAAGCTCCTCGCTCGCGGAGCCGGAGTCGGGATTGGTCACGGAAAGCGTGAGCTTCGACTCCGCCAGAGAGAGCTTGACGGCGCGGCCGCGCTCGGAGGAGATCGTCGAAACCCGGTCAACCGCCGCCGCGAAAGGCGCGCGGTCGACGATCAGCCGCTTGTCATTTCCCGTCGGAATCACCCGGACATAATCTGGAAATGTGCCGTCGATCACTTTCGAAATCAGGACGATCCGACCGGGGCCGCCCTTTTCCTCGCCAAAGGCGAAGCGGACCTTGGCAGGGGAGACCTCGAGACGCACAAGGACGCCCGGATCCTCGATCAGCTTCTGCACTTCCCCGACAGCCTTGCGCGGCAAAATCACGCCCGGCATATCCGCCGCCCCCTTGGGGCACGGGATTTCGACTCGCGCCAGCCTGTGTCCATCGGTCGCGACGGCGCGCAGCATCAGGTGGCCTTCGACCTCGACCGTGTGCAGAAAAATTCCGTTCAGATAGTAGCGAGTCTCCTCGTTCGAGATGGCAAATTGCGTCTTATCGATCAGCCGCTTGAGGTCCAGCGCCGTCAGGCTGAAGGAATGGCTGAAGGTTTCCGCCGCCAGATCGGGAAAATCGCTTTCCGGCAAGGATTGCAAATGAAAGCGCGAGCGCCCGGAGCGCAGCAGCAGCAGGCCTTTGCCATCATTCAATTCAAGCGACAGCTCGGCCCCGTCGGGCAGCTTGCGGACGATCTCGTAAAGAATATGCGCCGGCAAAGTCGTGGCGCCTGGAAAACCGACATCGGCGGCCAATTCTTCGGTCACCTCAAGATCGAGGTCTGTAGCCTTGAGGAGCAATCCATCATTCTCGGCGCGCAGCAGAATATTCGAGAGAATGGGAATGGTGTTGCGTTTCTCGACGACTCGATGCACATGGCCGAGGGATTTCAGCAAAGCCGATCGTTCGACGGTGACTTTCATGGGCGGTCCATTGGTGCTTTCCGAACCATTCCCCGTGCACGGTTCTGAGCTGCGCCCGGGGGGCAACTTTGGCAAGGCTAATGGCAAATCGCAAGCTGTTGATTCAAATATCAAGCCCTTTGTTCGGGGATAAATCCAAGAACCACAAGCGGAAACCGGTTTGGGAACAAGAAGCTCCTTGAGCAGGGGAAGAGCAGCCGGCCGCGATTGAAGCCGCAGCGCTTCCCGGCGAAATCCCTTTACGTGCCCTTAATCCGCCGAAATTAGAATAAAATTCGAGTGTGAGAGCCGATCGAAACGCGGCTGCGAAACCGTTCATCTTTCTCATAATGGCGCCCTGCAGATTCATGAAGCCGAAGCCGAAAAGAGCCGCGTGCCGCGTGCCGTTCCTTGGCGGGTCCTGCCGACCCCAAACGGCCAAGGGACGTGAGCGAGCCGCGGATGAGTAATGTCTCGCGCCGCAGGGCTCACGCGCCGTTCTCGCGGCTTCTTTACTTTTGCCTGACCGGCATCGTGTGGGCGGCCATTGCCGGCGCTGGTCTCATCGTCTATGAAGCGACGAAGCTGCCGCCGATCGATGCGCTCGCCGTTCCGAAACGCCCACCGAACATCGCCATTCTCGACGAGCATGGCGCGCTCATCGCCAATCGCGGTGACACCGGCGGGGCAGCGGTCCGCCTCGCCGACCTGCCGCCTTATCTGCCGAAGGCCTTCATCGCGATCGAGGACCGTCGCTTCTACTCGCACTTCGGCATCGACCCTTTCGGAATCTCGCGCGCGCTCTTTCATAACCTCGCCGGCGGCGGCATGGTTCAGGGCGGCTCGACGCTCACCCAACAGCTTGCCAAGAATCTGTTCCTGACCCAGGAACGGACGTTTTCGCGCAAAATCCAGGAGGCGATCCTGGCGCTCTGGCTCGAGCATAAATATTCGAAGGATCAGATCCTCGAGCTCTATTTGAACCGTGTCTATTTTGGTGCCGGCGCCTATGGCGTTGAAGCCGCATCGCAAAAATATTTCGGCCACAGCGCCCGCGCGATCACCTTGCCGGAAGCCGCGATGCTCGCCGGTCTCATGAAGGCGCCTTCAAAGCTCGCGCCCAATCGTAATCCGAAGGGCGCGGCCGAGCGGGCTCAGCAAGTCATCGAAGCCATGCGCGAGGCGGATTTCATTACCGACGCGATGGCCCGACTCGCCCTGACCCATCCCGCCCAGCCGATCCGCGATCCAACCGAGCGCTCGACCAATTACGCCGCCGATTATGTGATGGACACGCTGAGTGATACGATCGGCGCCGTTGATGAAGACATCACCATCACCACAACGCTCGACGCTGGCCTGCAGGCACTCGCCGAAGCGGCGCTCGGCGAAGCGCTCGATCGCAAGGGCACGGCGTTCGATGTCGATCAGGGCGCGCTCGTTGCGATGGCCCCGGATGGCGCGATCAAGGCCCTCGTCGGCGGACGTAATTATGCGGAAAGCCAGTTCAATCGTGCCGTCGCGGCCAAACGCCAGCCCGGCTCGGCCTTCAAACCTTTCGTCTATCTCACTGCGCTCGAAGCCGGCCTCACCCCGGATACGATGCGAGAAGACGCGCCGATCAACGTCAGGGGCTGGCAGCCGGAAAATTACGGGCATCAATATTTTGGCCCGGTCACCCTCACCCGTGCCTTGTCGCAATCGCTCAACACGGTGGCGGTCCGGCTCGGCCTTGAGGTGGGGCCGAAGGCGGTCATCCGCACCGCGCACCGGCTCGGCATCACCTCCGAGCTTGCCGCCAATCCCTCGATCGCGCTCGGCACCTCCGAGGTCTCGCCGCTCGAAATCGTGACCGCCTACACGGCTTTCGCCAACGGCGGCCTGGGAGTCGAGCCGGAAATCATCACACGCGTGAAAACCGCTTCCGGAAAGCTGCTCTATCAGCGCAAGGTTGCAAACAAGGGCCGGGTGATCGACCCTGTCTATCTTTCCATGATGAACAGGATGATGCAGGAGACGCTGCTCACGGGCACGGCCCGCAAGGGCAGCGTGCCGGGCTGGCAGGCAGCCGGCAAGACCGGCACGAGCCAGGATTGGCGGGATGCCTGGTTCATCGGCTATACGAGCCATCTCGTGACCGGCGTGTGGCTCGGCAATGATGACGCCTCGCCGACCAGGAAGGCTTCGGGCGGCAGTCTGCCGGTCGATATCTGGTCGCGTTTCATGCGCGGCGCCCACCAGGGGATGCCGCCGCAGCCCCTGCCAGGCGGCATCTGGCAGGATCTGGGCCCGCAGGCTTCGCCGGGTCTGCCGGTGGCGGATAACAGCGGCTGGCGGGCCTCCTGGCCGGGATATGTCTCTGGCCCACCGCGCGAGG
>DATJTB010000162.1:0-6710 GCA_035503795.1 Methylocella sp.
CCGCGCAAATCAACATGCGTGTGCCACAGCCCTTGCTTGACGCTGTCAAAAACCGCGCCAAGGCCAGAGGCATCCCGTACACGCGCTATATCCGCGAGTTAATGGAGTGCGACGTATCAAGGGCGAAGCCGCACAGATGACCCGCCGCGCGACGCGGTGCATAATTCAAGCAGAAGATATTTGAAACAGCGATTTCGTGTATAAAATTGAGGGGTTTTGAGAGATCATTCAGGCGATGATTTTTAGGGTATCGTTAGGTCCGTCGACGCCTGCGAGCAGATCGAAGCAGTCGGCTATTCCGAGGGGGATCGCGAAGCAACTACCAATGTGCAGGGTCACGACGTCAGCGTGTTCGAATTCTTGATCAGCGCATGGACATTACCGGAGAACGTTAGATACCAGATCATTCGCGAACGTCACGCGAAGGGCGCTGACCTTCCCTACGTTCCCGAAGCAGCTCGGATAATCACCAGCATGGCGCAGGCTTGCGCTGAATTAATCGGCGCGGCGGATGCTTCTCCCGCTCAGGCTGATATAGAGAAAATGATCCGCTGGTATGATGCACATGCCATTCCCGGCGTCAAACAGGCAATTAACGATATTCGTCTGCACAATGGAGGGCACTCGTAGCAAAATTCAAGGATTTTGCACATGTGGCCCACGCTCAACTTTTCAATGACCTTACAATGTGCAAAATACAGGTGCAAAATTCGAGTGTCATTTGCAGGCTCCGCCGACTACCGGAAGCGGACATTGAAAGATCGTGTGCAAGCGGCCGGCTTTGGCGCTTTCCCGACTTTTGACTGCTTCGCAGCCAATTTAGTATCTATTGCATTTGCATAAAGGTGGCTCCGTTGCACTGCCCTTCCAGCGCTGGTGCCATCGCTCCATTGGGGTAATCTCACGGGGCTCCCTTGATGCACTATCTCCCGTCGCATTTTCTCACCGCAAGCCGGATTTGCCCGGGTTGCGTATTCGAGAGACTTTCTTTTTCGGCACGGCTGCCTTGAGCAATTTTTTTACGGTCGTTTTCTTAAGCGCAGCTTTCTTCATAGCTGCCGGTCCAGCTTCCTCCGGCTTCTTGGTCGACGTTTTCTTTGCCACCGCGCTTCGCGTTCTTAAAGTCGGTGACCGCCGTGGTGCGGATATCCCCGTGGGAGATGCAGCGGATGCTCGGTTCGCTCTTGGCGATGGCCGGCTCTCCTTGCCGCTGTATGGCGCGACCAGAAGTTGAATCGGGATATGCCACGCCTCGCTGATCTTGTGTGCAACCTCGATTGAAATTTTGCGGCGCCCGCTCAATAGATCCGATGCCCGTGGTCTCGAGCCAAGCAGTTCGGCCAACTCTTTTTGAGATCGCATAGAAACGGTCAACGCATCTATAGCGTCATATTCCTTGTGAGTTCCGATGAACTTGATGAAAGCCACCTGGCGCGGCGAGCGAACATTTTGGTCCACAGCTGCTACAAACAGCCGAACCTTCGGCTGAGCCAAAGCAGGATTCGATAAACAATATCTGGTTTCGCGTAGTTGCTAAGGGCGGTGTGTGGTAACCATGGGGCGCTTTTTGGACCTCTGATCTTACAGGCAGCCAATTTCGCCCCCACAAGTTACGAAATTCAAACTCAGCCACTCGACCATTTGGCTTTCATCTCGACAGAGTGGATTTTGCGTGACAAGAAAATGGTGTTTCCTGCCGGAAAGAGACCGATGTCCGATTTGCAAGAGCTGAAAACCCAAATCCTTGCCGAGATTGCCGCGGCACAGGACGAAGCCGCGCTTGAAGCCGTGCGCGTGGCGGCGCTCGGCAAGAAGGGTTCGATTTCAGCGCGGCTGGCCTTGCTCGGTAAAATGGCGCCAGAGACACGCCGAACCGAGGGGGCGGCGATCAATGCGCTGAAGGACGAGGTCACGGAGGCCTTGGCGAAACGGCGCGCGCTCCTGAAGGAAGCCGCCCTCGAAGCGCGCCTCAAGTCAGAAACCGTCGATGTGACCTTGCCGGTCCGCTCGCATGGGCCGACCATCGGGCGCATCCATCCGGTGAGCCAGGTGATGGATGAGCTTGCCGTGATCTTCGCCGACATGGGCTTTGCCATTGCCGAGGGGCCGGACATCGAGACCGACGACTATAATTTCACCAAGCTGAATTTTCCGGCGGATCACCCGGCCCGCGACATGCACGACACTTTCTTCTTCAATCCCGGCCCCGACGGCACGCGGAAGCTTCTGCGCACCCATACGAGCCCCGTGCAGGTCCGCACCATGCTCACCCAAAAACCGCCGATCCGGGTGATCATTCCGGGCCGCACCTATCGCTGCGACTCCGACCAGACCCATACGCCGATGTTCCATCAGGTCGAGGGGCTGGTGATCGACCGTTCCTCGCATCTTGGCCACTTGAAATGGATTCTCGAAGAATTCTGCAAGGCTTTCTTCGAGGTGAAGGACGTCCGGATGCGCTTCCGGCCGAGCTATTTTCCCTTCACCGAGCCGTCAATGGAGGTCGACATTCAATGCTCCCGCAAGGGCGACGAGATCCGCTTTGGCGAGGGCGAGGATTGGCTGGAGATTCTGGGCTGCGGCATGGTGCATCCCAATGTCTTGAAGAATTGCGGGCTCGACCCCGATGTTTATCAGGGCTTCGCCTGGGGCTTGGGGATCGACCGCATCGCCATGCTTAAATATGGGATGCCCGATCTGCGGGCCTTTTTCGAGGCCGACATCCGCTGGCTCAACCACTACGGCTTTCGCCCGCTTGACCTGCCAAGCCTCATTGGCGGCTTGACCAGCTGAACGGCCATGCGGTCTTGGCGCGCTTTCCGCTCGAACGGAATCGTTCGAGCGGAAAGCGTGCAAGATCGAGAAGTTGGAGCGAATTCTCGTCGCAAAAGTCTGTCAACTTTTGCGGAATTCGCTCTAGACTAGTCAGCCGCCACCGGCCAAATAGGCGCTCGGCGGCAGGGTCCAATAGAGGTAAATCGCATAGATGACGTAGAGCGGGATGACCAAGCGCAGGGCCATCAAGACCCACCAGAAAAAGGCCGCTTGCTTTCTGTCCCTTTCCACAATTCTGGCTTCCAAGGATTCGTCTGTTTCCGTCATCGGGTTTGGTCCTCGCCTTGATAGGGCAGTTGCAGTTCAGTCCGCATTTCCTCGCCGGCCTGCTTGTTCAAGAGAATAGAGGCCGGCTTGAAACGGCGTCTCATCGACAGCGCGCCCTCTCTTCATCCGCCCTTGCATGATGGGGCGGCAAGAAAGGTCAGCGAAAAGCAACGGATTTCAATTTGAAAGGATTTGATCATCGGCAAAACCCTGCCTGCTGCGAGCACCCTCGAAGAACTCGGTCCAAGGCAGGAGTCATCAGCCGGTATGGCGGTTAAGGGGAACTCCATCCCCGGATTAACGGTAGATCCAAGGCTTCCGCGCTGTCAACCATACAATGATCCGGATGGGAGAGCTCAACTTATGGCGGCCTGAACCTCTCGCCGAAGCGCTGGCAGAAGCTCCGCCTCGAACCAGGGATTGCGCTTGATCCAGCCATTATTGCGCCAGGAGGGATGTGGCAAGGCGATGACGCGGGGCTTGTCGCCGATGAATTCAGGCCAGCGGCGAATGGTTTCATCGACTCCAAGGCGGATCGGCCTCGGTCCGCCTCGCCTCGCGAAATGATAATCCTGGGCGTAGCGGCCAATCGCCAGAATGGTCGAAATTTGAGGCAAATTCGCAAATAACTGGTCATGCCACGTCGCGCGGCACTCGCGGCGCGGCGGCAGATCACCCTTGTGGGCGTCATGGCCAGGAAAGCAGAAACCCATCGGCACGATGGCCACTTTGGCCTCGTCGTAGAAAACCTCCCGTGAGAGGCCCATCCACATGCGCAGGCGATCGCCTGATGCATCATTGAAGGGAAGGCCGGTCTGGTGCACCCTGACGCCTGGAGCCTGACTTGCCACAAGCAATTTCGCCGAGGCAGAGACCCGCAAGACCGGGCGGGGATCATGCGCAAGCCCAGCGCCGTGCGGCGTCTCGATGCAGATTCGGCAAGCGCGAATTCGCGAAGTCAAAGCTGCCAATGCGGCCGTCGAATTCTCATCTGAAGGCGGCATCATGTCCGAGATAATCGCGCTATACGTTGTAAATCGTTGGGAGCATTCTTCCACAGAAGTGGAACACCAATTCGCGTTCGGAAAATGCAACCCGTCGAACATTCGGGTTGCGCGCGGATCTAGGCGATCCAATCAAATTATCGCTTTATTTGCAAACGCTTGCCACGCGCGACAAGGCCCGAGCTAGCCCCTGTTGCTAACAAGTCGATTGATTTCCTAAGACAGTCATTAACCTCTTTCCAGCATCGTCTCAATCCTTCATCCACCATAAAATATGGTCCGCCTGGATAAGCATGGATCCACTTTCGTTGAGCCAGATCGGTGCCACATCTTCGATCCTTTCCACCGGGCGTCTGGCTGCCGAAGTGCGGGAGGTCCGGGCCAAGCTTACGGACTCCGCTTCCTGGCTGCCGCGCTATGGTTTCGAATTCGAACTGCTTCGTCTTTTCGCCAAGGGGCGCCGCTCATCGACACCCGCCATGCTCGGGCTTGGCACGGTGGTCGCCGGCTGCTCCACATACTGGGTCGCAGCCGACAGGGTGATCCTTTGGCTGTTTTTCTATTGCCTGTCCTTATACCTCGCTTTCAGATTTGCCGGCCAACTCCTGGCCGTGGAAGATGGGCTCGACATCCATCACTGGCGGCGGAAATTCATTTTCATCGAGACATTCCAGGGAGCGGCCTGGGCAACGATCCTGTGGCTCATCGGCGAAACCGGAAATCCGGAGGCGCACGGCTTTGCACTGGTCCTTCTTCTGCTCATCGCGGCGATGAATGCGACGACCTCGTCCTCGATTCCGATCGCCGTGGCTTGCAGCCTGACGCCGATGACGCTCGCCATTCTGAGCTTTCCTTGTGCTCCCAATTGCTCGCCGACGGTCTTGGGCCTGGTCGCCATCGCCTTCGGCACGCAGTTCTACTTCATGTTCCTCGCGAGGCGGCTGAACGAGACGGCTCTGGCGACCCTCTCCTTTCAGGCCGAGAAGGACGAACTGATTGCCGAGCTCGAACAGGCGAAGATCAACAGCGATCACGCCCGCCGCCGCGCAGAGGCGGCAAATCTGGCGAAATCCCGCTTCCTGGCCACGATGAGCCATGAGCTGCGCACCCCTCTCAATGCCATCCTCGGCTTTTCCGAGGTCATGAAGAACGAATTATTCGGCTCCCATGCCGTCGCCTCCTACAAGGACTATTCGAATGACATTCACGCGAGCGGCGAGCATCTTTTGACGCTGATCAATGAAATTCTCGACCTGTCGCGGATCGAGGCCGGCCGTTTCGAGCTCAAAGAGGAAGCGGTTCAGCTCGAGAGGATCGTCGGCGAGTGCCGCCGCCTGCTCAGCCTGCGCGCCAAGACACGGCACATCACCATCGAAAGGGCGGTCGAGAGGGATCTGCCTTCCATCCTGGCCGATGCCCGGGCGGTCCGCCAGATTGTCCTCAATCTGCTCTCGAACGCCATCAAATTCACGCCGAAGGGCGGATTGATCAAAATCCGCATCGGCTGGACTTCGAAGGGCGGTCAATATGTCGCGCTGCGTGACAGCGGCCCTGGAATCCCGGAAGAGGAGATCCCGATCATCATGTCCTCTTTCGGCCGTGGCTCCCTCGCGCAGAAAAATGCCGAGGAAGGCTCGGGGCTTGGGTTGCCGATCGTCAAGGGGCTGGTCGAGCTGCATGGCGGAATGTTTCTATTGAAGTCGAAACTCAGGGAAGGAACCGAAGTTATCGTGATCTTCCCGCCCGAACGAGTGGTAGACAGTCCGCCAGCCTCGGAGGAGGAGAAGAGGGCGCGCGCCGCGCCGCCCTTGCACCGCTCCACGCTGGCAGGAAAGAGCCATTGAAACAGCCCATTAAGCCGCTCCACGGCCACCGCAGGTCTCACTTAAGCCGCTCAGCACAGGTTTTTGCCCATGTACCGAATGGCGTTTGGCCCGTGATCTTCTTCGGTCTGGTTTTTTGTGTTTCGGCGAGGCTTTCTCCATTGGTTGCCGCAGAGACGGGCACCCCGCCGGCCGCAAAAGCCGCGGTGCAAACTTCGAATGAAGCGGGTGGGCGCAGCAAGGAACCAGATGAGGCAAAAAACCCGCTGCCCCCGCCGGCGACCAGCCTCCAGCAGACGAAACCGCCGGGCCGCAGCCTTCGCTTCAAGGCGTTGGCAAGCGCGATCCGCATAAGCGACGCCGAGTCCCTCGCGCCGAAGGCCGATATCGCCACTCTGGCCTTCCTGCTCGAAGGGCCAGAGGCAGGCCGGCGGCCGATCACCATCGCCATCAATGGCGGGCCGGGCGCCGCGTCCGGCTGGCTTAACATTGGCGGCATCGGTCCCTGGCGGCTGCCCCTCGACCGGCAGCCGCCGGAGCCTTCGGCGCCGCCAAGCCTCATCGACAATGCCGAGAGCTGGCTCGACTTCACCGATCTTCTGTTCATCGACCCACCCAGCACCGGCTACAGCCGCATTCTCGCGCAGGGCGGCGACACGCGCCACCAGTTCTATTCCGTGCGTGGCGATATCGAGCTTCTGGCCGTCACGATCCGCAAATGGCTCACGGCCAACAAAAGGCTCACAAGCCCCATCTTCATCGTCGGCGAGAGCTACGGCGG
>DATJTB010000163.1:0-33709 GCA_035503795.1 Methylocella sp.
TCGCGCAAAGGGGCAACACGGATGCGCCAACTCGGTACCTCGACCGTGGTCTCATCTCCACCTTGAAAGACCAAAGACAAGGCCGGGATCTCCATCTCGCGAACGTCGAGTGCCAGATAAAAGTTCTGATAGGTGAGGTGCAAATGCCAGAGCGCCCCACCAGATTCTTGGCTATGCGACACGGCAAGCCCGCGCAAATCGAGCCAGCTGTTCAAAGGGCCAGGCGTCGGCAGCGAGGCTTGCTGCAATTGAACTCCTTCCGGCATGCGCACGTCGACATAGGCCTCGATGAGATCGCCGATGAAATAGCCAAACTGGCGCGGCGCATGGATTTGCACCTCAGCCGCCAGCGCGTGCGTCGTTAGCAGAATTTGTACAAGACTGAAGAAGACGAAGACAGCCCCTGCGCGCATCTCAGTCGCTCAGCAAATGGCGCGACAGATCGCGCGAATCGATATGACCCTTGACGGTATAGAGGGCACGTCCATGACGTCTTGCGAGCCGTTCGAGCGCAAGGCGCCGCTGTGCCTCAAAAGCCAACCAGCGTGCCCGCAGAGAAGGGCGCAGAACCATGAGCCGATGCTGTCCGGTCTCAAGATCCGTGATTTCCATCAACCCCCATTGTGGCGGATTTTCCTCCTCTGGATCGTGGAGACAGATCGGTGCGACATCATGGGAGGAGAGTGCATCAAAGAGCCGTTCAAGAAAAGCGAAACTCTGCCGGAAATCGGAAATCAGCAGGACCAGTTTGCGCCGACCGCTGAGGACCGCCGCTGCATCCAAAAAACCCTCGACGCTTTGGCCATAGCAAGGGGCGTTGAGAAGCCCTTCCGCAACCATGATTGCCGTGCGGCGCGTCCGGGTTGCGGAGAGAAAGACGTCCTCTCTGATACGATCGTCGCAGCCGATGAGGCCGAAGCGATCACCGATGCGCGTCGCGGAATAAGCGAACGAGACACAGAGGTTCGCGGCAAGAGCCAGCTTGCTGGCTCTGCCTTGGAAGGCCATTGAAGCTGAGAGATCGACAAGCGCATAGACATCGATAGCCTGGCGCTGCTCAAACCTTCGAACATAGGTCTCGCCGAAAGGGTCGTTGAGGGTCGCACGAAGGTCGATCCGCTTAGCGTCCGGACAACGCAAGAACGGTGTCTGATCCCGAAAGATCCCATCGCCGCCGATCATTCGGGAAGGGTGAGCCCCGATCGCCGTATTGGTGAAGGCGCCGCGCGGAAGATAGGCGATTTCGGCAAGAGCGTTCATGGCGCCGGCACGATGTCGAGAACAGCGCGGCAAAGCCGGCGCGGAATGTCATTGCCGTGAAGCGCAAAAACGGGATCCACGAAAACACGATGCGCCATTGTTTCCACAAAAATCTCGCGGATGTCTTCCGGCACAAGGTAGTCGCGGCCTTCGAGCCAGGCGCGCACCCTTGCGGCGCGCACGACAAAGGCGAGCCCGCGCGGGCTCGCCCCGCCCCGCACGATGTTCTCTAGGTCGACATCGGGCAAGGCGACACCGGCGGCAGCCGGATCGAGCAAGGCGCTCCACAAGCGCAAGAGATATGACCGCAAGGCCTCCTTGGCTTGAACCGACTGCTGAACGGCCAGAGCAACATCACTGATCTTGCGGTAATCGAGAACCGCCTCTCCAACCTGCTGCAGGAGGTTATCGACATCATAGAAAAGCGGATCGAACAGCAATCTTTCGCGAATGGCCGAGTTCGGCGGCGTCGCCATCGAGAGCTCCATGAGGAAGCGGTCGCGCGCCGCCGCTGGCAGTTCGAACGTTTCCTCTCGCTCGACAAGATTGCGATCGGCGAAGACTTGCAGACAAGGAAAAATATAGTCGCGGTTGAAGGCGGAAACCTTGCGCTCGGCCATCAGGCGCAAGAGCACGGCGTGGACCTGCGGACGCGACCGGTTGATCTCATTGAAGAAAAAGATCGAAAGATCCTCTGAATGGCTCAGGAGCGGCCCTGGCTCGACGCGCGGCCGGCCGTCATCGGCCAGATAGGTCTGATAGAGGAGGTCATTCGGCATCATGTCGATCGCGCCCTCGACACGCGCGTAACCACCGCCGAGCGCGCGTGAAACGGCCCGCAGTAAGGTCGTCTTGCCGACCCCGACATCCCCTTCGAGCAGAACATGACCGCGGGCAAAAATTGCAATCGTCACTACGTGGATGAGCCGTTCCTGGCCGAGGATCACCTTGCCAACCTCGGCCTCAAGACGCGTCGCCCGCTCACGCCATTCATCGAGATCCGGTACGTAGAGCTGCGACTTCAGCATGACCGAGTCATTGGGTTGGGATCTTATCCACCTCATAGACGAACTTGCCGGTCGATTTGAAATATTCCACCCGCTTGCGGTTTCTTTCTTCCATTGCCTTGATCGAATCCGACTGCTTGGCGAGCTCCGTCGGATTGTGCTTTGGATCATATTTTGTTCCAGCGATTTTCTCTGGAAAGCTGGGCTTAGGCTCCCAGCAATTGCCCGGCGCCTTGCAATTGGTACCATCATAGGCTTGAGCCGTTCCAATAGACAAACCGAAGAGCGCGGTCAGAACGGCGACTGGAATTGTAGAGCGGGAAATTGACATGATGTCTTCCTCCTTCAATCATCGCGGCAAAGCCACAGGGACTACGCCATGAAATGGCGCAGCGTTATTCTCCAACTAGTTTGGTGCATTGACCCGGCGGGTCATCGGGAAACGTCTCGCCGAGCTGATAGGGATGGAATAGCTTCTTCTGCTGATCCGTCAGCCAATAGGCATGGCTCACGTCATCCTTGTAGAGGTGACGAACCCACGCAATGACGCGCAGAATTTCATCGAGAGTGAGATTTTCATATTGAGGACCCATCTGCGCTTGCGCGCCGCCGAAGATCGTCGAAAAAATCCCGGCATCTGTGGTGTTCTGGGGATAGGTCCAATAATCGTCGTTGAGCCCGGGGCCAATTTTACCCTCCCCAATTTGCCCGTGGCAGCCTGAACAGGCAGTGAGAAAGATCTGCTCACCGACCTTGAGGCAACTCACGTCTTCAAGATAAGGATCGACCCCCGTCTGCAGAAACCTCTTGACGCCCGGTGTATCACGCCCGTTGGGGAGTGCATTGCTGAGATCGAGGAGTTCGCCGGTGATCGTGTTGCGCAATTCAACGTTTGGCCCCTCTGCCGCGGCGCCAAGCGCGAACAATCCCGCACCAAAACTGCAAATTGCCGCAAGAGTGTGAAAACTGAATTTCATGATTTGATCGTTTCTTCCCTTCTTTATTCCTGTTGCTTTATTGGGTCACCGGCAAGACCGGAATCCCTTCCGAGGCGAGAATTTCGTCGATCTTCGGTTTGGCACGAACCAAGCCTCCGCTCAGCTCATCAAGAAGCGCTTCATCGTCGCGGCGCACGCCGATCGATTGATCATAGCGCTGGGCGATCTTCTCGCCGCTGGCGCTCATTGCGTCGTCGTCGATCAAGGCCATCGTGAGTGGCACGGCGGCGGCTTTGACATAGCGGGCGATCTCAGGCGCAAAGGCCACAGCGAGATCGGCATTGCCGCTAACGACTTCGGAGATCATGCGGGATGGCTCGACCTGCGTATATTGGTTGCGCGGCGAGCGAAAGTTTACGAGCGAATAGAGGTAAGCCATATCGTCTTCATAAAGGCCGATCTCCTTCAGCATGACCTCGCTTGGCGAACCGAAGGAGACGGCAATATGGCCAAGATTCTTCAAAGCCGGATCGGACCAGCTATGCAGGGAGAGATTGCGGTCGGCACGCGTGACGAAGACATAACCCGACCGAAAATAGGACCTACTCGTCAAAACCCGGGGATCGCCGGTATCAAGGCCTATGATCACGTCGCAGAGCATTTTGTCGAGAAAGTCCCGCTCGAGATAGATGGCGGGCTTGTCGGACCAGATAAATTGCGGCTTGCGGTTCACGGCCTCCGCAAGAGCGATGGCGATCTTGTTTTCATAACCGGAGCCATCCTCGAGCGAGAACGGCGGCTCTTTTTTGGCGGCGCAGATGCGCAATGGCGGCGCCGCGTCCTTCTGCGCTGGCGCCGCGCCGAGCGGTTGGACCGGTGCGCCCGCGACCGCGCCGGAGAAGAGAACACTTGCCGTCAAAGCGAAGCAAAATTTCGATCGGAAGAATGACATGCGTGGTATCCGATGGGCGATTGCCCTCAAGCGAGGAGTCGCCCGGATGGTTGTGGGCATCCGGGCGACGACTTCCCTGCGCCGCGCAATTGTCCGGAGAGAGAAGCGCAGAGATATTCTTGAACGGCGTTAGTTCGCGCCTTTATATTCGCCGACACTCAGATCGTCGTAAGGCCCCTTGCCGTTGAGCGAGAACACGAAGAGGCCGCCGCCCTGCTGGGTGTAGTTGGCAAGTTGCTTGAACGCGCCGACCGCGCCGAGGCCCGCGGTCGGATCCTGCAGGTCGAAAACTAGTCCGACACCGGGCCACCCGCCGACCCCGTACAGGATCGCGACATACTCGATCCCCTTATGCTCATAGACGATCGGATAACCAATGGCGCCGGAAGGCAGCCTGAACTTCCAGAGAAGCTCGCCCGTATCGCTGTTGCGCGCCTTGATGAAGCCGTCGAGCGTACCGTAAAACACGATATTGCCGGCTGTCGCCGTGGTGCCACCCCAGACCGCGAAGCGTTCCTGCTTCTCCCATTTGAATTGGCCGGTGATCGCATTATAGGCCTTGATCTGGCCAAGCCCTTCGCCCGCCTGCCGATCGCCCTTCGGGCCCGGAAACATGTTGAGCGTTGCGCCGACAAAGAACTGGCCGGCCCGGTAGGGCAGCATGAATGGCTCCCAATCCATGCAGATGTGGTTCACGCCGAGAAAGAAGAGCTGCTTCGTCGGATCGTAGGAATCATGCCCCTGATTGTGGTAGCCCATGGCCGAAGGACAGATGTCCTTACCGAGATGATCCATCCGCGTGCCATATTCGGGATCACGCACCGGCAGGCCGCTCACTATATCGACCGTCTTGAAGACATTGACCGTGTCGTCGATCTTGTCTGCCGAGACGAGGTCGCCCGTCGTGCGGTCGAGCGTGTAGACAATGCCGTTGCGATCCGGATGGGTGAGGAGCTTGCGCTCCTTGCCAGCCTTATCCTTCTGCTCGGACAAGGTTATAAAATTGACACCGGCAAAATCCCATTCGTCATGAGGTGTTTTCTGATAGCCGAACTTCGCCTGTCCTGTGTCGACGTCGCGGCCGAAAATAGTCATTGTCCATTTATTGTCGCCGGGCCGCATCGTCTCGTTCCAGGGGGCCGGATTGCCAGTGCCGAAATAGATCAGATTGGTATCCGGATCATAAGAATACCAGCCCCAATTGGTGCCGCCGCCGATCTTCCAGGCGTCGCCTTCCCAAGTCGCTAGACCAAGGCCATTCTGGCCGTAATGTGGGTTTTTGAAATTAAAATCCGGCGCGAGGAGGAGGTCTTCATCAGGCCCCGTCGCATAGGCGCGCCATTTCTGCTCACCGGTGCGCACGTCATAGGCCGTCACATAGCCGCGCACACCCAGCTCGGCGCCTGATGAGCCGACGATGACATAATTCTTCACCACATAGGGGGCGATGGTCAGGGTCGAGCCGACATGGAAATCCGAGTTCTCAACCTTCCATACCGTCTCGCCGGTGTTTGCATTGAGCGCCACGACATGACCGTCGAGCAGAGTCTTGAGAATCAGTGGCGGGGTGATGCCATTGCCTGGCCAATAGGCGAGCCCTCGGTTGACGAGATCGCAGCAGGCCACAGCACGGGCTGCCGGATTTTGTTTCGGCTTATCCTGCCAGAGGATGCGGGTTGGATCGTCGAGGCTGAGCGCAAAAGTGTTGTTGGGGAAAGAAGTGTGGATATATATTTTCCCGTCCACGACGAGCGGCGCCCCCTCGTGGCCGTTCAACACGCCTGTCGAAAAGGTCCAAGTCGGCCGCAGCTCCTTGACATTCTCCGTATTGATCTGGGTGAGCGTGCTGTAATTATTGGAGTGATAGTTCTTGCCTGGCATCACCCAGTTCTCTTCACTTTTAGACAAGCGGTCGAGCTCATCATTGGCGCTTGCGGCGACGGAAAAACCGATCGGCGCAACCGAGAGCATGGCGAGAAGAGAGACTGAATTTAGAAGCTTCTTCATTCTGGTATCCTCCCAGCACGGCGTCCGGTGCTTTTCGCCATTCCGGCAGCGCCTCGATTATTTCTCGTGTTGATGGATCGGTGTCATGCGTGACGCCATCCCGCGGCCATCCCAATCATGACCGGCCCCGCTCTTCCGTTACGCACCGGCCTCTTGATCGGCGCGTGACTCGGCGATTGACGCGCATATAAATTTGCGTGCTTCATTCTGTCTTCATGATTTGTGAGCAAAGCGAGTCGGGAAAAATGGGTAATACTTTTGCAAAAAGTCCCATGGAGCGGCTGAAACCGGGCTTATGCACTGCCGCCACAGGGTCGGCCACCTTCTTGGAAAACTCAACAAATCAAAAAAACGGTGCTTCATCAGGCAGGGGAAATCAGTGAGCCATGTTTGTTTCGTCCCAAGGAAACATGTGTCTTCTTGCATCAATCCTTATCGCAGCCCTTTTCTTGATGATGATGAGTTCAGTTCCGATCACGTTAAGCATGGAGCAGTTCAATCCAGCCGCGCTTTATCCACACGATGCGCGAAGACTGATGGGGGAAGAGGATTACCGCCATTATCCGGGTGCCGGCGTGCTCTTCTGTCATACGGAAGAGGGAACGCTCGAACGTGCCTCTGCCGCCTGGCTGATCGGCTCACGCCAGCTCGTGGTCATGAATGCGCATAATTTCATTGACCGTAAGCTCCAATCCACTCGACGGGTCAGTGATTGCTTTTTTCAAATCAACGATGAAACTGCCGATTTCGACCCGACAAGTCTTTGCCTCGGTGTGGACTGGGCAAGCCAAAGCCTGCATATCACCGATGACTGGGCGCTACTGCGGCTGAAACATCCGCTCAGCGATAAGACCGCGCCGCAGCCTATTCCTGACGCGGCAGAAGTCGCCACTGGCGCTTTTGACTTGCCGGTGATCATGGTGTCGCCGGCCGGCCATTCCAATTATCGCCAAATGACGAGTATCGAATCTTGCACCATCCGACAGATCGATGCGCCTTCGGAAGGTGGGATCCGACGCGCACGGCATGACTGTAATGATGGCTATGGCGGCTCCGGTTCAGGACTATTCTTGGAAGACGGCCGGCTGATCGCAATGCACAGCGCCTCGCTTGATATGAATGCGCGACGTCCCTTCAATATCGAGTCTCATTATGGGTCAGCCCTGCTTTTCGAAGGCGCGCTCCTTGAGGCTATCCGGGAGAATGTTCTAGAGCCCCATTGCACTCATTCTGACGTTCATGTCGTGAACCCTATGCCTTGAAAGGCTGCATCGGGCGAGCTATGGCCATGCATGTTTTATCTCTCAAAGCGAGATTGAGTTGGCTGATCGGAATCGTCTTGTTGACGATTTTGCTTTTAAACATCGCGATCCTTGTGAATCATGCTGGGCCAAGGGTTCGCGAGGAAGCCAACAGCATCGATATTCTGGCGCGCGAATTGGTCGAGGCCTCTCTGGCTAGTCTCCAAGCGAGCAAGGATCCTTTACCTGCGCTGCATCACCTCTTTGAAGGGTTGAGAAATTCTCGTCATTTGTCCATCGAGATCCTGCCGAACAGTGACCCGACTCCGCTTGCAACAGAACGGGTGCGCTCGGAGCAGGAAAAAGGGATCCCGGATTGGTTTGTCTCTTTTGTTGCGCCAGCGCCAAAAGTCACCCTCATCCCGGCAACCATTAACGCGGTCCAATATGGATATATCGCCATAGCCTCCAATCCCGTTGATGAAATGGCTGAAGTCTGGTCGGACGTCCAAGCGCTGGCAATAACGAGTCTCGTGGCAACGCTTGTGATCTTGATTGGGGTTGTGCTTCTGGTCCGCTTTTCTCTGCGTCCCTTTGATAACTTGGCCGGCGGCCTCGCAGAGCTCGAAGCAGGTCGTAGTCATGTCCGACTCGAACTCAAGGGTGCAGCAGAATTTCGCAACATCGCATCACGACTCAACTCGCTTGCCGCAACCCTCGATCGCGTGCGTGAGGAGAAGCTCGCCTTAATGGAGCAGCTTATCAAGGTCCAGGAAGATGAACGCCGGCAGATTGCCCGCGACCTGCACGATGAGGCGGGGCCCTGCCTGTTCTCAATACGGGCCGGTGCTGCAACTTTGATGAATACTATAGCCTCCCCGGAGTGCGATTTTGACCGTCTACGAAAAACTTGCATGGAATTGAACGCGGCTGGTCAGGCGTTGCAGGACCTCATACGCCGGCTACTGGATCAGCTCCGACCACCGGAGCTTGCCGAGCGCGGCCTTGGGGCGGCTATCCGCAGTCTCATCGCCAATTGGCAGGGGATCCGCTCTGATCTCAATCTGACGCTTGAGACCCCCCACGACCTGGGATCGGTTGACGAGGCGGTCGGCCTCACCACCTATCGGGTGATCCAGGAGTCCGTGACGAATATTTTCCGACATGCTTCAGCCCGTATGGCGAAGGTCCGTCTTGCTATCGAGCAGGCGCCAGGATCTGAGGCGAGTGATGCGGATCCTGAGCCTTCAGCCCTGCACATCACTGTCGAGGATGACGGCGTCGGC
Source organism: Methylocella sp. (assembly GCA_035503795.1). Taxonomy (GTDB): domain Bacteria; phylum Pseudomonadota; class Alphaproteobacteria; order Rhizobiales; family Beijerinckiaceae; genus Methylocapsa. The sequence goes on from DATJTB010000163.1 coordinate 8,692, forward strand.
ATGGCTAGTAGGCAGCATGGGCGAGGTTCTGGCCTTATCGGCATGAGGGAACGAGTGCAGGTGCTTGATGGGTCTTTTTCGATCAATGACCGTCCTGGTGGCGGGACTAAGGTTGAAGTCCTTATCCCGCTACCGGATGAGGAAAAAGAAGTTTGAGATCGATCAACGACAACCTCAACAGGCCTGTCGGGCAAGTTTCTAACCCACAAGCTCTTCTAATGGATCAGGCGAGCAAGGGCACGCCCCGCTTTGCTTCGAAGCTCCTTGGCGTCGAGCGTTCCATCCTTGTCGACATCGGCCGCGTTAAAGAGTTTCTCGGCCAGTGCCAGATTTGCGGTCAATCGTGGCATCATTGTCTTTGTCAAGCTTATCAAAAGCGGCAGAAGCGGCGCTTTTGACTTCGTTGAGGGCGAGCGTACCGTCACGATCCGTGTCGAGCACGTTATTCAAAGAAGCCGCTGCTGCGGTATTGGTGTACAAGCCAAGAAAGAGAGGCGCAGTCAAGACGAAAGCTGCTAACAGGAATCTGCGGGTGATCACAAGCCTTCTCCTCATTGCCAAAGCGGTTAGGGTTTCTGTTCCGTCAACCATTCTGATTTAGTTCGAAAAAGCAAACCTTAGCGCGACACGCACGACGTATTTATCTGTATTACAGAAACTGATGCGGTAATGTGCATCGCATTGACGAGGGCAAAGCTCCATTCGATACGACTTCATGGGCTTTCCTCCGACGCACAACGAGATTCCGCAGCACGGACGGAACATATTTCCGATATAATCGACGGCATGCCCAACGTGCGCCCAGCTCAAGGGCCAAAGCCCCATGAAAGCAGAACTCGGACATTAGCGGCCGTGGCAAAAAAGTTCGTTATGTTACACGATAAAACACCATGAACCAAGGCGCATCGTTATCCGTCACTGACCTCTATGGAATTAAGATCGCACCACATCCTCAAGGCACTTTCCACCGCTTTCGCCTCGAAATCGTACCATTGATCGAGCGCGCCTCTTAGCTCCAACAGTCCCTTGAATCTGGCGTAGGCGCCCCTTCGGCTGAAACATTGCTGAACCTCGGCAAAATCGGGGGGCAGAAATTGACGGGAGTAGTCGAACGCGAGCGACTTCCCGAGATCGAGCTCTCTTGTCAGGGATTGGGAGGAATTTTTCGCTGTCGTCGATGTCACTCGGCAAACTGTCCAAGTCGTCGCAGAGATCGGAATGATAATAGAGCCTGCCCGACTGCTTGCATAGAAACGCCTGATGCTCCTCGCCGGCGGAGACGAATTCGAAGGCTTCCTGTACTTCCTTCAGACTGACGCGCATGGTGATACTCACGGATGACGGACAGCCCGAATCCGCGGCTACGTGCGATAAAGACCCAGAAACAGGTCTCTATTGCCTTTCGCATTCGCAGCGTGATCTAGCGTTGGCGGCGGTGCTCCCGGTCGTGAAGCATATGGCACCGCTGACAAAGAGCCTTCAGGTTTCGCAGCCGGTTGTTGGTGGGATCATGGTTAAGGTGCGCGGCTGCCAGCGCGACCATGGTTGTGCGAACAGTGATACCGTCGCCAACTAGCTAAAGAGGCGGGGCAAAGGCCGCCCCTGCCCGTTCCGCCACGTCCGGTCGTCCTCATCCCCACCATCGACCATCGCCCAAATGCTGGATCTCGCGGCCATGCGGCCTGCCGCACATCTCGCTCCGGTCTTCGGCTCGTTCAAACGAATCATCACCGAAAGTTGCGGCCAATCGATCGGATAAAACCATTTATGCTGCAGGCAGATCGGCATCGAGCGTTTTCAATGGCATTCACGTATGGCTGATATTTTCGTCGGAAAGCGATGACGATAATGATCTGCCGATATTTTCATTCCTCGATCTTGGCCTAGATATGGCCACCGCACCAGCCCAGCCTAACGTGACCGCTGCCGCCGTTTCGGCCTGCGCTTCTTCCTCATCACCACAATCTACCACATGGAGCTCGGGCTCGCATGACGGGTGCCGGCATGTCGTTAGAGTAAATCGGATCTTATTCACTTTCTGTGGAGCCAGGAGCCATTTTTGACGCCTAACTTTAGGTAGACACGTAGCATTTGTTGAGGAGTCCTTTTGGGGAAAATGTTTAGCGTGAAAACCAGCGGACCGGGCGGTAGAGGCGGTCGTTTCAGGCGGGCTGTCGCGCAATGCGGCCGTTCAGCGTTTCGGGGTGAGCATAGCGAGCGCCGTGCTCTGGGTGAAGATGGTATGGGCGGGCGGCGAAGTTGTCGTGGTGGCGCAAGCTGCTGGGGCGAACGGACGCAAGGCAACCTAGGAAGCAAAAATCAGGCCTGATTCGTTATATACAATAATTATATAATAAAGTTGATAGCTGCACGAATCCTAAAGGCTTAGTTTCTCGTGCAGACTTATAGAATGTATAAATGCTCTAACATAATTGCTATATTGACTCATGACCAGCATTGCGGCAAATACTTGGTGACTCCTCTGGCGCGAGGGCATTGGCGAAGCCAATAATCTCGAGTGGAAAGCTGCAAAGCGGACCTCAACAACGTTCCGGCACAAATGGGCGTTCCGCGGGCCCGCTTTGCATGCCCTTGAAGTGAGGTGACATCCTTAGGCTCCCACGAACACGGATACAGGCCCCAGCCGGCTGGTAGCACCGGCCGCGCAAAAAAAGGGCATACAGCGTGACATCCATCGGCGCAAAAATGCGCCCGACTAAAGAAGGTGTGCTTTGGGTCCCATCAAAGGAATCGACTACAACCCACGCCTTAAAATCGTGCGATTGACGGTCAGCAGGTAACCGTCCCCCAAGGGTACCTCAATAATGCGCGCCGCGATGCAGTTCGGAATGAAAAATCCGAGGGCCTGTGCCACTGACAGCTTCAAGGCATTCGGCTTATGCCGCCTTTGCCTCGTCGAGCTCGAGGAACGGTACGGTTTTCCAACCTCCTGCCCGAGCCAGGGTGCGCTGGGTGTATCCATGCAGTTTCTTAGCCGCCCTAAACGCATGCATGTTGCCTCGGGGAGCGAGGATTAAATGACTTCCTGCCAAATGCTACTGGACTAGAATGAGAACAGGCCTTTTCTGCACCTATGAAAACCCGCAGTCCGATTATCGTTTGGCCTTTGCGGAGCAAACTGAACTCGTTGAGCTTATCGAGGCTCTTGAATTTGATGAAGTCTGGGTTGCCGAGCATCATTTCAACCCGAATGCGGCAAGCCCCTCCTGCCTCTCCATTCTGGCATATCTCGCTGCGCGAACCTCGCGCATCCGGCTTGGTTCGGCGGCAGTCCTGCTGCCGTTCCGCAATCCCATTCACGTCGCAGAAGACGTTGCGACTCTTGACCTTCTCTCTCAGGGACGATTCAATTTTGGCGTCGCGAAAGGCGGTCCCTTTCCAATTCAAAATAAACATTTTCATGCGAACCCGGATGAAAGCCGGACAAAAATGATCGAAGCTTTGAGCCTGATACAAATGCTTCTTACGATGGACGCTGTGCAATTCGAGGGCAAATTTTACAAGGCGGACGGTGTAAGTCTTACGCCAAAGCCGTGGCAGACCCCTATACCCACCTTTATCGCGACATCGAGCGCGGACACGGTGACGCTGGCGGCGGCGCATGGCTATGGCATTATGGGCGGTCCTCCTTTCCCGGTTGAAGACCTGCGCCAGAGTCTGAACCTTTATCGCGAGATTGCGCCACACGGAGAAGCACGGCTTGCACTCATCCGCTTCTTTCATGTTGGTTCAACTCATGAGCAGGCGCTCGCAGAAGCGAAGGAATTTCTGCAACCATTTGTTGAACGCATGCAAGCTGCGACGCCTCGTCTTCAGCCGGATTGGACACCCTGGTTTGATCTCGAGCGGTTGATCGAAGATTCGCTGATCGGCACGGTCCCGGAGATCCTCGGCAAAATTACGAAACTTAGCGAGCTCACACTTCATAGCCTGATTCTCAAGCCGATCAGCCCAACCTTTGCCAAGCGGCGTGCGGATCTTGAGCTATTCGCACGTGAGATGAAGCCCTCCTGCACTCAGCAAGGCGGAACGAGGTGAAATTATAAGCACTACATCCCTGAATTAAGACCGCGGAGAATTGGATGTTATCACGCCGTTCCGTGTTGCTTTTGCCTGTCGCTCTAAAGGCAGGTTTCATTCGTTCGGCTTTTGCAGGCGGTTTCACAGATTCTGCTGGCCGACTGGTCTCGTTGCCGGGCTCCGTAAAGCGAATCATCCCAGCAGGGCCTCCTGCTGAAGCGCTGCTTTATAGTCTTGCGCCGGAAACCTTGCTTGGTCTCGTCGAACCTTGGACCGACAGCCAAAGAAAGGAAGCCATCCCCGCGGCCCGCGATCTACCCAATATTCCGCGCGTCACGCGCGGCGAGGGAGCCCTTGCCATTGAGGCCATCAAGGTTTTTCGGCCCGATCTCATTATCGATTATGGGGCAATCGACGAGCGTTACATGGTGCTCGCAGACCGAGTACAATCGGAGGTGGGCATCCCATATCTTCTGCTCGACGGAAGGCTCGCCAAAGTTCCCGAAATCGTAGGGCGTTTGGGCTCAATTTTGCACCGGCAAGAGCGCGCTGACCTCGTTGCAAAGACGGCGGAATCTGTACTTCGCAAATTGGCACTGTTGAACTCTAACGCGGCTCGAGGCCGTGTCTCCGTCTATTACGCGCGCGGTAGCGATGGGATGCGCGCGGTCCGCGCGGGATCGAGCCTCAGTGAAGCCATAGAACTGGCGGGCGGCCGCAACGTCATCACCTCGGGTGAAGGCGCATTTTCAATGATGAAAGTCGATGACGTTGCCGCCCTCGAGCCTTCAGTCGTTGTTCTCGCTGATCCGAAGGCTGCTGAAATCGGATCCCCTCTGCGCAAAGCACTATCGCGGGAAACTCATTTCCTTGTTGACCCCGGCTTGCCTTATGGATGGATTGAACGTCCTCCTTCGCTCAATCGTTTGATCGGTGCGTTGTGGCTTGCTTCGCGGCTTTATCCGAAAGAGATCACCTTTTCGGCCGATGACGCACGCATGCTCAATGCCACCCTGTTTCACCAGGTCCAAACGAATCTCACAATCGGCCAGGCGTCTCAATGACTTGTCGAATCGATGCTGGAGCTGGTTGACTTTGGGATGAAGTCCGACGCTCTAATGCACTGAGCCGTGTGATTCCTTTCTCGGAGCCGCCTGCGCAACTTGAAATGCGACGCAAGGTTTACGAGCATCCATCTCGAACAGATCGCTGCCTGCCGGTACCTGTTCGCTTCCGAGACCGGAAGCTGGGCCAGACGAAGCTGCTCCTGAATGCGCCGATACAACTAGCCTTAGCGCAATCGCACAGCGCGCCACCAATCCTGTATTGCCGCGTCGTCAGCAGGCAGCATGATCGCATCAGGTGCAAAAGCCTGCCAAGCATCGTGATGTCTATCAGAAACCGTGGTCAATACAGGTCTCCCAGCAGCTATCGCTGCGTCGAACGCGGCGGCCAATCCTTGTCGCATGGCTTCCAGCTTGCCGAACTTGCTGAGGACGACAAGGTCGCTCGCCAGGACATCATTGATCACTGCTGCGCAAGCGGTTTCGACGCCCGCACCGTCCATGTCGCAGGCGGTGTGATTTGGCGGAGTCTCGAAGTGAATTTGATATGGCTTGCCCGACACGATGTCTCGAAGAATGCCTGCCGTGCAGGTCCGGTCGGAATGGCCATGAGGTTCTTCGATCAGGCCGACGACTTTCGCCCCTAACGCTCGCCAGTCCCTCACCATCGCGGCCAACAATGCTTGGGCGGTTACGCTATCAGCACCAACGACGGCGGCGATTCTGCCTGTGGCGGATGTCATTATAGGCTTTTCCCTTGTCCAGCGTGGCGGCGGTCGTAATACAGTTTGCCATTCTGGCAGCCATTCCGCGACTGTCCCCGCTCTGCAGGCCATTGATGCCGGTTTGGCCTGCCTAAAGCGTGGCATCGTTGCAATTGTTATTTAAATTAGGTACATAACGAATTCAATTTTTTTATGGTGGCGTAGCTTTCGTGTTTCTGCGCCAAATGTCATATCTGGTCGCCCTCGCTCGCGAGAAGCATTTCGCGAGAGCCGCCGAGGCGTGCCATGTGACTCAGTCTACCCTATCGGCCGGTCTTAAGGCGCTCGAATATCAACTCGACATGCGCCTTGTCATTCGGGAGCCGCGCTTTTCCGGTCTGACACCGGAAGGCGAGCGCGTTGTCGAATGGGCTCAACAGATCATCGCGGATTTCGAAAATCTGAAGCAAGATGTTGAGGGGCTGCGCGAGGGCCTCAAGGGCACCCTCAGGCTTGGCGTTATCCCCGCGGCGATGCCCGTAGTTGCAAAGCTCACATCGCCCTTTTGCACCAAACACCCCAATGTCACGGTGGATGTCCAGTCAATGACCTCGGTGCAGATCCAGGCTGGTCTTGACAAGTTCGAACTCGATGCCGGGCTCACCTATCTGGAGAACGAACCGCTCGTCAATGTCCTCCAAAAGATACTTTATCGCGAGCGTTACCTGTTCGTGACTCATGTCAGCAGCCGCCTTGCCCGGAAGAAAGAAGTCACTTGGCGCGCGGTCGCTGACGAGAAACTCTGCCTTCTTCACGAAAGCATGCAGAATCGCCGAGTGCTCAATAATCTTACTGAATCGTTGGGGCTGACGTTAAAGCCGACCATCACGTCCGACTCGTTCCTTGCCGTTTGCTCTCACGTGAGCAGCGGAGAGTGGTCGGGCATCGTCCCGCACACCTTTTCCTTACTCTTTATGGGATGCAAGAATCTGGCGCTCGTCAAACTCGTTGATCCTGTTCACAGCCAAGCCATCGGCCTAGTAACCTCCAATCGCGATCCGCTTTCGCCGCTCGCCCAAGCGGTGATGAAATGCGCGGCTAAATTAGACCTCGATAGGCAAATCGATCTCCAGGCATCTGGGCAGGTGATCGACGGCGTCGATGAGACGATGGATCCTATTTGTTTGCCATTAGCACGGACGCGCCCAATAGTCCGCGGGCCACGGCAAAGGTAGGGCTTTCCAAGAATGCTGGTTGCCAGGCAGGAAGCGTAAGGAAGGATGCACGCGGTCCGAGTGAGCGAGACCGCCATGTTTTCTCTTCGTAGACAATTCGTCTCCGATTCGGTGCGTACTCCGGACGATGCGCTGCCTCACTTCTCAATTTAGGACGGAGATCACGATGGCGAAGATAGTATGTGTCCTCTACGACGACCCTGTAGACGGTTATCCAAAGAGCTACGCGCGCGACGACATTCCCAAGATTATAAGCTATCCTGACGGGCAGACGACGCCAACACCGTCTGCTATCGACTTCACGCCGGGCCAGTTGCTTGGTAGCGTCTCCGGCGAGCTAGGCCTTCGCAAGTTTCTTGAGAAGGCCGGTCATACGCTGGCCGTGACATCAGACAAAGACGGCGAGAACTCGAAGCTTGACCAGGAGCTACATGATGCGGAAATTGTCATTTCGCAGCCGTTCTGGCCCGCTTATATGACGGCTGAGCGCATTGCCAAAGCGCCGAAGCTTAAGATGATTGTCACCGCCGGCATTGGGTCCGACCATACGGATCTTCAGGCCGCAATGGATCGCGGCATTACCGTCGCGGAGGTCACGTACTGCAACAGCAACAGTGTGGCCGAGCACGTGGTGATGCAGATACTATCCCTCGTGCGTAACTACATCCCATCCTACAACTGGGTTATTAATGGTGGCTGGAACATCGCCGATTGCGTGTCTCGCTCCTACGACCTAGAAGGTATGCACGTCGGGACGGTGGCAGCCGGACGCATAGGCTTGCGCGTGCTTAGACTACTGAAGCCATTTGATGTCCACCTTCACTACATGGATCGTTATCGCTTGCCGGGGCCCGTTGAGAGCGAGCTCAATCTCACGCATCATGAAAGTCTTGAAAGTCTGACGAAGGTTTGCGATGTGGTAACGTTGAATTGCCCGCTGCACCCCGAAACAGAGCATATGATCAACGAGAAAACGCTCAAGAACTTCAAGAGGGGTACTTATCTTGTGAACACGGCGCGCGGCAAGCTGTGCGACCGCGATGCGATTGTTCGCGCGCTCGAAAGTGGTCATCTCGCCGGTTACGCAGGCGACGTCTGGTTTCCGCAGCCTCCGGCGCAAGACCATCCGTGGCGGACCATGCCGCATCACGGTATGACACCGCACATCTCGGGCACATCACTATCAGCGCAAACGCGGTATGCAGCCGGCGTACGCGAGATCCTCGAGTGCTATTTCACGGACAAGCCAATCCGAAATGAATATCTTGTCGTCCAGGGCGGCAAGCTCGCGGGCGTCGGCGCTTATTCCTACAGCGCCGGTAATGCGACCGAGGGCTCTGAAGAGGCTGCTAAATTTAAACGTTGAAGCCACATGCTGTCGGGTCTGGTGCCCGGCGGCATTCCACCATGAGCACAGCGTAACGGCAGTTGCAGGGGGCACCGCTCCCTGGCATAGTGACGTAAAATCTCTACGGAATGGAAGCGACCATGCCTGCAAATTCGTCCTTCCGCCCGCTGCTTCTGGGCGCTCTGCTCTTTTCATCGGCCCCCTCTTTGGCGCATGCGCTGACATGGGAGGAGTGGAATCATTCGCCGAGCCCCTTCTGCGGGTTCATCGATATTTTCTGTCCGCCGCCCAAGCCCACGCAAGTCGCGGCAACTCCTCAAGGCACCAAGCCACATGACAACAGCCAAAACCCATGGAACAACCAAAACCAAAATGCACAGCAGCAAAACTCACAGAGCAATCAGAATTCGGAGCCGAGTGCCGGCGCCGCGCTTAGATCCCGATGATTATCTGTAGCCCTGGGCCTGGAGCTCGAAAAGTTCGGCGTAGCGCCCCTGGCGCCGCAACAACTCTTGATGGTTGCCCTTTTCGATGATCCGGCCACGTTCGAGCACCAATATGCGGTCAGCCATGCGGACGGTCGAGAACCGATGGGAGATCAGGAGCGCTGAGCGGCCCTTGCAGATATCCTTGAACCGTTCGAAGACTTGCGCCTCCGCCCGCGCGTCTATGGCGGCGGTGGGCTCGTCAAGGATCAAACATCCAGCATCGCGCATATAGGCGCGGGCGAGCGCGATCTTCTGCCACTCGCCGCCCGAGAGATCGCGGCCCTGGCTGAATTTCTTGCCGAGCGGCTGCGCATAACCCAAGGGCAGAGCATCGATGACGGATGAAGCCAAGCTCTGATCTGCCGCGGTTGCGACTCTCGCGTCGTCCCCCATGAAATCGATCTGGCCGACCGCAATATTCTCATGCGCCGTCATCTCATAACGGATGAAGTCTTGAAAGATCACACCGATATGGCGGCGTAACTCTTCGAGGTCGAAGGATTTGAGATCCATGCCTTCGACCAGAATGCGTCCCTCGTCTGGATCATAAAGCCGCGTCATCAGCTTGACGATCGTCGTCTTGCCGGCCCCATTCTCACCTACAAGGGCGATCGCCTCGGAAGGATGCAAGGTGAAACTGAGATCACGGACCACCCAATTCTCGGAATCCGGATAACGGAAACCGACGTTCTGGAATTCGATGCCGCGATGCTTGATTTCGGGAAAAGGCGTGGGCACCTTGGGTGATGCGATGCGCGGTTCTATGTCAAAAAAACCGAAGAGATCCTGCAGTTCGATCGCGCGTGATGAGATCCAGGCGGTGCTCACGAGGGTGGTCTGAACCAATTGCCGCAGCCGCAGGAAAGCGCCCGTCAGAAAGGTGAGATCGCCCAGTGAAAAGATGCCGGACACTGTCCGCCAGATGATGACCGCATAGGCGATATAGTAGCCAGCCGTGCTGAGGGTGAAGAAGAACCAGGTCCAAAGGCCGCGCTCGATCGCGAGCCTTTTGTTCACACCGTAGAATTTGTCGGCCAGCGAGGAGAAGCGGCTCATGAGAAACCCGCCTAGACCAAAAAGCTTGATCTCCTTCGCGGTCCCGGCATGGATCCCGATTTGCCGAAGATAGTCGAGTTGGCGGCGCTCCTCCGCGCGGTCAAAATTGATCCTGTAGGAAAGAGCGTTGAAATGCGCCTCGTTCCAAAGGACCGGCGCCAAGGCGGCGGCGAGAACAACGATCAGGGCCGGAGAATATGCGAAGAGTCCAGCCAGCAAAGTCGCGAGCGTCGTGAGGTTTTCGCATAGACCAAAGGCCATGACCAAAAAATAGCTGCTCCATCCCGCCTGATCGCGGGCTATTTCGATCTGGTCCTGATGCGCGCTACTCTCGAAATGCTGAAGATCGAGGCCTGCCGCATGAACCATCAATGCGATGCTGATGCGATTATTGTGTTTTTCCGACAAAAGCCCATCGGCGATGGAGACGCCGCGGCCAACCGCATCAAAGAAAAGCGTCAGCCCAAGCTCCAAGCCCACGTAAAACTCGAGCCGGTTCAGCTTCCCGTTCCATAGCCATTCGGTCAGACTCGGTCCGGAGGGTGTAAGGGGCGTAAGGGAAACGATTTCATCGACAATCAGCTTGCCCACATAGAAGGTCGCCACCGCTTGAAAGGCTGCGATCAGCCGCAGCCCAAGCGCGGCGGACACGAGTGAAGGGCTTGTTGTCCAGACTTCCCGAAAGAGTCGCACCAGATAGTGCAAAGCTGCCAGCCGCTCCCGCAGGCTGGGTTGGGACGTTAGGGCCTGGCGTTTTCGCATCCGTCTGGTCATCAGATATGACAAGGCCTCTCTCTTCCGCGTGCGGGGCTCTGCGGCGAAGGGATGAGTGTCCAAACCGGGGCCGCATGTTGCGCTCGCAACTCACTGCGTCAGATTGAAGGAGATCGTGACGCTGCCGCGAAAGCTGCCGCCGGGCGGGGGTGGCGGGTGAGAGGCCGCCAGCATTTCATGCACGGCCGCGTCGATGGCACTGTTGCCGGAAGAGTGCACAATGCTATGCGAAATGATCGTGCCCGATGGGCCGATCGAGAAGACGACGCCGACGCTGCCGCCGGCGCCATGCTCGCGGGCGCTCGACGGATAATGTTTGTGCCGGTTGATCTCGGCCGAGACCAAAGCGGCATAGGCAGCATTCGACATGCGCTTGGCGAAGCCGGAACCTTCCTTCACCCCCGCCCGAATGGCCGGCGCGCCGATCTGCGCATGTTCCGCGAGCCGCCTGGCATGCGCTTCGGCCTTCGCCTTCTTCAAGGCGCGCTTGGCCGCGCGCTGCCGCGCGGCCTCGACCTTAGCTTTTTTTATCTCTTCGCTGCGGTCGTCGGTGGGCAGCGCATTCTTATCGATTTTCCGCGGCTTCGGATGTTCGATCGCGACCGGCGGCGTATCGGGCGACTCGACCTTCGGTTCCGGGAGAGCCAGATCCGGCGTGGGCTGGGGTTGTGCCAGGTGTTGAGAAGGCATCGTATCGAGTGGGTCATCGCGCTCGGTGAGCTCGGGGGAGGCAAAAATAGGCTGATCCTGCGTGACGACGCGCGATGCTTCCGGCGTCGGGACCGTGCTCGTCTCCGTGACGGACTCGCCCTGCGGAACGATCTCGACCTTGATCTCGTCGAGGGGGGTGATCTGATTCGCGGCCAGCCAGAGAAAACCGCCAAGCGCCGCGACATGCACGCCGATGACACAGGCACTCACCACCGGACGCAGCCATGCCGGCCGCAAGGCGTGCAGGGGTTGCGGCTCTTCCGGGGTTTTTGTCGCCTCGCCGCTTTCTGGCTCCCTCACCTCGGGCTCGTTCGGAGCACCCAGAGCACTCATAGTGGCGGGGCTCCAGGCGGCGGCACCTCTTTTTCCTCAGACTTTGGGGAGGGCGCCTCTTTCTTTTCCCGCGCATCGGCGACAATGGCGAGATGGGTCAGGCCATTGGCCGCGAGCAAATCCATGACCGCCACGATCTGGCCATAGGCGGCCTCCTTGTCACCGCGCAGATGAATCGTATGGGTGAGGTCGCCGCCGATCTTGGCCATGATGGCCTCGATCAGCTTGTCCTTCTCGACGGTTTCGCTTCCGAGCGAGAGGCTGCCATCCTTGGTCACTGCAATGACGACCGGATCCTTGGGGTCGAGCGGCTTGGCCTGCTTAGCCTGTGGGAGGTCGACCTTGAGGCCGCTTGCCAGCATCGGCGCCGTCACCATGAAGATGACGAGCAGCACCAGCATGACATCGACCATCGGCGTGACATTGATGTCCGCCAAGGGCCGGTAAAGGCCGCTTGGCCGTCCGGACGTTGAAAAAGCCATCAGGCGAGCTCCTTCTACGAGGCCGGCTTCCGCTCGGCGGCAAGCTGGACGGCCCGCTCCTCGATGAAATGGGAAAGCTTCTGCCCGGCCCGGAAGAGCGCCGCGCCCAGCCGGTTATAGGCGACCAAGGCGGGAATGGCGGCGGCGAGCCCCCAGGCCGTGGCGGCCAGGGCCTCGGCGATGCCGGGCGCCACGACGGCGAGGCTCGTATCCTTGGCTTCGGCGATATTGGCAAAGCTCGACATGATCCCATAGACCGTGCCGAAAAGACCGACGAACGGAGACACCGAGGCGATGACTGCCAGATTGGGCAACCCGCCCTCGGCCTCGGTCAGGAGATCCTGCGCGCGCCGGTTCATCGCCTCGACAATCCGATGGCGGAATTCGCCAGGGCTTTCCCCCACAATTGCGATTTTGGCGGACTCCCGTCCGGCGGTCAGAAGCGGCGCGAGCTGTGGGCTCTCCGTGCCCTTCGTCGTCTGCTTCAGGGCCATCTTCAGTCGGAACAGGGTGAAGAGCCCCTCCAGGATCAAAATCCAGCTCCAGACCGAGGCAATGGCAAGGAGCACCATAACCAGTTTGCCGACGGGACCCGCCTCAACAAAGGCGTTCGGAAGGACTGAAAGGGTGTCCGCAACGCCGCCCCTTTGAATGACACTTTCCAATTCTGCGACCTTTCTTTGGGGATCGCCGTTCCAAGGCCTATGCGATATAGCACAGATACATAGGCGACAGGTTTGAGGTCGCAAGCCTAAAATAGTGGCTTCCCGTTCAAGACTTAATCAATCGAAGGTGATCGGTCGAAAGAAATAACAATGACCCATATCAATCATGTCTTTTCTTTCCTTTCTTGCTTCTCAAAGTTCTTTCTCGACGACAATCAGCCTTTTACCTATAACCTTGTCAAACTTGCCAAACTTGGCCGCTACCGCTGCGCCTATGAGGCTATGAAGGCAGATTGGCGTTTGAAGAGCTTGTCAACCATCTTGAAACCCAGGCCCGTTGCTTGATCATTCGGATCTCGAATAGGACCCTCCTTGCCTTCCGAAACACAGAGCGCCCGGTGCATATAGCCAGCAAAGTTAAGGTGCGACAGCCGCTTTACAAGAGTTTTGTCGGCCGCTGACGCGGCGATGAACCGTTCATCTGGCCTCTAATGAAGCCTTGCAACTGCATTGAGGCGGAAACCGGAAAACGCCTCTCAGAGCCAACAGAAAGTATAGAAACTTTACATGACTGAAATATCCGCATCATCATACAAGTCAACAAGTTCATTAAAGGCGAACAATCCGCAACATGGCTGGACTATTCCGCCGCTTCTCGCGATCGGGATGCTCGCCGCGATCGTCGGTTCGCTCTGCATTGGCGCTTATCCGATGTCCTTCTGGAAAGCACTCTTGATCGTTTCGCATTTGGCCATGCCCTGGCCGCTGCCCGAAAATCCGCCCTGGGACTTGAAGGAGCTGACGGTCGTCGAGATCATCCGCCTGCCGCGCGTTCTGTTGGCAACCCTGGCCGGCATTGCGCTCGGAATGTCGGGAACGGCATTGCAGGGCATGATGCGCAATCCACTGGTTGGGCCGGATCTCGTTGGCGTCACATCGGGGGCGGCCCTCGGTGGCGTCATGGCCATGTTCTTCGATTGGCCACCCGTGGGTGTCATTGGGCTGGCCTTCGTCGGTGGACTTGGCGCCATGGTCTGCACCTTCAGCCTCGCCAAGCTCGCCGGAGGGCGCAGCGACGGCATTCCCGTGATTCTCGCCGGGATCTTCATCGGTGCCTTTTTTCTCGCCTGTGTCGGGCTGGTGCAGTTCCTGGCGCCGGACTGGAAGCTGACGAACATGGTCTATTGGCTGCTGGGCTCCTTCGTCGGGGCCGATCCGCAGAAGGTCTACATGCTGGCGATCCCCACCCTGGCCGGGGGCGCCATCCTCATGTGTCTGCGCTGGCGTCTCAATCTCCTCTCGCTCGGCGATCTCGATGCGGCCTCGCTGGGCGTCAATGTCACCTTGCTGCGCTGGGGCCTCATCGCTTTGGTGTCCCTCATCGTCGCGGCGCAAGTCTCGGTTTCGGGCACCATCGGCTGGATCGGCCTTGTGGTGCCGCATTGCGCGCGCATGCTGGTCGGCCCCGACCATCGTCGCCTGCTACCGGCCTCGGCGCTACTCGGCGGCCTTTTCATCCTGGGGCTCGATGATCTCACCCGCTCGATTGTGCAGGCCGAGATCCCGGTCGGGGTGCTGACGGCCCTCTTCGGCACACCCATCATCTGTTTCCTCTTCTGGAAGACGCAGTCGAAGGGCTGGAGCATCGATTGAAATCACCCGCCCTTACACGCGCTTTGGACCATCGGTAGAAAGGTTGCACCATGGCGGATGCCGTCATCTCTTTTATCCATCTCGGTCACGCCTACCGACCGGGACGGTGGATTTTCCGGGACTATTCCGCCGATGTTGCCAGGGGCGAAGTGTTTGCGCTCCTTGGACCGAACGGCCGCGGCAAGACAACGTTATTGAAAATCCTTCTCAGGGCTTTGAAGCCGGCCGAGGGGCAAGTTAGCGTCAAAGGTCAGTTCGCCTTCGTCCCGCAGCTCTTTCAGGTGAGCTTCGATTATTCCTGCCTCGACATGGTGCTGATGGGGCGGGCAAAGAAGGTCGGCCTCTTCTCGCAGCCGTCGCAAAAGGATGAAGAGACGGCCTTGGAGACGCTTGAGCGCTTCGGCATGACCGATTATGCGGCGCGGCCCTTTCATGAGCTTTCCGGCGGCCAGCGCCAGCTCGTGATCTTTGCCCGCGCGCTCGTCGCCGAGGCCGATATATTGATCCTCGACGAGCCGACCTCGGCGCTCGATCTCAAGAACCAGACGCTGATCCTCGATTGGATCGGCCGGCTTTCGCGCAACGAGGGCCTGACGATCGTCATGACGACGCATCATCCGCACCATGCGCTGGCGGTCGCCGACACGGCGCTTCTGATGCTCGGCGAAGCGAACCATATTGTAGGCCAACCGTCCGAAGTCCTGACCGAGGACAATCTGACGGCGCTCTATGGAGTGGCCATGAAGCGCGTGAGCTTCGAGCACGGCGGCCGCCATATCGAGACGCTCGCCTATGTCCTACCACCTATCGGCGCCCGCAAAGACCTGTAGTAAGAACAAGAGGAGTCGTGCGAAGGCTGGAGCGGGTTGGAATCGGTGGCTTCGAGCCTCTCGTGCGCGTCACCTATGCCAAGCCCGAATATTTCTACTCCACCGTCGGCGTCTGCATTGGGCGTCATCATCGCGGTTCCTTGAGCGCCGTGCCGTTTTGTCCGATTTTATCCACAATCGGACAAAAATGTTTCACGTGAAACATTTTGGTAAGGTCCGGGCCGGAGATCGGACAAGCCGTGCGACCGCGCTTCCGTTACCTCGTCAAATTGGCACGCTTGTAATCACCAGAGCTCAGAGCTCTTGCCGAGGGAACGGACTGATTGTTGCCTTTTGGCCACAGCCCCTGAAATGCGCGGGTTTCGAGGGAAAAGTCCCCTTGACCCGCTCGCGGGCTCGTACATTATTTACTTGACGCTATATCACGCGGTTGCAGCCACTCGTGAGATTTCGGCAGGCTAAATCACCTCATCATGCGATCTCCTACCTCCCGAAAGCCAGAGATCCAAGGTGCACCCGGCTTACTGGGTTCGTTCGCCACATCGTCATTGGGTGCCTTTCTTTTTCGGCCCAGGTTTTTTTTGAGGAGAATTTGCATGCCGGCCGGAACTGAGGACACCATAGGCCGCATTCTTTTTTTTCGTTTGCTTCTTCTGCGCTGCTCTTTTGTCTGCCGGATCACTCGTCTTCGTCTGGCCCTTCTGCAGTTTCCAGCTTTTCGGGTCTTCGAGACGCGCCCAATGGTCGATGGGACGCGGCGCGGCAGGATTCTCGCCAGCGAGCTTTTCAAGCAACTCGAGTTCCTTGCTGCAAACGTTGTAAATCGTATTCTCGACCGCGCGAAAGGCTCTCAACACTTCTTCGCCGCGAGGCGTGAGCCGCGCACCGCCCGAGCCTCGCCCTCGCCTCGTGACAACGACCTCGCCGAATTCCTTGTTCATGTCTCCGATTGCCGACCAGACTTGCTGAAATGAAAGCCCCATCGCCTCCGCGGTCATTGTGATCGAACCGTATCGCGCAATACCTTCTAAAGCCGCAGCGCGGGAACATCCGATATTGGCTCCGTTTGCAGCAGTCAGACTGATAAAAGCCCAAATGGCCATGCATGTGCCCCTTTCTTTGGCACGATGATTAGCAGTTAAGTCCGTCCCACAAAATGCTGCAATAAAACATATATTTCGGTTAATATTTCATTGACTCTACATTTTGTACCCCTATACTGCGTGTAGTTGGTTTATACAACGGTAGAATAGCGTTGCCCGCACGCTATTCATGTCGCCGCGATGGCGGCGTCCATTGTCCCGCAGGGCTGGCAAAGCCTGTGTGGAATTCGAGTTCGGGGATCAAGATGGCCCGCAAAGATAACCGGCGTTTTTATCGGTCAACATTTTTGGGCTGCGTTTCGCTTTGTGCCATCATCACGGCGCAACAAACGCGCGCTCAGGAGACGACACCAATTCCCAACATCAATGTCACCGCGCCCTCGCCACCGTCGGAGAACGGCACCGCCGCGTCCGGCCCTCTGATGGATGGCAGCGCGGCGGCGGGCTATCGCGTCCAAGATACGACAGCAGCCGGCCCCATCTGGAATGACCTGCCGATACAGGACGCGCCCTATTCGATCAGCGTGGTGCCGGCCCCGCTTATTGAAAATCAGCAGGCCTACAATATCGAGGAACTCTTCAAAATCATCCCCCAGATCACCAATTGGAGTTCCGCTCAGAATGCGTTCGGCAGCCCGTTCAGCGGGGTCTATGTTCGCGGTTTTCAAATTGGCAACACAAATCTATTCAACGTCCAGTATGTTGACGGCATGGGCGGCGGCGCGGGAGGCATTTTTTTCCCGGTTTTGGAAGACAAGGAGAACGTTCAGCTCCTGAGTGGCGTCACCGCTTTTCTTTACGGCAATTCGAATAGCCTCGGCGGGGTCATCAATATGGACTATAAGCGCCCGACCGCGACGCCTCTCTTTGATGTCACGGTCGGCGATAATGCCGGCGCCAACGGTTATATTCATGGCGATTTCGGCGGCCCCCTGAACTTCCCCGGGATAGATCCCGACGTTTTCGGCTACCGCCTCAATCTCGTCGGGCAGGATGGGTACACATCGATCTACGATCAGGTTGTTAAGCGTGACCTGGCGAGCCTCGCGCTCGATGTTCATATGCCCTATGGCATCCTATTGCAGTTCAATGTCGCGCATTCGAACTACAAGATCTGGGGGTTAACCCCTCAGTACGAACCTTTCGTTGTCCCCTATCCGGCGCCTGCAAATCCGGCTCAAATCTTCAATCCGAACTATGTGACCTGGCAGGATCAGACGGATACGGCCGGCGTGAAGCTGACATGGAAGCTCAACGACATCTTCACCGTGCGGTCGGAATATAACTGGACGCGAGATGCGGAACAAGATTGGAACGGCGTGAACAATTATCTTTTTGATTATTCAGGGACCTTGGAGCAGGCAGCCTTCACGAATTCCCCGCCAAACGTGCGCTATGTTAGCACCGGCTATACATTCATGGACGCGGACTTCTCCACTTGGGACATCAAACATAAGCTGACGGCCGGCTTCACTGGCTTTACGCAAACGAAATTTTTGGACGCCTGTCAGCAACCTTTCGCGCCATTATCTGGATCCGGTCCTACAAACACTTCAAACTTTTACCACCAAAGTTCTTACAATTATCCCTACCCTGGAATTGGAACCACCTGCTTTCCCGCCAGTACTAGCGCTGGCTATGCCGGAGTCGCCACGGAACAATACATTACCAAGAATTATATCCTGGGCGACCAAATCACCGCTTTCGACGACCGGCTGATCATTTTGGCGGGAGGTACCTATACGGCCTTAGGCGGCAATTATTTCAATGCCACCCCTACCTCAAACGCACCATTCCCATTCTACGGCACGACGCCGATACCGGGGTTAGGCGTGGCCGAACTCACACCAAGTGCCTCGGTCATCTACAAGGTTGTGCCGTGGATCTCGACTTACTTCACTTACCAGCAAGGACTGGTAAATGGTCACGTCGTCGAGAGCGAGCCAGGCATGACTTTCAGCAATAGTGGCGCGGTTATCGCGCCCTATCTCACCACCCAATACGAGGCCGGCGTCAAAGCCACGGTCGGAACCAATCTTTTGGTGACCGCCGCATTGTTCGATCTAGAAGAAGCCAATGAACTCAATGTGAGAAATCCCGACGGAACATTTACCGATACACAATCCGGGCGGGAAGTTCATAAAGGCCTTGAGCTAACCGCGACGGGCAGGGTCGCGCCCGATATCACAATCTTTGGCGGGCTCACCCTCCTGGACCCGCGGGTTATCAATGCAACGACACTTGCATTTGAAAACGGTCTGAGGCCGCCGGGCGTTTCGTCGATGAGCGAAAAGCTTTATATGGAGTACGATCTTCCCTATTTGGAGCAGGCGCCCTGGCTTAGAGGGCTTACCTTGACCGGTGGGTTCCAATATGTGGGGCCTTATAATAACATAAATTACAATACGACCCCATTTACGCTATTCGCGATGCCCGGCTATGTCGTGGGAGATCTGGGCTTTCGATATACGACTCCGCTTTACGGTCATCCATTCACCCTCCGTTTCAACGTAACCAACTTCACCAACCATGCCTATTGGCAAAATGCCTATTTTGAAGGACCGCCGCGCACATTCCTGGCGAGCGCGGAAATGAAGTGGTAATCGTGGATGCTCTTTCTTTCGTTGGAGAAGGAGAATGCGAAATTTGATGCCATCGAGCCCGGACTTGATCCAAGCATTCGCGGCGCCATAGGCGGTCATATATGGACGGCAGGTTCTGACCCGAGTACGCGACGCAATGAGTGAGTCCGTCTCTAACTGAATTCCACGGATTTGAACAAAAACCTCTCCTGGCTGGCACCCTTCGTTTGCATAGGGCTTATCGTAGCTGCTTTGCTGCGTCCTGCCCCAGTCTTATCCCCGCCGGCACAGAGCCGCATAGTCGTAGATGCGAGCGGCACGCCGGTCCACATTGAAGTACCATTTCGCGGGGTTGTCCTGCGAGCGGAGTTGGATCGATATCTGAGAAACACGCACGCACCCGACACGATCCAGAATGCGGGAGGGCCAGAGGAACGGGCTAAGTGGGCCAAGGATTTCATGCGCGCGATTTTTCCGGAGATCTTAAAAAGGAACAGTATTTGGGACGGAACCCACCATGACGAACTTGAGCGGTTTCTTGCTTACGACCCAGGCGTTTTTCTCGGCGGGCAGCTGTCAGCACTGGGAGCCGACACGTTATTCAGACGTATAGGGCTTCCTGTTTTATATACCTCGTCCGAAACGGATAAGGATTGGGATGACATGTGCTTCTCGGCGGCTCGGCTCGAGACAGCGCTCGTAGGTAACCCGGAACGCGGCGAAGCCCTCATCGCCTCCTACAAACAAGCTTTCGTTGATTTGGAGCAGGAGCTCCGACCTGAGACATTTGGGGTAGAACCTCGGGTCTTGATGATGGCAAGTTCCGCCCCCGGCCAGAGAGAATTTCTCGGGGCTCTGCGAGACGGCAATCTTTACGATCTCTATGTATATCGCGCCGGTCTGAAAAACGCGGCGAGCGGTTGGGCGGGCGTTCAATTGGTCGATGTCGAACGCATCCTTGCCATGGATCCGGACATGATCTTCCTGACAGCAGGAATGCCAATTGATCAAGGTCCAAAAGAATTTATGATCGACCCAAGGTGGCGAGGTTTGAAGGCTGTCCAGGAGAAACGCGTCTATCTCATGGTTGGCTGGTTGGACGGTCTCGACCTTCAACAATTTTGGACGCGCTGGATGGCAGAGCTGGCGCATCCTGACCGCCTGCAACCTAAATTCCGCGAGATGTTAAGCGATCATTTCGTTAAGGAGTTCGGATATCGCCTAAGCGACGAACAAATTGATCAGTTTCTGCATATCAACGAGAATAAGGACCAGTCGGGATACGCGCGATTCCGGCGAAGCCAACAAGCCGACGATGGTCGAAGCTCCTCGCAATGATTGTTGTGTTTGGCGTAGCGCCAAGCATCAGCGCTGGTTTCCGCGGAAATGCGGGCTGCGCGGATGATTTTCAAGGCGCTCTTCGTCCTGGATGGTTTCAACTCCAGCGGGGAGTTCATTTGCTTTCCATGATCATGAAAAGACCATCCCAGAGTAAGAAGCAAGCAGAGCTTTCGCAGGGATTCCAGCAAGCGGTCGAGCTCTTTCAGCAAGGGCGGCCCGATCAAGCCGCGGCTGTGTGCAAGGCTATTCTCACGAGCCAGCCGAAGAATTTCGATGCGTTGAACCTGCTCGGGGCCATAAACTATCAATTGGGCCAACTCACTGAATCGCTCAATTATCTTAGCGCAGCTTTGAAGCTCCAACCTTCCAATCTTACAGTTTTGTCAGCGCTTGGGCTCGTCAACATGAGACTTGGCCATGCCGCCGAGGCCCTCAAGTGCTCCAACAAGGTGTTAGCTTTCCAGCCCAAGAATGTGGAAGTGCTCAACAACCGGGGTAACGCGCTCATGGAGCTCAACCGCTTCGGCGAAGCGCTGGTGAGCTTTGACAAGGGACTTGCGCTCCGACCTAATGAGGTTGGGTTACTGAACAATCGTGGTAATGCGCTCAGGGCGCTCAACCGGCCTGACGAGGCGCTGGCGATCTACGACAGGGTGCTCGCCCTTAAGCCGAATTTTGTTGAAGCACTCAACAACCGCGGTAATGTCCTCGCCGACCTCAAGCGCTTTGAAGACGCGCTGACAAGCTATAATAAGGCTCTGACGTTTTGGCCCGATTACGCTGAGGCGCACAATAATCGTGGCAATGCGCTTTTGGGGCTCAACCGCGATGAAGAGGCATTGGCGAGCTTTGACAAGTCGCTTTCCCTCAGGCCCCGTGACTCCCACGCCCTCCGCAACCGCGGCACGGCGCTCACAAAACTCAAGCGCCCAGAGGATGCACTAAAATGCTACGACACGGCGCTCAATCTCAAACCCGACTACGCGGAGGCCTATAATGACAAGGGGAGTTTACTCATAGAACTCGGCCAGTTCAGTCTTGGAGTCGAGGCCATTGAGACGGCGATCAAGCTCGATCGAAGGAAACCGAGTTTTTACCACAGCTTGGTTGGGTGCAAGCGGTTAATCCCGGGAGATCCTAACCTCCGAATGATGGAGGAACTGACGAAGGATATGGGTTCGTTCACGATGGACGAGCGCATTGAGCTGCATTTCGGATTAGGAAAAGCGCTCGCTGACATAGGGGATCACGAACGGTCGTTTCAGCATTTGCTGGACGGGAATGCGCTAAAGCGAAGCCAAATCGTCTACGACGAATCTGCCACGCTCGACATTTTGGAACGCACACAAGCGATATTTACCGACGAGCTGATACGAAGCAAGAAAGGCCGCGGTGATCCTTCCCGGGTTCCGATCTTCATTCTCGGCATGCCGCGCTCCGGAAGCACCTTGGTCGAGCAAATCCTGGCTAGCCATCCGAAAGTTGCCGGCGCCGGTGAAATTGACGATCTATGGAAGGCCATAAAAGGTCTGAACGGTGCAATAAAGGGAATAAGTTCTCCAGAGGGTCTCGCACGGCTATCGGACGAAGAATTTCATCAATTCGGTACAAATTATGTCGATCGTATTCGTTTGACCTTACCGGATGCGGAACACGTTACCAACAAGACTCTAGAGAACTTCCGTTTTATAGGCCTCATCCATTTGGCCTTGCCAAATGCACGTATCATTCATACGCGCCGCGATCCCATAGATACCTGCCTTTCCTGCTTCTCGAAATTGTTTGTCGGAAACAATCTGCCTTTCACCTACGACCTCGAGGAATTAGGCCGATATTACCGTGCCTATGAGGCTATGATGAGACATTGGCGCCGCATATTGCCGGAAAATGTGATGCTTGAACTGCGATATGAAGAAGTCGTCGCAGATCTTGACGGACAGACCCGCCGAATCTTAGCCCATTGCGACCTTGAGTGGGATCCGCGTTGCCTCGACTTTCACCGGACAGAGCGTCAGGTTCGCACAGCAAGTAAGGTCCAGGTGCGCCAGCCTGTCTACCAGAGTGCGGTAGGACGCTGGCGTTGCTATGAGCCGTTCCTGGGCCCTTTGCTTAGGGCGCTTGAGCTATAGGTCAAAACGCCCGCTCGTTATCCAATCACGTGATGGACCGGAGTGCCTCCCAGGACATTTGTTCCGCCATCTGTCGACCACTCGTTCCATTCCATTATCAACGATCTATTCGCACTTCCGAGTCCACAGATGATCACCCCGCGCGCATCATCAATATCCTTTGCGCCATTCTCTTTATCATCGGAGCTCTCAGCGACCTCGCCTATATTCTGTGTGCTTTTCATCTCGCCGCCGGTGTCGGTTTCATTACGCTTATTGTTGCCCCGGCTGGCTGATTTGGGCCATAGGCATCCGTGTCGGCTTCGAAGCCTCCTCTCGACGATCCGGATTGCTCAAAATTCGACCGCCCTGGTCGCTCTGACCCAAAGCCAAAGCAACCTGATCGCAATCCGCCAATAGGAACGACGCTGCGCCATTTTTGATTCGCGGCGGGCTCTCTCAACAACGAAAGGAGAAAATCACAGCCGGAGAAGGTACATGGCTGCCGCTAACGCCGCCGCCGCCGCAAGGGTTTGTCGCGCAGGCGCTCCCGGGCTTCGCCCGCCCTTGCCCCGCCACCGGCGGAGCGGCCCGCGATTGGTATCAGGGCGAAGCCATGGTGAGGGGAAACCCGGCATCCATCCCGCCCGATACTCTAAGCGGGAGCCAAGCTGATGCCTCTTCCCGATCCAGAGATCGAGCAGCTGCGCGATCAAGTCAATTGCGCTGTTCTGCTTGAACGGGCCTATCCCCCCTGGCATCTCGATCGCCGAGCAAGCACGCCCAACGCCCTTAAATATCGGCGAGGCAAAGGCGAGATCCTAATTGTCAGCCATAAGGGTAGGGGATGGTGGGATCCTCAAAGCGAGAAAAAGGGCGATATCTTCAATCTCGTCCAATTTCTCGAACCCGGCCTCAATTTCGGGTCCGTGCGAAAATTCCTTCGGCCCCTGGCCGGCCTTTCGCCTTCATTCCCGCCGGCCCAAAAGCTTTCGGACAAAAGACCTGAACGATCCATCGCTCAACGATGGGCCAAACGCCCTCCAATCCGGCAGGGATCCGCGACATGGGACTACCTAACCATGGTCCGCCGCCTCCCCCCTCACATGCTTGAGGGCGCGCGCGTCGAGGACGTACTGCGCGAAGGCCCCAATTACAGCGCCTGGTTCGCTCATCGGGACCACACCAACCTTGTAACTCATGTCGAGATCCGCGGCCCCGCGTTCAAGGGCTCGCTGAGAGGCGGCGCTAAATGCCTGTTCCGCTTCCACTCACACAAGATCGTTCCCAAACGATTTGTGCTCACCGAAGCTCCGATCGACGCTTTGAGCCTTGCTTCGATCGAAAGCGCAACGGCCTCGAATCTCTTCGGCAATACGCTTTACGCGGCCACGGGCGGCGGGATGGGGGCAGCCACCATCGAAGCGATCCAAGACATCCTCTCGACCATCAAAGACAATCCCGACGCCATTTTTTGCAGCGGCACCGACGCCAACCCTGCCGGCGATCGCTACGCCGAACGCCAACAAGACATCGCGACAAATATCGGAGTCCGTTTCGAACGCCTCAGACCCCCGATCGAAAAAGGCGATTGGAACGACATCCTCAAACAAAACACCCAAAGGTAAGCACCATGAACCTCCCAGATTTCCACCAGTTTAAACCTCTCAACGCCCTCAAACAGCAAATGGGAATTCCAGAAAATCACTTCGGTACCTTCCCATCATCTAACTCCAAGCCGCGCGCCTTCGTACTTCTCCAATCCGGCCGCCGTCTCGACCTCCTGAATCCCGCCCCCTACTGCTGGACGAACCAAGACCTCGCTGTCGGCCTATCCCGCACCTACCGCTGGGCCGGACATTCCGCTTGGGAGCTCCCACTCAGCGTCGCCCAACACAGCCTTACCGTCCTCGCCCTTCGTGAAGCCACCGGATCCCTTTCCCCCGCCGAAGCCCTACGTGAGCTTCTTCATGATGCCACAGAGGCACTCATCGGATTTGACTGTATAGCCACAGTGAAGCCTCACCTCGGTTCCGGATTCAGCAGCCTCGACGAGCGGCTGCAGGCCGCCGTCAATCAACGCTACCGATTGCCGCCCTGGACTGAAGAAGAATACGCGCGTCATAAGCACGCCGATCGCCTGGCCGCCGCTTGCGAAGCGTTCCATGTTGTCGGCTGGAGTCGCACCGACATCCGAGCGACCCTTGAGATCCCGCTGATCCCGCTCGACCATGATCCATTGACGCCCCCTCCGGGCCTGCGGCCATGGCAACCCTGGCCCCCACGATCGCCCAGGAAGTCTTCTTCAAGAAACTCACGGAACTCCAGCGCTCGCACGACACCACGCAAACACTTGCTCAACGTAAGCGTCACACGACGACCGCCTACCGAGATTTTGGCGAATCTGATTTGGTGTCCACCTAGTACGAGGTGGACACCAATTGCACTCTAAGCGCATCGCATGACTGCGCGCGGCCAATCAGGCGGCGCGCGCTTGCGT
>DATJTB010000164.1:0-11013 GCA_035503795.1 Methylocella sp.
CGATTACCCGATGTTCACATGTGGCAGAGCCATCAGAAGATATTCAGCAAATGCCCATCGGCATCGATGGCCGCAATCAGCTTGTGATAATGATAATGCAGGATAGCCTTCAACGCATAGGCTTGCAGCACAAACGGTTCGGGACGCCGCCGCACCACGTTGAAAAAGACGCGCCGGTAGTGGCGGCGAAGATCGGCTGCCTCCACGGCGGTTTGCAGTTTGAAGAAGACGAAAGCGACATTGAGCAGCGCTTCCGCATATTGAATGAGCCAGCTGAATGGCCGGCTCCGTAAATGCGCATGCCGGGCGGCGCCGGTTTTCAAACCGGCTTCGAGAAAGAGGGCGTCCACCCGGGCGAAATAGGCCTTCGGATCATAGAGTGCGTGGAGCACCCGCAAATATCCATCCCGCAAGGCGTCGCGGCCCATACCGAGGGGAATGACATTCGTTCCATATGGCGTGCGGTCGGAGTGATCGAGCCTGTTCTCGCCGTCAAGCCTTTCATAGAGCGGTGTCTTGGGGATCGCGGTGAGCATGCCGACCGAGGTATGGACCACACGGGCCTGCTCTACGAAACGGATCTGCCGATCGAAAATGTCGGGGCCGTCATTGTCGAAGCCGACAATCATCCCGCTCCAGACCTCGAGCCCTTGCGCCTGAATGGCGTGCACTTTTTCGACTATGCTGCGCTCCTTGCCGCGCAGGTTCTGCGTCTTGCGCGTTTCACGCAGCGATTCCTCATTGGGCGTTTCAATGCCGACAAAGACGTAACGGATATTTGCGTCGTCCATGAGGCGCATGAGTTCTTCATCATCTGCAAGATCAAGCGTAGCCTCCGCAAAAAAAGTCACCGGATAATCATGCTTTTTCTGCCAGGAGATGACGTGGCGAAGAATGGGTTTTACGGCCTTCTTATTGCCGATCAAATTGTCATCGACGATGAATATGCCGCCAACTCCGCCTAAACGGTGAATCGCCTCCAGTTCGGTGATAATCTGGGGCGCCGTCTTGAGGCGCGGACGGCGGCCGAAGGTGACAATGATGTCGCAAAACTCGCAGGTAAAGGGGCAGCCGCGTGAGAACTGCACCGGAGCTATGACATAACGGTTCATCTTCAAAAGGTCGTAGCGAGGCGGCGGCACTTTGCTCATGTCGGTGCGCTCCGCCTGCTCGTAGCGGCTCGCATGGTTCCGCTCAGCCCAATCGGCAAGAAATTGTGGCCAGGTTTCTTCGGCCTCCCCCACGAAAATGACATCGGCCAACGCGCCGAAATAATCCTCCTTCACGCTAACCCAAGGGCCGCCGGCGACCGTGAAGCAGCCCCGCTCTTTCAATTCCCTGAGAATTTCAGTCATCCGGAATCTCTGCACCGTCATTCCCGTAATGCCGACGATGTCGGCCTTGGCGCAAAGATCAAAATCGATTTCTTCGACATTCTCATCGATTAAAGTGATTTTGTGCTCCGCGGGCGTCAGAGCCGCAAGCAAGGGCAGGGCTGAAACCGGCATATTCGCGCGCTTGCCAAGCTTAGCACATAGGTCCAGGGCGTGCTCCATGCCCCAATAGCTCGTCTCGAAACGCGGATTGATCAGCACAATAACGGCCACGTTCATATCCCCCCAAAGTTTTTCTTGACATCTGCCTGATGACAGCCTTGGCGGGTAAGCTGCCGCTTTTTTATGATTTTTGCAAAACCCAACGTTTCTTGCTAGAGCGGGACGCGTAACAGTGGACGAGCCAAAAGCGATCCGCCGGCCTAGCGCGGCAAAGCTCAACGGCTGGATTACGACTCTCAGAAGCTCTGTCCTGGTCCTTGAATATGCGCCGAAGCGGACTCGCAGCTGGACGAGCCGCGGGACCGGTTGCGCAGTCGGGGGAAATGGCGCCTTCCGTAGCCCCGGCCGAAGCGGTCCGTGCTAGATAACAATGATTTTGATCGAATCGATCCAAACTCATGAAACGTGATCGATTCTGGTAATTTAGAGCGGGATGCGAGGTGCAAAACCGCTTCACACTTGTGCTCATCCCGCTCTAAGCGCGGTAGCGCGTGATCATTGTCGACACCTCACGGTGTTGCTTGAAGTTCTTCTACCACTGTTGACCCGTGACCACCATCTGGCTGCCGCCGCTGGCCTTTGCGCGCAGATTGAATTGATATGATCCCATAACCCCTCACGCGACCCACGCTCATTAAGATCGTGGGGGCGCGGCTTCGCGCGGATCGGTGTAGAAGCGGCTCTTGTAGAGCCGGCGGTAATAGAGCAGGGGCACAAGCCCGATCGAGATCGTGCCGAGGCTAAGGCTTGTGACCTGCCAGCCAAGCTGGGGCAGCTCGTAGATCATGACGCCGGTGACGAAAAGCGCCGAAAGGAGGGGCATGAAGCCCGCGAGAATGAAGAGCCGCCAATCGGCGAGGAGGACGTTGCGATAATAGAAAACGCAGGCGAGCGCGACCAGGACATAATAAAAGGAGGCCTGGATGCCGATCGCCTCGATGAGCTCGCTCATGAGCTCATTGACCGCAGGCACCATTGCCGAGGTGATGAACAAAGGCATTGAGACGGATGCCACGGCAAAGCCGGCCAGCCAGGGAGTCTGGAAGCGTGGATGCAGATGGCCCATGGTTGGACCAATGACCCTGTCGCGCGCCATGGCGAAGAGAAGCCGACTACATTGGACGAGCTGCGTCTGGATGGTTGCGACCGAACTCACCATAACGGCGAGCACGGCGACGGCACTCCACGGCGCGCCCAGCGTCAGGTGACCAAGCGCCGGGAGCAGGTTGGCGGCGTTGGCTTGAATCTGCTCCGGAGTCAGCGCCATTTGAATGGCGACCTGGGCCAACAGGAACAAAATGAAGATCACCGTCACGCCGGCAACTCCGGCATGGCCGGCCGAGGAATGGGCATTGACCGTTTCCTCCGCCAGATTGGCTGAGACGTCCCAGCCACAATAGTAAAAGACGGCGACCAGCATTCCGGCGGAAAAAGCTCCGAAAGTGCCGAAAGCTGTAGGGGAAAACCAGTCCCAGGAAAAAGCGGCAGCGGGCGCCGCGCGCGCCGCAAGGATCGCCGAGCCGCAGACAAAGGCGACGGCGCCGACTTCGAGCAGGGTCAGGACCACCTGCATTTTGGCGGTCGCGGTGATGCCGCACGTGACGACGGCCAGCACGCCCAGAAACCAGATGGCCCCAATGACGGTTGCCGAGAGCGGATCGTGATGGGCGCCTGGTGAAAGAAGCTCAAGAGTCGCCTCGCCGGCCGGCAGGGCCGCGACGACATTGAAAATGGTGGAGAGGCTGAGCAGCGCCCAGCCGGCGAGAAAGCCGAGCGACGGATTGATCGCCCGACCGATCCAGCTATAGCCGGCGCCAGCTTCCGATCGCCAGCGGTTGAGATAGGAGAAGGCGAGCGTGATGCCGACCATCGGCAGAAAGGCCATCGTTATGGCAGCCGGGCCGGCGATCCCGACAACTGCGGCGAGCGCCGCCGTACTGGCGGTGATCGAATAGGCCGGTGCGGAGCCTGCGACCGCCATGATGACGCTATCCGAAAGACCGAGCGCGGCATGCCTCAAGGTAGGCTCTTGTTCGCTCGTGTACGCCGTTTTAGAGCCTGAATGGATTTGGAGCATGGCTGACCCTTGGCATCACACCGGACCGGTGGTTGGGTCCGCGTTGACAGGTCCATAACCAAGATCGACAAGTGGATCAGCAAAATTTTAGGCAGGGCAAAGCCGCATTCCCATTTCGTTGGGAATACGGCTTTGGGTTTTTTCAAACTGTTACGATTTATTTGGCGCTCTGAATCTCGATCTTCTTGGCTTTCATCTGAGCCTTTTCGGATTTGGGCACGGTGACCTTGAGAACGCCATTCTTGAAAGAAGCGTCGATCTTGCCTTCCTCGATGTCGGCGCCGACCGGGATGCGCCGCTCGAAGCGGCCATAGTAGCGTTCCGAAAACTTGCGTTCCTTGTCCTCGGTCTCGGATTTCGTTTCGCCACGAAGGATCAGGCTGCCGTCAACATAGGTGAGCTCGATATCATTTTGATCGATACCTGGGACTTCGGCTGAAATGACGATCTGCTTCTCCGTCTCGGCGACTTCGAGCTTCGGCCAAGCCGCGCCCACGAAATCTCCAAAGCGTCCGCTCATTGAAGATGGAAGGGAAATGCCGCGGAAGGCTTCTTCGAACAAACGGTTGATGTCGCGATGCAAAGAGAGAAACGGACTCGTCCGGTCATCGCGGAAAAAATCAGGAACGAAATCACGGCTTTTTGTCCAGGGAATGAGATCACGCACGCTCATAGCGAAAACTCCTGATCACGAAAAAACTCGGGACATTTGCCGGTCCTGGCCGGCCCGCTAAGAATTTGGCAAGCGATGCGCGTCAATCAAGGGGAGAACCATCGCTGCGCGGCGCTTTTTGTCGTGTCCAAGCCGCGCTTCATAGGGCCTCTTGTGGACCATCTCCCAGCCAACTCTGCCGGCAAGATGACATTTGCTTTTCAGCCGGACGCAAGAAATATTTGCCTCATTTTCATTCAACCTGGAGTGACTTCAATTTGCGGTGCAGCGCCGAGCGCTCCATGCCGATGAATTCGGCGGTACGGGAAATGTTGCCGCCGAAGCGATTGAGCTGCGCAACAAGATATTCGCGCTCGAACACTTCCCGGGCCTCCCGCAGCGCCAGGCTCATCAATTTCTCGCCGCCGGAGCCGTTGGGCGTCGAGGGCACGAGAGCGCCGATCTCGGCCGGCAGCATCGCCGCGGTGATCGGGGCCTCCGGGTCGCCGCCCGCCAGGATCATCAGCCGCTCCACATTGTTGCGCAATTGCCGGATATTGCCTGGCCAGTCATGTGACTGCAGAATCGCCAGCGCATCCTCTGCGATGATGCGCTTCGGTAGCCCGGTGGTGATCGAGAGCTGCTCCATGAAGAAGTTGATCAGCTCGACGATGTCGTCGCGGCGCTCGCTGAGCGAAGGCACGCGGATCGGCACCACGGCGAGCCGGTGGAAGAGATCCTCGCGGAAGGCGCCATCGGCGATCATTTTCGGCAGGTCTCGCGAGCTTGAGGAGATGATCCTGACATCGACATGGACACGCGTCGAGCCGCCGACTCGCAAAAAATTCTGCTCGACGAGGACGCGCAGGATCTTGCCTTGCGTTTCCCTCGGCATATCGGCGATCTCATCAAGGTAGAGGGTTCCGCCATGCGCTTCCTCGAGGGCGCCGATCTTGCGGGGACTGCCTTCTCTGGCTTCGGCCCCGAACAGCTCCATCTCCATGGTTTCAGGCTCGATAAGTGCGGAATTGAGCGTGACGAAGGGTCCGTTGGCGCGGGCCGAAGTATCATGGATAGAGCGCGCCGCAAGCTCCTTGCCGGCGCCGGGGGCGCCCGTGATGAGGATACGTGAATTGGCCGGCCCCACCCGCTCGATCACTTGCCGCAATTGATTGATGATGGTCGATTGGCCGACGATCTTGTTGCCTCGCCCGGCTCGTGTGCGCAGTTCCGTTATTTCCCGTTTGAGCCGCAAGGCTTCGAGTGCGCGCTCTGCGACAAGAACCAGGCGGTCGGCCTTGAAAGGCTTTTCGATGAAGTCATAGGCGCCGAGCTTGATCGCCGAGACGGCCGTTTCGATGTTGCCGTGGCCCGAGATCATGACGACGGGCAGCGCCGGATTCTGATCCTTGATGATCTTCAGAAGCTGCAGACCGTCTAGCCGCGATCCCTGCAGCCAGATATCCAGAAAGACGAGAGTTGGACGCCGCGCGGCAATGGCGCCCAACGCTTCGTCGGAATTTTTCGCGGTCCGCGTGCCATGGCCTTCGTCCGACAGAATGCCGGATACGATCTCGCGGATGTCGGCTTCATCGTCCACGATGAGGATGTCGCTACCCATGAAATTCCTCAAGCTCCTGTTGAGCGGGAGGCGAAAAAGTGGATACCGGTTTTTCGCTAAAATCCCGCTCTAAGTCATCAAAATCGATCATGATCTTGCCGCTCGCGCTGGCTTGCCGGCAGTTACCACCTCGCCCTGATTGTCTTCCTGCCTATGCGGTCCAGGCTCCTGCAGCAGGGGAAAGAACATCCGGACCCAGGCGCCGCACCCGCTAGGCGCATCGCGCAATTCGAGTCCGCCGCCATGGTCGGCGAGGATTTTGGCGACGATAGGAAGGCCGAGACCCGTTCCATCGGAGCGGGTTGTCATATAGGGTTCGAGGAGCCTTTGCCGGTTCTCGCGTGGAAAGCCTTTGCCATTGTCAATCACATCGATCGAAACGACGTTGCCGGCGAGCCCCGCGGCAACCGAGATCTTGCCCTTGTAATCGGCCTGAGGCGCCCTTGCCGCGATCCCTTCGGTCGCATTCTTCACGATATTGGTCAGGGCTTGTGACAAGAGCCGGCGGTCAAAGGGAACCTCGATCTTGCCTTCCGGCAGCTTGTCTTCAAAGCCTATGTCAGGGTGAGCGACCCGCATCAGGAAGAGAACCTGGCGCACGCATTCGCCCAGATCGCCGCTTTCGAGCTGGGGTTTCGGCATCCGGGCAAAAGAGGAAAACTCATCGACCATGCGCTTGATATCATCGACCTGGCGGACGATGGTGTCCGTGCATTGATCAAAGATGTCGCGGTCCTTCTCGATGAGCCGGCCATATTTGCGCTTGAGCCGCTCAGCGGAAAGCTGGATCGGGGTCAACGGGTTCTTGATCTCATGGGCGATGCGGCGGGCGACATCTGCCCAGGCGGCGGTGCGCTGGGCGGTGACGAGATCGGTGATATCGTCGAGAGTGACGACATAGCTTTTGTCGGCCCGCTCGCTCGGCTCGCTCGTGATGCTCACATTGTAGAGCCGGTCGAGTCCCTCATGCGACAAAGAGATCTGGCCTTGCACCAGGCGCGAATGGGCTGAGCGGGCTTCATCGAGCAAGCTCTCGATATGCGGCAGGAAGGCGGCAATCGGCTGGCCATCGGGCCTTGCAGCATTCTCCGCGCCGTCCGGCAGCAGATGACGGGCGGAAGGATTGAGGGCAGTGATCTCGCCCTTCGGGCCGACGCCGATGACCGCGACCGGAACACCTGAAAGGACAGCCTCGGTGAACAGGCGGCGCTCGTCGATCAGCTTGCTCGCCGCAATCAGCCTGTGCTGTTGGAGGCTCAGTTCCGAGGTCATCTTGTTGAAGGTTTCACCGAGATGGGCAAGGTCGCCGTCGGCTTTGCGCACCGGCACCTGGACATGCAGATTGCCGGAGGCGACCTCATCGGTCGCCGCGATGAGCCGCCGGATGGGCGCGATGAGGCTATTGGCGAATGAAAGGCCGAGCCAGGTCGCCGAGAGCAGCATAATAAGCGCGATCAACACGAACATGGTGGCGAAGGCGATCCGGATCCCGCGGCGGTGGTAGTCAAAGGCATCATAGAGCGCGACAAGCTTGGCGGCTTGGGCCGGGAATTCCACGGTGAAAGGATCAGCCGGGCGGGCCACGTAAAGAAACGTGTCCTGAAAGGCGTGCAGCGTGCGCAGCACGACGAAGGTGCGGTCTCGATCGAGCGTCAGGCACTCAGGCTCCCCCTTACGGGCGACATCGAAATCGCGCGGTTCGGGCCGGACGATGGTGGTGCCGGCCAAGGCCCCAGTTTCCACCCGTTCGACGACCGTGCCGTCGGACTTCATGAGGGCCGCAGCGGTGAAGCCCAGGAAACGGGCCCTTGAAGTGAAGAAATCGCGAAATAGTGGCCGGTCGACCTCAAACATGAGCTTGCCACGGTCGAGATCGGAGGCGGTGAGGCTGGCCTCGCGCAGGAGGGACGAGCATTGGCCCTCGCGAAACAGATTGGCCGCTGCGATGGTGTTGCGGACAAAGCCGCGGCTGTCCTGCATGAAGGTCGGGTTGAGGCTGCGTTCCAAAGTCACCGAGCCGACCCAGGCCATAAGGAGTGCTGGCGCAGCAGCGACAATGGAAAAGAGACCGACGATCCGGATATGCAGCTCGGCGCCGGCGACACCCGCCCGGCGCGCCGAAAACAGTGCATAGGCCTCCGTGAGAACGAATAGAAAAACGAGAAGAATACAAAGGATGTTCGCGACGAACAGTATGAGGATGACTGTGTCGGTTGGCGCGATCGGCGTGTCATTGGAAAAGATCAGGAAGCTGACGAGGCCGATAAACAGCGCCAGAAAGACCGCGACGGGTCCAAAACGGGCTGTGAAGCGGCGACGTCCGCTTCTTCTTTCTGGAGCTGGCAGTGTTTGTTCGGGAGCGCCCATTTTCGTCGGGGTTCAATCAAATCGGGCACGAAATTCTTTTGGAAACGCGAAAAGCGTTGCTATAATATCACGCTGTTGCCAAATTGCGACATTTCCGAGGCTGCAACAAGCCTTGCCGGATTTTCGCTGCTGGAGACAGGCGATGCCGAACGCACTTGGCGATCTCGCGCTTTTCGGCATCAACTTATCGCAGAGGGAAATTTAGAGAACGATATCGGGCGTTTGCCACGCGAGATGCTGGCCTGCATCGACGGCGATCATCTGGCCTGTCACATTGCGAGCCTTCGCCAGATAGAAAACGGCGTCGGCAACCTCGTCCGCTGTCACGGCGCGGGCGAGAGGCAGGCCTTGCACTTCCCTGGCGAAGCCTCTTTCGCCCTGCCGCTCGTTGGGCGATACGGGCCCGGGGCCGATCGCATTAACCCTGATGCCCCGTGCCGCATAGGCCTGCGCCATAGTTTGCGTCGCGGCCCAAAGGGCCGCCTTGCTGAGGCTGTAGGTGAAGAATTGCGGCGTGAGGCGAAAGACCCGCTGATCCAGGACGTTGACGATCGCGGCTTCATGTCCCAGGGGCACTTGGCGTGCGAAGTCTCGCGACAGAATCAAGGGTGCCTTCAGATTGATCGCAAAATGCCGATCGAGGCCATAGAGATCGAAATCGAGCGCTTCATCCGCCTCGAAAATCGCCGCATTATTGACGAGAAGCTGGAGCGGTCCGAAGCCGGCTCCGGCCTTCCCGATGAGCGTCTCAACCTCTCCACTTTTGGAGAAATCGGCGAAGAGGAGTTGCACCTTTCCGCCTTGTGCACGGATGCCTTCGGCCACGTGTTCCGCTTCGACCCGCGATTGCCGACTAGAATGCAAGATCACGGGATGGCCGGCCGAAGCCAACCGCTCGGCGATGCGCCGCCCAATTCCTTTCGCCGCGCCGGTCACGAGGGCTGTGCCAGCTGGCATTTTTGTTTCGCTCTGCATACGCCTTCCTTGGCCTCGCAAACCGGATGGCGGCTTGCAAATCGGCCTTGATGCTCATCGCTTGGCTGGCCGCATCCGCCCGCTACTCAGTTTATTCCGGCCCCGACGGACGAATGAAATCCGGATCCGTAGAACGCTTGTCATTTTCGTTGCGGTGCGGTAAGGCAAGCTTCTCAGTACTTGGCGGACGGTCTTGTTATCACTCTCCCTCGGGGATGATCTTTATAATTCTTTCGTCGAAGCTACCCTTGGTGCCGGGGAACTCGCGCTGAGCTTTTTCCGACCCGGTGAAATGACCCCTGCCACCATCTCCCATAAACCGGGCGGATCGCCAGTTACGGAAGCCGATTACCAAGTTGACGATTATTTGAAGCGTCATTTGCTGGCGCTGCTGCCGCAGGCTGGCTGGCTTTCCGAAGAGACGGAAGATGATCGGACGAGGCTGACGAAGAATCTGGTGTTCGTGGTCGATCCGATTGACGGAACGCGCGGCTTCATGACCGGCAAGGCCGCCTGGGCGATTGCCGTCGCGCTGGTTGAAAATGGCCGCCCGTCCTTTGGCATTGTGCATGCGCCGGCTTTGCAAAAAACCTATGTTGCGGTCAAGGGAGAGGGGGCAAGGCTCAATGACCGGCCGATTGCGGTATCAAGGCTGGATACGGTCCGCACCGACACGCGCGTGGCGGCGCCAGCGTTTCTCGCCGACCGGTTGCTTCAGTCCGGGCTGCGCTTTGATCTGCAGCCCAAAATCCCCTCCCTTGCCTTGCGGATCGCTGCGGTTGCCTCAGGTGCGCTGGACGCCGGATTCGCTTCCGAGAATTCGCATGATTGGGATATCGCGGCTGCCGATCTCATCCTTCAAGAGGCAGGCGGCCGCTTGGCTACGATCGACGGTGGCAGCATCCGATACAATCAACATGACACGCGGCATGGCCTCCTGATCGCGGCACCGGTCCAAATTCATGCCGAGATCAATGCCGCGGCGCGCCGCGCTTCAGACCTTCCCCGATAAGCCAGCCAGAAAAAGAACAAAGAATATTGTGCTTTGCACGGATTCGGGGAAACTGTGGCTGGCAAGTCTTGCATGGGAAGCGCACGGATGACGGAAGGCAAGCAACTTCTCCACTTCGTCTTTGGGGGTGAGCTCAAAGATTTGAGCGGAACCGAATTCCGCGATCTGTCGAAGCTTGATGTCGTGGGTTTTTATCCCGACTATAGCTCAGCTGTCCAGGCCTGGAAAGCCAAGGCGCAAGCGACCGTCGACAATGCCCACATGCGTTATTTCATTACCCATCTGCATCGGCTGATCGATCCCGAGAAAGACAAGATCTGAAAGGGAAGTTGCCTTCGAATGTCCGTTGCGGATCGCTCCGCTTGCGATTGAGACATCAGATCGAATCAAGTGGATCGGAATATCTTGGATATTTTAAAGCGGGATCAACTCTTTGGCTTGATCCCAAGGCGCTCCAGTTTGGCGGCCGGGGTCGCGTAGGGCTCCTGGAGATCGACGTTCCAATAACGCAAATTCTCAAGCTTGATCTGCGCTCCGGTAACCGCGCAGCGAACATAGGCGCCGGGCCGCACGATCCGGAATTCGCCATCGAGATATTCGACTTCGGCTTCACCCGCCGAGATGGGGCGGCGGTCTAAACGGTTCATTGGATGAGTGCTCAATCCAGCCAGCAAAGCGGGCCAATAACGCAATTTCGGCGATATTGCCACTCCTTAGACCCTTTCATGACAATTTTTTATGGGAGCCCTCGAA
>DATJTB010000165.1:0-7921 GCA_035503795.1 Methylocella sp.
TGTCCGCGTGTGTCCAGCATCCGAGACATATTCGCGGCTCAACGCCCCTAGCCCGTGTGTCGACGCTCGCCCTCCCATCCAAAGCAGCTGAATTGAACAATCGATGGTGCAAGCCGCCCATGTGGCGGGATCCTTATTTTCATCATCAGACCCGCCCAAATTTGCGCTCGGCTTCCCCGATAGCCTGCGGTGTGCCGACATGAAACCACTGGCCGTCAAGCCTTCGTCCGAAGAGCCGGCCTTTCGCCGCCGCTTCGAAAAAATAAGGTGAGAGAGGGAACGCCTCTCTTGGGTCGCTGTCGAATAGCCCAGGCCGGACAATCCCAATACCGGTATAGATAAAAGGCGCGATCTCGCGCTCCCGACGCCGAGTCAGCCGGCCGTCAGGTGCCATATTGAAATCACCTGGCGTCCCCGCTTCGATGCCGGTGCTATCGGCCATCGCAGCGAGGAGGAGCAGAAAATCCATCCGGTCGGGATCAAAGAAGGCGCAAAGTTCACGAAGATTATCGGTCGGTCCATCAACAAAAAACGAATCCGTGTTGGCGAGGAAAATCGGGTCAGCCCCAAGCCATGGCAAGGCCTTGGCGATGCCGCCGCCTTGATCGAGCAGCTTTTCACGCTCATCGGAAATCAGGATTTGCGGGATTTTCCGGCGAGCTAAATGTGCGATGATCTGGTCTGCCAGATAATGCACATTGACAATCGCCGTCTTGACGCCGGCACCGGCCAATCTGTCGAGCGTGTAATCGATGAGCGCTTTGCCGGCGACCGAGATCAAAGGCTTTGGCATGCGATCGGATAAGGGCCGCATGCGGGTTCCCAATCCGGCTGCGAAGACCATGGCCTTGGCTGGTGGCGGAGAGGGAGGGGTTTCGCTAGCAGCGCTCATGTCCGGTCAAAGATGCGCGGGAGATGTTCCTCGTACCACTGCCTGAGCTCGACCAAGGCTGGATGGACGAGATTTTTCGCAAGATATTTTTCGACGCGCGGGAGATGCACGAGATATTGTGGCTTTTCATCGCGTTCATCGAGCCTTGCGAAGATTCCGAGGATTTTTGTTGCGCGCTGGGCGCCGAGGATCGAGTAGGCACGGGCGAAGGCAGCAATGTCGAAATCCGCTTGCATTTGTTGTTGGCGTAACCGGGCATAATGGGCAAGCAGCCGGAGCTCAATGTCCGAAGGAACGTCGATCCGGGCATCCTGGGCGAGCGAAACGACGTCATAGGCGGGATGACCGAGGACACAATCTTGAAAATCCAAAACCCCGACCCGGGCTAAACCTTTCCGCTCGGCAAGCCAGAGAAGATTGGGCGAATGAAAGTCGCGCAGAGTCCAAGTGGGCCGCACCGCGAACAGGGGCTGAAGGGCGTCCCGCCAAAGCTTGACGAAGTTCGCCTTGGTGCCGGAGGCGAGCGGCAGGCAGGCGATATAGGGCACGTACCAGTCGAGCAGCAATTCGATTTCAATCAGGAGCGCATCGATGTCATAGGGCGGGATCCTGTAGCTGTCCTCATTGGCGACCGGGAGGGTGTCCGGCAATGACCTTCCATGCAGATGGGCGAGGACCTCCACCGCCACGCCATAGCGTTCTTCATCGATCCGACCTTCGCCAGTGACGACAGGCTCGTGACCCAGATCCTCAAGGAGGGCCAGTCCAAAGCCCAGATCGTGAGCGAGGATTGTCGGAGTAGAAATACCTTGCGCGCGCAGCCCTTCGCAAAGAGCGATGAAGGGCTTGATATCCTCGGCGAGCCGGGCGATGGCGCTATAAGATTTTCCGTACCGGATCGGCGGTCCATCCGGGCGTCGCGGCGAGATCATCAAAACGGCGCTCTCGCCGTCCTGCTTCACAAGACGCTCATAGCTGCGTGTCGAAGCATCGCCTTGCATGAAAATACGGTCGGCATCCCGCCACCCGCAGCCGTCGAGAAGCGCGTCAATCGCCTTGGCACGGGAGAGCCTTTTGGCGAAGCGGCCGCGGCCGGTCAAGGTCACCGTGCGATAGAAAGGGCTATGCGCCAGATCAAGAGCGAAGGCGATGTCGAGCCGGTCAGCATCGAGAAATCCTTCGGCCCGCTGAGGCCATTCCACGAGAACGAGCGCACCGTCGGCGGCTTCCTCAAAGCCAAGTTCAGCGAGTTCCTCAGCCTTGCCAATCCGGTAGAAATCGGCATGCAGGATGGGAAAACTCAGGCCCTGGTAGAGTTGCATCAGGGTGAAGGCCGGACTCGGCACTTCAAGCGCCGGGTCACCGGCCAAGGAGCGGATCAAGGTGCGGGCAAAGGCCGTCTTCCCCGCACCAAGATCGCCGGAAAGGGTGATGAGATCGCCGGGGCCGACGAGCGCAGCCACCTCGCCGGCGAGCGAGCCCAGCGCTTCTTCGTCGAAGAGATCACGATGCCAGATCGTTTCACCATTCCCTGCTTCATGGGCCATGACGATCTCGTCCTTAAAGCCTTTCTGTGCTTTCCGATGGATCAGGATGATTTTGAACCTACAGCGATAAGGGAATCACGGATTTTCGCATCCCGCTCTATGGCCCGTATGAGAGCTTGGATTGATTTTCGTCCATGCTTTGGAGATGGTGAGCCGATCTCCGCTTGCCTCAAAGGCGACTTGAGCCCGCCGCCGCCTTCCCGCCATTGGCTGGAAAGAAGCAGGCCGCGCGGGTACCCTTGCCGAGAACCGAATCGATCTTGATGCGGCCCCCGTGCAACTCGACGAAGGACTGGACAATGGAAAGTCCAAGCCCGGTCCCGCGATGGCGCGATCCGGCCGTATAGGTTTTGAATCGGTCGAAAACATGTTCGCGGACCTCGGGTGGAATGCCGCTTCCTTGATCGGTCACGGTGAACAGAATTTCGTCGCCCTGCCGTTCGGCAGCAAGTTCGATTGTCTGGCCCGGCGACGAGAAGCCAATGGCGTTGGACAGAAGATTGAAAAGGATTTGCCGGATCCGCTTTTCATCCGCAACAAAGCTGCCAATCGCGTCCATGGCCTGGACCCGCAAGGTCAGGGCGGATTCGGCGAGCCTGTCCTGAACGCCTTCTGCCGCGGCCCTTATGGTCTGCGCAATATCAACCTCGCTAAGCGCCAATTCCATTGCATCCGCATCGATCGAGGCGAGATCGAGAATATCATTGATGATAGCGAGCAGTGCGGCGGAGGATTTCATGACGTAGCCCGCGTATTCGCGCTGCTTGGCGTTGAGCGGACCGATCGCCGGATTATCCAGCATCTGGATAAAGCCGATGATGTTGGTCAGCGGCGAGCGCAATTCGTAAGAGACGTGATGAACGAAATCGTTGCGTAGCTTCTCGGCGTCAATCAACGCTTGATTGCGCTCGGTCAGGGCGCGTTCGACATTGACGCTCGCGGTGGTGTCGATGAATGTGAGCAAGGTGGCTCCGTCCGGCAGCGGCGCCGCTGCGCAATCCAGCACCGATCCGTCGCTTCTGGCCAAGCGCCGCTCAAGGCTGAGCCGCTGATCCGGCAAGCCGGCAATCGCAGCCCGCAGCGCACCCCAAATCTCCTCATCGGCAAAGAGCGGCGTGCAAAGAGCCATGACCTGGTCGATATGCGGCTTTTCGCCAAGCTCCGCCGCCGCAAGCGCCCAAAGGCCGGCAAAGGCCGGATTGAACAGCTTGAGGCGACCATCGCTGCCGAACACCGCGACCCCTTCCTTCAGCGCATCAAGCGTCTCGCTTTGCACCCGGATCGAGGCATTATATTGCGACCAGAGGTGATAGCGCTCGGTGACATCGTCAAAAAGATAAATGAGCCCGCCCTGCGGATCGGGGCTGGTGACGACCCGAAGGGTCCGTCCGTCGGGAAGATGCCAGTTCTGCTCCTGGGTCTCCATCGATTGATACGCGGCGAGAAGATCGGCTTTCCAGGCACGGAAATCCGCCTGCTCCGGCAAGAGTCGCGCGGCCCGCAGCCAGTCGAGAATCTCCGAGAAGGTCGGCTTCTGATCGAGAAAGTTCGGATCGAGGGTAAAGAGCTGGCGGTAGGCGGCGTTATGAAAAATGAGCTCTTTGGCACCATCGAAAATGGCAACCGCCGTCGAAAGCCGGTCGAGCGTACTCACATGGGCCTTGGATTGCTGGTCAAGTTCGGCACGCAGCGCCGCGATTTCCGAGACGTCGGCCGCCATGCCGGCCGAGCCGGAGCCAGCCGGCGCATCGACGATCTCCAGCATCCGACGCTGACCGGCCACGACCGCCGGCGCCCGACCATGCCAGATCTGGCCTGCCCGGCGCGCCGCAGCGCTCGCCTCTCGCGCCTGCCGTTCAACGAGCTCAATGCCGCCCAAGACGGCCATCTCGGCTGTCTTGGCCTCGACAGCCCGGGCATAGGCGGCGTTGACAAAGCTCAATTGTCCCTCGCCGTTTCGAAGCCAAGCTGGATAGGGCACAGCATCGAGCAACGCCCGCAAGGCCTCAACTTGATCCAAGGTTGACGCTTGCAGCCGCTGCAGCCGGGCAACTTCCTGCCGTTCGGCGCTCACATCCTTGACCCGTAACACGGCGAGGCCACCCACCGGCCGGCCCTCGATTTCAAAGAGTCGTTCGTCGAGACCGGTAGCCGACAGCCGGAAGGACCGGCCGCTTTCCCGCAGCTGCGCGAGGGCTTGTCCACAACAAGTTGCCTGGCTCGGCGGCAGCCAGCTTTCAAAGGCAAGAAGGCGGCCTGAGTCCAGTGGCATAGGAGCAAGGCTGAGATTGCCGGTGATTTCAGGCGCTTGGTCTGGCTTGGCAAAGACAGCGAAGATTTGGGAGTCTGCCCCGAGAAACGCCTCGGCCAGGTCGAGCCTGGCGCGCAGATCCATGAGTTTGCCTTCCAGGACAGCCTCGTTATCCACCAAGCGCCGCCGTTCTCTGACAGAATGCCAAGCAACGAAAACTGAAAAAGCGGCAAGCCCGATGAGAAGGATGAGTTCCGCCGCCCTGTCATGAAGGCGAACGAGCGCTTCCAGGTGCTGCGGCCGACTTTCGGTACCAAGTGCCGCCAGCGGCAGGACGATTAAGGCCAGCGCGGTGTATAAACCGGCCATCCGCTTCGATATTTGGATCCGCGGGCGCGAACGCCAATCCATCAGCTCTCCCAGATCATCATGATTCGGATCAAGTCGATCCAAATCATGATGATCGATTCTCATAATTTATGACTGAGTTCGTTTTCCTATACCGCGTTCAGCGAAAACCTGAAAATCGTTCGAATCGATGACTTCGGAAGTTGTCTGTGACCGAACCTCGAATTTGTGGTCAGGGGCGTGGGACTTTTTCGCGTCAGAGCTTGATCGCAGCCTCGCCGGTTTCGGGCTGCCTAGCCACTCCTAAATGCAAGTGAGTTAGCCGAAGCTTATGGGTGACTGAATGAGTTGGGCGGCTCCCGGAGCACTGCACTTCGGAGGCGCTGCTTTTTATCCTTGGAGGGTTGAATTTTCGCGTCACGGACAGGCCTCACCAATTCACCTGGGCACGCATCACGAATATATTCGGGTGGATGCCATTATATGTCGGCGCGTTATAGGGCGCCGCCAGTTGCAGCACTTTCACCCAGTCGGCCATGAAGCGAATGCCGATCTGCGGATACCAGTTGAGGCCAAGCGTAAAGTCGGTCTCCCGGCCACCCTGAATATTAGAAGGCACATTGCGGCCTTGATAGACAAGCACGCCGCCGCTGTTCAGATTGAGTTCGCTCAGTCGCGCAGCTAACTCCCACGCCCCTAGCCCTCCCTCGCTCACGGGACTGAGGGGCTCGAGCTGACCAAAGGTTCCTGGACGCCGATAGTCCATGCGATAGGTGGTCTCGCGCGATTCCCCTGTGAGGAACCAGCTCGCGAAGGCGTAATAACCGCTGAAATTGAGCGATGCGGCTCCAGGCGCTTTCAGATATTCGATGAGCGTCGCATCCCGGTTGTAATCGGCTCCCATGTACTCGCCCTGAATCGAGAGGGGGCCATAGACGGCGGCGCCTTCAAAACCGTAATCCAGAACGTTCTTCGCGCAGCTTTCTCCCAAAACGGTTGCACCGCAGTCCAGCGGCTGAGTGCCCAGGAGATTCTCATTGAGGACATCGGCCTCGGTGTCGACGTTCGTTCCTGGCTGCAGCACCCGGTTGTCGCCGCCAGCGGTCGCATCATTGGGACGCTCATAGCGTATGGAGGCGCCGACATGGAGCAATGTATCCGGACCCCGGATGGGATCAAAAGTCAGGCGCCCCGCCGCATCCCAATATTGGTTGCCCCCTGCCAGGGGGGTCAAGGCTTTGTCCTCGACACTTGTCGTAAAGACGCCAGCCTTGATGCTCCAATTCGGACCCATGGTGAAGGCGGCAAGACCGATGTGGCGGCTGGGGGTCAAAGCATCGACCGGCATCGCCCGTTCAATAAACTCAACGCTCGTCTTTGTCTGCGTCCTTTCCAGGCTGAACGGTTCATAGAAATTGCCAACCTGGAAGACCACTGGATCGAAGTAGGTCGCCGCGATGAAGGCGTCCCGGATACCCCCAACAGGGGACGTGCTAGTGCCCGAAAGACTGGTTAGCGGGGCGCTGCCAGCGAAGTCATATTCGAGTTTGAAATCCCAGAATTTCCAGACATGTCCATCGATGGACATCCGCGCCTGGGTTACATCGGCCTGGCTCCCATAGCCTTTTTCCGGCTGACCGGAAATACCGCCATCCAGGAATATACGGCCGCCAAACCTGAAGACAAAGTCTCTGTCCGCCGTCTCGATGATCGGGCCGTTCACGCGGTCCCCGAACCAGCGTCCGTTGAAGTTCACTGAAACCGGAGACGATAACGGCGCGGGCGGCGGACATGGTGCCTGCTGACAGGCCGCCTCCGGCACCGGCTGAACGGCCGCGGCCTGGACAGGCTGTTTGGCTTCCTTGGCTTCTTTGCGTTCGCGTTTTTGCTTGGCAACTTCCGCTTCGAGCTGCTTTATGCGGGCCGTGAGCGGTCCGACTTGCTTTTTGAGCTCCCGAATTTCAGCCGCCAAATCCTCGGCACGCACTGCAGATAGAGGGCTCGTTAGAGCAACCAGTGTTACTGTGGCGAAGACTTTATTCTTTCCGTTGCGTCTTAACACATTGGCCCACACCCAAACCCCGGATAAAGATCGCAGGTACAGGGAACTTCCGAGATTAAGTAAAAAAGGGATGGCGATTTTGTTCGATAACGCTTCCGCCGCTTGAGCCGACGAGTGGATTTTTTGTGCTTCATTCAGCTTCATTGCTACCTCCGGCTGATGTTGCCCAAGTCGGTGGCCTCGGGGATTAAACAATCACAATAAACTTTATAAGGTCAATAGAAATAGTGTTGTAATTGCGCAACATCTGTCACAATTATCGAGACGGTCGCCATTGTCCGCCGCCCAAGGAAACAATCTCGACCTCGAACTCAATCTTCGGAAAGCAACCGTTCCACCAGGGCAACGACATCTGCCCTTATGCGCGTGGTGCGGCACCGCTCGGCGAAAAGAATCGCACGAAGATCGGCAAAGGTGTTTTGGAGGTCGGCATTGACAAGTACGTAATCATAGAGGGTCCAGCGGGGAATCTCGTTGCGGGCCTCGGTAAGCCGTCTGGCGATCACTTCGGGCGGGTCTTCGGCGCGGCGCTCCAGGCGGGCGCGCAATTCCTTCATCGAGGGCGGCAGGATGAAGATCGTCACCGCGTCGCCGCCCACCTTCTGCTTGATCTGCTGGGTGCCTTGATAATCAATGTCGAAGAGAACATCGCGACCTTGCGCCAGGATCTGTTCGGCCGGCTCGCGCGGCGTGCCGTAATAATTGCCATGCACCTTGGCCCATTCGAGCAGATCGCCGGCATCGCGCAGCGTTTCGAACTGTTTGGTCGAGATGAAATGATAATGGATTCCGTCGACCTCGCTCGACCGCCGCACCCTCGT
>DATJTB010000166.1:0-9104 GCA_035503795.1 Methylocella sp.
AAGCTGCATTCGTGTAGACTATCATGCCGCGCCCGTTATGTCATCTATTTGTTTAGGATATTAGTAAGGCCCGAGATCGCCAAATTTCAACACAATGATCGTCGCCGCAGTCGTGGACGGTAAACTAGCGCGTTTCCGCTCGAACGGAATCGTTCGAGCGATAAGAAATCGCGCAAGACCAATAGGTTGGAGCGAATTCTCGTCGCGAAAGTCTGTCAACTTTAGTGGAATTCGCTCTAATGGTGCAGATCGGGCAGGCCTACGTGCTTGCGCAGGAGCGGCTCGAAAAGACGCTTTTGTGAATTATCTAGACTTTCGTAGAGGGGCTCTGCTGCATCCGCGAGTTCCTTAAGCTCGACCGCCATATTTTCCAGCGCGACAGAATTCTCTTCAAGCTGTTTAGCCCGTTCCCGCAGGCTTTCGATCACGTCATGATGATCGTGAGGTTCTTCAGCCTTTTCCCGTGCTTCAGCTGCGCGCGCAGCGCGTGTTTGTGCCTCCTCGCGCAACACCGTCTCGAGCACGAACCATTTCTGCTCCTGCGCCGGCTTAAGCTGAAGGCCGGATTTCAAGGCGGCAATGCGCACATCTGAAAAAGCAGCGAAGTCATCCGCTGAAAACCGTGGACGATGCGTTGCGGCCCCATTGGGGGCGTCCGGCGGCTCGGCCAGAGCGGTAGCGGATAGGCTAGCATAAACAAAAAGTGTAGCATTCGCTGCAATCAGACCGTGCTTTTTCATGAGCATTGTTAAAGGCGACAGCAGAGACGCCGTAATCCTGGGTGAA
Organism: Methylocella sp.; assembly: GCA_035503795.1. Taxonomy (GTDB): domain Bacteria; phylum Pseudomonadota; class Alphaproteobacteria; order Rhizobiales; family Beijerinckiaceae; genus Methylocapsa. Next base: position 787 of record DATJTB010000166.1, read on the forward strand.
GCCAGAAATTCTCGTGACAAAGTCAACCTCCGTAGTTCGAGCACAGCGGGAGCGGTGCGATTGTGGTTAGACAACCTCACGACGCTTCAATGACTTCATGCGAAACCGGATTCCCAGCCAAGGCATTCTAGTGGATCGAATCTAACACTTGGTGCCCACGCCTGACGGCGGCGATGATTTTATTTGGTTTGGCGGTCCAGATGAAGGGCTTTGGATGCCAAGATCAGATCAGCGATGGGCAAAAGGCGCAAGGCATCTCGACGGCCCGCTCAAATCCTTTTCCGACAGCCTCGCCATTGCCGAGCGCCTCGCCCAAGCCAGCCCCGGAAACTCGGCCTGGCGGCGCAATCTCGCCGCGAGTTGTGCCAAGCTCGCGAATATCCACAAGCAATCCGGCGCCACGCAAGAGGCATGCAGCACTTTACAGCAAGGTCGTGACATCATGGTGCGGTTGACACAACTTTCGCTGGACCATGCTCAGTGGAAGACGCGAAGTGTTGATTTTGCGCCCGGCCGGACCAACGCCCACTCACTCTGCCTCGATGGCGGCCGGCAAGGTTTCGGTGAGGGACTGCATCTGGTCGCCATAATGCTCGCGGGTGGTGGGATCGATGACCGCAATGGGCGCGGTGGCGGCCAAGCCCGCCGCCTCGCCGACGGTCGAGGCGGCGCCGGCCGTCAGCTGCATGACCCGCTCGCCCAAGCCGACGCGGGAATCGGTGAGCACCTGGCCGCTGTCGAGGCTCGCGCCGATGAGCTTGACAATCTGCGGGTTCTCGAGCGCCGTCCCATGGTGGAGCGGATCGGGCGAGTGATAGCCCGTCACGTCGAAGACATGAATGTGTTCCTTCGCGAGCTCCGCCCTGTAGGGATCGACATAGGGATCGATGTCGCCGAGGCGCGGCGCACCCCAGATTTTTCGCGAGAACGCCAGCGCCTTGTCGCTCTCGGATAAAAACAGCGTGAAGTCCGGCCGCGTAGGCCCCATAGCCAGAATCTGCGTGCGGGACACATCGAAATCGACATCCGGCGCCGCCAGCATGACGTTGCGGATTTTGGGCGCGACCCGACGATCGCGGATCGCCATCTGGCGCAGCGCCTCGAGTGTCACCCAATTGCCCATCGAATGCGCGAGCACCGCGATCTCGCCGACCTGCGGATCCTCCGCCAGCCATCGCAGCAGGCGCTCCAGCGCATCACGCGAATAATTGGCGCTTTCCCGATCATAGCCATAGGCGAAGACGCTGCCCTTCGATGGCCAGGTGAAGAGCACCGGCGTCACATTCGCCCTTGAATCATGAACGAATTGGGCAAGGCGGAAAACCGCATCCTCGAAGCGGTTGTTGAACCCATGTACGAAGACCAGCACCGTTCGCTTGGGCGATTGCTTGACCATTTGGCTGAAGTCGTCTTTCGCCCGCGCCCGGTCCTGGGTGACATCGACCTTGAGGGTCACGAATTCGGTCGCTGCGTCGCCAGGGGCCTGCTGCGGCCATTCCACCTCGCCGGGCCGCCGGACATTGTCGGGTGGAATCGAGACGGTGATGTCGGCGTAGGATTCCACGGGATCCCGCCCGCCGGAAAAGATCTCGCCGGGATCAGCCGCCGGCGCGCGGGTTGTCACCACCAGCATCTCGACAGTACTGGCGCCTGGTGCCGGCGCCGAGACGGGCAGGAGCACCCCCGTCGGGGGCGCACAGCCGGCGAGCCCCGAAAGCGTCAGGAGCCAGGCAAGGAGGAGCCCCTGTCTCATGAGGGGCCGCTGCGTCTCGTCCGAACCCGTCGAAGATTGAAAAGGATCCCTCACCCCTCCCCCGTTCTGCCGGGCCGCCGCCGTTCGATCCATCGAAAATCTATAAACGGCCTGGAAGAGGATGATGAGGACATGGGCGGCTTTCGCGCGCTTTTTCCGTTCTATGTGTCCGCCATGCCACAGCGCCCGAATCAATCAAAGCCGGGAAACACTCTAGGCTCAGGCCGGTGGAAGCCAGGCCAGAAAAGCCATTCGGACAGGCCGCTCGATCCCTCTGGCGTCATGATCAGTCGGCGAAGACCCGAAAAAGAGCCAAAGGGTCAGGGCGATCAGAGCCAAGCAGGCGAGGAGGACAATCGCCCTATTGGCGCCGGCCAATAGATTGACGACCTCATGCTCCGAGGGGGACTTGGACGGCCGCGATATATAGGTCAGAAGGCCCGCCATGCCGAACACTGCCGGCAGCATCTTCAATAGAGTCACCAGATCGATGGAATGGGATTCGAAGAAAGCGTTCATGACGCGCGCCCGATGTCGTAACCACGTAAACCGGCCTCGTTCTATAGGTTTTTCGCCAGCTCTCCAATCGCAGACTCGTTGAGGGCCGCCGCGCTTGCGGCTAGCTCGACCGGCACTTGTCGATGTGGCTCGGCCCTTGCGCATCGCGGGGAGAAGGGCCTGGCTGGCACTTCAAGGCGCGCTATGGTCAATTTCGACGGCAGAAACTATGGTCCGGTGAAAAACCATCGAGTGGATGGGAGGACCGCATGAGTGAACCCGTGCAGATCAAATGCATCAGTCGAACCGAAAAAATGAGCCCGCATGAGCGGATGACTCATGTGGGAGGAGAGGATTCGGGACCGTGGACGATGACCGTGGCTGAAGCCGTCCGCAAGATCGAAAGCGGGGAAACGAGCTTTTTTGTTCTGGCCCATCGCAAGACCCTCGCGGTGATCGTGGCGACGGGTCCTTCCGGCAAGAAATATCTGAAGACAGAGGCGGATGGCGAGCAGCCGGACGGTCTCCTGCGGCTTCCCGAGTGTGTCTGACGCGCCCTTGGGTATAAGGCACGCCGATCGATCCAGGACCGGCGTGGCTTTGGGTGAGGCGGGCCCTTGATCAGCTCCCCTTCAAGCGCTTGTTGCATTCGCTCCAATAGCCGTCGCCCTTCTGAATCCATTTGAGGCCGCCGTTCGAATTGGTCGCCTTATTGGCCCTGTATTGATCGGCACAGGTTTTCTGGCGGGCCCTGGCAGGCTTTTCTTTGGTATAGGCCGGTGCGATCGCGGTGGGGTAGACCGCCTCGCCAGCCGCCCCTGCTGCGGCGGCCGGCGCAGGCGCCGCAGGGGCCGGCGTCTTCAAGGGATTGGCGGGCGCAGGCGGTGGCGCAACGGGGGCCTGGGCCACCGGAGCGGGCGGTGGCGTCGGGGGAGTGGGCGTGGCGGCGACCGGCGCCGGGGGCGGCTCGACAGCCAGTGCGGGAGCGGACTCAGGGGCCGGAGTGGGAGCCGGCTCCGCCGTCGCCGTAGCTGGCGGTGGGTTGGCCTTAACCTCCGCCGTGCATTTGCTGTAGAATTGCGGCCATGTATCGCCGTTCAGCGTACCCGCCGCCTTCGCCGCCTGGTACCTCTCGCTGCAGATGTGCCGAACATCCGAGGCGGGGGTGGTGGTCGCCGTTGATTGTGCCGCTGCCGCATTCGCTTTCGCCTCGGCGGCGCATTGGCTGTAGAATTGCGGCCATGTTTCGCCGTTCAGCGTATCCGCTGCCTTCGCAGCCTGATATTTCTCGCTGCACTCGTGACGGACATCCTGCGCGCTGACGAGGCCCGCCGGTAAGAAACTGAATAAAAAAAACGATGCCGCAGAAACGCTGAAGAGCGATAGGACACGGCGAGAACTCATTCAATCCTCCCTTTGGAAGAGACCGCGGCAAAGCAGCGTTAAAGGCTGCTCAAGCCTCCCGCGAAATCGCCAGCGAGTCAATGCTAATAACAATGGGCACGAGCAGCCGCAAAGTTCCAAATCTCAGCGCAATCCGCCGCAAAAAGTGCACACGTGCGCGAACAGGTGGATTCTGAGCCGGTACTTTTTCGCGTCCCGATCTGGGCGTCCGTTGGCGTTCCACGTCAAAGGTTCACACTGTTTATCACTTGGCTTTTTCGGTCTCGCTGGTGCCGGCCGCGGCGGCGACCTCGGCGGCGAAATCGCTTTCCTGCTTTTCGATTCCCTCACCCAGCGCGTAACGCACGAAAGCTTTGAGAACAATCGGCGCGCCGGCACTCTTTTCCGCCTCCTTGACGACCTGGCCGATTGTCTTGCCGCCATGCGCCTCGGCGTGAATGGAAGGCTGCTCCAGCAGGCAGACTTCCTTGTAATAGGTCTTCAGTCCGGAATCGACGATCTTGTCCAGCACATGGGCGGGCTTGCCGGCATTCTTGCCGGCGAGCACCGCCTTTTCGCGCTCGATGATATCGACACCGAGGCCGGAGGGGTCGAGGGCAAGCGGATTGGCCGCCGCGACATGCAGCGCGATGAGCCGGGCAAGTGGGGCAAGCACATCCGGCTTGCCCTTCGATTCCAGGGCGACGAGAACGCCGATCTTGCCGAGCCCTTCGGTCGCGGCATTATGCACATATTGGCCAATCAGCCCATCTTCGACCTGCAGAATGGCGGCGCGCCGCAAGGTCATGTTCTCACCGATCGTCGCGATGGCGTTGGCCAGCGCCTCGCCAAGTGTCCCGCCGCCGGGATAGACGGCCGCCTTCAAGGCCTCGACATCGGTTGTCCCGGTTTCGGCCGCGAGCCTGGCCGCTGTGCGCACCAGAGTCTGGAAATCGGTGTTGCGGGCGACAAAATCGGTTTCCGAATTAACCTCGATGACGACGCCGTCGCGACCCTGCACGTGAACGGCGACGAGCCCTTCCGCCGCGACTCGGCCGGATTTTTTCGCCGCCTTCGAAAGGCCCTTCTTGCGCAGCCAATCGACCGCCGCCTCGATATCACTATTGGTTTCCGCGAGAGCGCTTTTGCAATCCATCATGCCGGCGCCGGTCTTGTCACGCAGTTCCTTGACCAATGCCGCGGAGATGCTCGCCATATTCTGTTCCTTCGTAGTAGGGACCGCTATAATGGGACCGCGATTCACGCCTGAACGCGGCGGCGCAAGGCCGCCGTCCCCATGCCTGATTTATATAACGGGGCTGGCAGCGAACAATCAGCCGGCGGACAGGCTGCGCGCCTGCTCGACCCAATTGTCGCGTTTGATCCGCCCTCCGAGCTTGAGGTTGCGATCGATCTTCGCCACATCGTCATTCGTCATGGCGGCGATCTGCCAATAGTGGAAGATGCCGGCGTCATTCAGCTTCTTGATGATCTGGGGACCGACGCCCGGCAGCTTGGCGAGGTCGTCCGGGGCGCCGCGGGGCGCCGTCAGAAGCTCGAAGGCGTCTTCCGTCGCTTCCGGTCCCTCGCCATCCGCCAGAACCTCGGCTACCGGGTTCTCCGCCCCACCGATGTCATAGCCGGATGAGCCTTGGGCCCGCGAAATCCCATCGATCGCTGCGCGCGCCATGAGATCGCAATAAAGACCAATCGCGCGGCCCGCGTCGTCATTGCCGGGGATCGGATAGGTGATCCCATCCGGATCACAATTGGTGTCAAGGATCGCGGCGACTGGAATATGGAGCCTTTGCGCCTCCTTGATCGCCAATTGCTCCTTGTTCGTGTCGATGACGAAAATGAGATCCGGGATGCCGCCGATGTCCTTGATGCCGCCGAGCGCCTTCTCGAGCTTGTCCCGCTCGCGCGACAACATGAGGCGCTCTTTCTTGGTCATGCCGATCGCCCCGGTATCGAGCGTTTCGTCCAATTTCCGCAGGCGCTGGATCGAGGCCGAAACGGTTTTCCAATTGGTGAGCATGCCGCCGAGCCAGCGCGAGTTGATGTAATATTGCGCCGATCGCTTCGCCGCATCGGCGATCGCCTCCTGCGCCTGTCTCTTGGTGCCGACGAGCAGCACCCGGCCCCCCTTGGCGACCGTGTCGGATACGGCCTTCAGGGCCTGGTGCAGGAGCGGCACCGTCTGGGCAAGATCGATGATGTGAATATTGTTGCGCGCGCCAAAAATATAGGGCGCCATTTTCGGGTTCCAGCGATGCGACTGATGGCCGAAATGGGCGCCCGATTCGAGCAGTCCGCGCATGGAAAATTCTGGCAAGGCCATGGTTATTCTCCGGTTGAAGCCGCCGCGGAGCGTGAAGGCCGCCGTCCGCTTGAGATCGGCCGCCACCGGAAGCAGCCCTTCAGGCAGGGCCGCGCGATCCGCGTGTGGAATGGCGCGCTTATAGGGCGGGTGGGGCGCGAAGGCAAGGTGATGATGTTCCCACGCCCGGTTCCCGGGATGATCACGTGGCCGTGAGCTTCGTAACAAAGCCATCTTCGAAAACGAATCCTTGACCATGGGCTCGCGGACCAAACCCAAATGCTCTAGAAGTGCATTTCCGTGGATCTGCTTTCTAGGGGTGGGCTTCATTCCGGGGCCGACCTGACTCGGCCGACTTCCGGAGTGCCTTGAACCTCATAAGACGGATTTTCATGGAATCGACGGTCTCGCCTTCGAATCCGCTTCGAGCCCCTTTCCGAGGAGATAAATAATGAAAACCAGCACAATCACTGGCACGACTCTCGCCGTCGCTGCGGTCGCCTTGGCCTTGAACGGCCTTTCCACCACTTCGGCTTCCGCCAAAAAAGCAGCCGTCCACTGTGTCGGGATCAACGCCTGCAAGGGCCAGGGCGCCTGCAAAACGGCGGATAATGCATGCAAGGGGCAAAACAGCTGCAAGGGCAAGGGATGGCTGCCCGCAAAGTCGAAATCCGCCTGCGAAGCCAAGGGCGGCACCGTGGGTTGACTCCTTTCCAAAGCAGGCGGATTTTTGCAATCCGCCTGACCCCGTTGATGGATTGGGAAGGCAGCGCATGAAAACGCGATCCCCGCTGGGTTTCGGCCTCGGTCTGCGGCCGGTCTATTACCCGGACATCATCGAGAAGACGCCCAAGGTTGACTGGTTCGAGGTCATTTCCGAGAACTTCATGGTTCCGGGCGGCCGGCCAATCGCCATGCTCGAGCGGATCAGAGGCACTTATCCCATCGTCCTGCACGGTGTTTCGATGTCGATCGCCTCCACCGATCTGCTTGACCTCGACTATCTCAAGGCGCTCAAGAGTCTGGCCGAGCGGTTTCAGCCCGAATGGATCTCCGACCATCTCTGCTGGAGCGGTGTCCGTGGCATGAATTTGCACGATCTCTTGCCTGTTCCTTATACCGTGGAAGCGTTGAGCCATGTGGTAGAACGCATCAAGCGCGTTCAGGATTATCTCAAGCGCCGCATCGCGATCGAGAATGTCTCAACCTATGTGACCTTTGCCGAATCGGAGATCGATGAATGGACATTCGTCGCTGAGATGGCCGAGCGCGCCGACTGCTTCCTGTTGTTCGACGTCAACAATCTCTTTGTTTCAAGCTTCAATCATGGCTTCGATCCATGGCATTATCTGGATGTTATCCCGGCGGAGCGCGTTATTCAGATTCATCTTGCCGGTCATTCGGAGGCGGGAACACACAAGATCGATACCCATGACGAGCCGATCTGCGAAGAGGTCTGGTCCCTCTATGAAGCGGCTTGCCGGCGCCTTGGAAGCCGCGCCACGATGATCGAGCGCGACGGCAATTTTCCACCTTTCGAGACAGTTGTTGCCGAACTCGATCGGGCTCGCAGCATCGCAGCGGCCGTGCGGCTTGAGGAGGTTGCCGCATGAAGTTCGCCGAGTTGCAGCTGAGATTTCAGGATGGAATCCTGCACGACGATCAAGCGATCCTTTCTTCGATTGCGGATTCGCCTCGAACCGGCCGCGCCACGCTGTTTGCCGTTTACCACAATGCCTATCGCCTGCGGCTGGCGGAATTCCTGTCGAACGACTTTCCCGTTCTGCGGAATTTTCTCGGTGACGAAGCGTTTGGCGGCCTCGTTGAAGACTATATTCTCGCAACGCCCTCCCGCCATCCCAATGCGAGATGGTACGGGGCGCGCCTGCCAGATTTCATGATGAATTCGCCGAAATGGCAGACCGGCGAAAGGGCCATCGATCTCGCGAGATTTGAACGCGCGCTCTCCGAGGCCTTTGATGCCGCGGACGCGCCCGTGTCCGCGATTGAGGCTCTGGCGGACATCGGCGTTGAGGATTGGCCGCGCCTGATCCTCGAATTTCATCCAAGCGTGCGGCTTCTCGATCTCTCCAGGGGAACGGCGCAGACCTATGGAGCCCTCGACGAAGACAAGGAGCCGCCCACAGCCGCCAGTGGCGAAGAGGCCGTTCTCTTCTGGCGGAGCGGCGGCGAGAGCTGCTATCGTCTCCTCGAAGGAGCCGAACGCCTGGCTTTGCTGGAAGCTCAAAGAGGCACGACTTTCGGAGAAATTTGCGCCCTCGTCGCCTTCCAGAGACAAGATGAGGACGCAGCCCCCTACGCCGCCTCCTGCCTGTCGCAATGGTATTTCGACGGCATTGTTTC
>DATJTB010000167.1:0-4554 GCA_035503795.1 Methylocella sp.
AGCAGGGGCGTTCTTCCTCGACGGACCAGGGCGGCGGGAAGCGACGAGCGGACACCCTTTTCATTCGCCATTCGCATTACTGCGGAGTGGAGCGATGGCGTTGTCGATTGCCCGTGGTGGAATCCGCCCCGACGGGCGGGACATATTGCGCATTCTGATTGCAAAGGCCGGTTTTGCCCTTGATCGCTTGCAGACAGTCGTCAAGGGTCGCAAATCCGCAATTCGTAGGGCCGCCGGTAAAGTATGCGCACCACTGACCGTTTTGCTGATCGCTTTGTGCTTGCGCGCTGCTAGTGAGGGGGTCCCAAGCAACAAGAATTGCGACCGCCATTAGCAACATCCGCCCCATGGCCAGTCTCCCGGCTTTCCTGCCGGCGTAAACCTCGATCGGGGCTTAATTTGGTTGCCGTCGGGGAGCGTGGCGACCAGGGACCACGGCAGACGGCGCGACCGATCAGCTTACCCCGTTTGCTAGGCGGTGTGCTCATTGGATCGCATATGTCCGCTTACGCCGCGGCTGTTAAGTTCGAGATTTGGATGAAATGCCCAGTCTCACGCGAAGGGCGCAGCGCGGCCGAATCATTTGGCCAGAGCTCGATGTCAGGTACATAGTGATTGCTGTGCGCGTTGCAAGGCGCAACGCTGAAAAGATTTGAGAAGCGTGCTGGCTATTCGAGCGCGCAGTGCCCATCTCAACTATACCGCCGGCACCGGCTCGGCCCGCCGCGGCAGAGAGATGATCGTGCTCCCGGCGAACGCGGTGCCGTTCCAAAATCAATTGCCAACTATCAATCAGCACACGCTCGGCGCCTGGATGCAGATTGAAGAGGAACGCTACGACAGTGACAACTTTGACAAAGCTGTCGATGTCTATATAGCCATCTGCATCGGCAAGCTCGGCTTGTCGCCGGAGCTGCGCGCAAAACGGCGTACCAAAGGCTCTGTTTCTGCCAATGGGCAGCAATGATGCCCGTCCGCGGCGTGCTATCGCGTATCGAACTCGGCAAATATCGATTTGGAGTTCTTGCCGCAGGTGCCGTCGGCGCCCGAAGTGTGCATATCTGCGCGCCAGCGGCCCGAGCGCCATTGGCCGCAGACCGATCAACCGCTCGATCGAAGAGGAGCACCGCGTGCAAGTTCTCGTCCGCGACAACAATGTCGACCAGGCTCTCAAGGTGCTGAAGAAGAAGATGCAGCGCGAGGGCGTCTTCCGCGAGATGAAGCTGCGCAAGCACTACGAGAAACCCTCCGAGAGGAGAATCCGAGAAAAGGCGGAAGCCGTCCGTCGCGCCCGCAAGCTAGCCCGCAAAAAGTTGCAGCGCGAGGGCCTGCTGCCGATGAAGCCTCGGGTGATCCCAGGAACTGTTGGAAGAGGCGGTCCAGCTCGCGCGCGCCGTTTCTAATTTGATTAGAATCTCGCATTAGTATGGCGGTTCAGAAGTCTGCATCATTCTGACCGCGGACCCGTTAGGCGGACTCCTGAATCGAAGCCACACTGGATCAAAAAGTTGCTAGTGTCCTTCGATTCCGAAATTCCCCAACGAGGGTGCCGCACAACGATGCGGACTTCGGAATCGACACACTAGAACTCGGCCGGGCTCGGTATGGACGGCGGAGGTTCATGGCAAGCAAGATCAAGGTGACGCTGCAGGAGGTGAAGATGCCGGAGAACGAGGGTCGCGAGCCCCCGGTGCTCGATCTTTCCGATTCGGCCGTCAAGAAGCTGGTTCGCACCGCCAAGGAGCGCGGTTACATCGCCCACGACCAGATCAATACGTTGCTGGCCTCCGAAGAAATCAATTCAGAGCAGCTTGAGAATATTTTGGCCAAGTTCAGTGAGATGGGCATCAATGTGGTCGAGACCAAAGAGCCTGGTCTTGAGGAAGAGGTGACGGCCCGTGAAGAGCCGGACGAGAATGAGGGAACGGAAGGCGAGAACGAGTTAGTCGAATTCCAGCAACATACGGTACCGGCCAAATCCGAGGCCAAAGGACGCGGAGAGCGAACTGACGACCCAGTGCGCATGTACCTCCGCGAGATGGCCTCGGTGGAACTCCTCTCGCGCGTGGGCGAGATCGCCATCGCCAAGCGTATTGAGGCCGGCCGCGAGGCCATGATCGCGGGGCTCTGCGAGAGCCCACTCACCTTCCAGGCAATTATCGTCTGGCGGGACGAGCTCAACGATGGCAAGGCATTGCTGCGCGACATCATCGACCTCGATGCGACCTATGCCGGCCCTGACGCTAAAGCCCTTCCCGCCCCGGAGCTCAATCCCGACGGCCAGATGACTGTGAGCATCGTCGCTGTTCGGGGCCAAGTCGGGCGGCCGCCGCAAATCCCGGTGCTGGACGCTCCGCCTATGACCACTGTCCCCTTCAAGCCGGCCGGCGAAAGCACCGAGAGCGACGGGACGGCAGCCCACGGGATGATGAGCGAGAGCAATTTCGATGATGACGACGACGACAAGGAGGGCTGGTTTTCGACCGCTGCGATCGAGGCAGAACTCAAGCCCAAGGTAATCGAGTCTTTTGGCACGATTGCTGGCATCTACAAGCGGCTGCGCCACTTGCAGGACCAGGGCATCCAATTCCAGCTTAGAAAGCTGTCACTCTCTCCCGCTCAGGAACGCAAGTATAAGAAGCTGAAGAACGAGATAATCGGCGAGGTGAAATCGATACGGCTGAACCGGGCGCGCATCGATGCGCTGATCGAGCAGCTCTACGACATTAACAAGCGGCTCGTCGGTTATGAAGGGCGCCTGTTGCGACTTGCCGGGAGCCGCGGAATCGCCCGCGAGGATTTCCTCGCGAACTATCTGGGCTCTGAGCTCGACCCGCTCTGGCTCAACCACGTATCGAACCTTGGCGGCAAAGGCTGGAAGAAGTTCGTCGCCGGCGACACGGACAGCATCAAGGAGTTGCTCGGGCAGATCCATGCTCTGGCGAGCGAGACCGGCCTTGAAATCGGCGAGTTCCGGAAAATTGTGCACATGGTGCAAAAAGGTGAGCGCGAGGCGCTCCAAGCAAAGAAGGAGATGGTGGAGGCGAACCTGCGCCTCGTCATTTCGATTGCAAAGAAATACGCCAACCGCGGCATGCAATTCCTCGACCTGATCCAGGAAGGCAATATCGGCTTAATGAAGGCAGTCGACAAATTCGAATATCGACGTGGCTACAAGTTCTCAACGTATGCCACATGGTGGATTCGGCAGGCGGTCGGGCGCTCGCTCTACGATCAGTCCCGCACCATACGTGTGCCCGTTCACATGACCGAGGCTATCAACAAGATCATGCGCACGAGGCGGCAGATATTCAACGAGATCGGTCGTGAGCCAACGCCGGAAGAGCTCGCGAAAAAGCTCGGCATGTCGGTCGAGAAGGTGCGCAAGGTTGTGCAAGTCGTTAAGGAGCCGCTTTCGCTCGAAACGCCGATCGGCGATGAAGAGGATTCCCACCTCGGCGATCTAATCGAGGACAAAGACGCCATCCAGCCGATCGACGCCATGATTCAGTCGAATCTGCGCGAGACCACGACGCGCCTCCTGGCGTCACTAACACCCCGCGAAGAGCGAATCATACGCATGCGCTTTGGTCTCGGCATGAACAGCGACCACACGCTGGAAGAAGTGGGCCAGCAGTTTTCGGTGACGCGCGAGCGGATTCGACAGATCGAGGCCAAAGCGCTGCGAAAGCTCAAGCACCCAAGTCGATCAAGGGAGCTCAGAAGCTTCCTCGAGAGTTGATTGCGGGAAGACAAACTCGCTTAGCTGCGATGTCCGCTCCTGGCTTTAATAGATGCACAACTTCGGCATCAAACTCCTCCCCCGATGGTCAATAGCTTTGGCGATATTGTGGACGTACTCGAAGTCTTCGAAAATCGGAGGGCCGCGGCATGATCTACAGCGTTCAACAATGCCTTGATAAGGCGAGAGAATGCGAATGGATGGCTTCGCAGGCAAAGGACCGCGACGCCAAGGCAGCGTTTGAAGAACTCGCCCTACAATGGCAGGAACTTGCTCGACAAAAGGAAGATATGGAACGGAATCGGCTGCCTTAATCCTCACTACCCTCGCCTTTGGGTCATTATCGCCATTTCGGCGATGGGTCGCCACGTCCGCTTATTGCCCCAATAGCTGCCGTAAAAACGGACATCGAGGGCAGGGCGACAAATCGTGAGCAGCAGCGGTCGAACCGAGCCATGAACGCCGGCTCGAGCCTACGCCAGGGACGTCAACAGTCCTCGGGACGCAAGGGCCTGCTTCAATTTTAGGATGGCACTTATTGCAGTTGCGGAACTATTCGCGCGTTGCATTTCTCGAAGAAGCACTTTAAGCGCGGGGTCATTGTCCCTAATCGTCCATCTGCATATGAATACAGCAGCATCATTTCGTGTCATTATTCGAATTGGGCTGCCGGGGCCAGGCAGCTTGGCTTCAAACTGCTGCTCCAAAGAAAGAGACATTCGGTCGGCCACCCTTGCGAATTCGCTTCACTAAAATGACAGTTCGGCCGATAACCGCAATGAAAATCGGCAATGATCCCCGCTATTGTTCAA
>DATJTB010000168.1:0-7485 GCA_035503795.1 Methylocella sp.
ATCATAGGGTTCCATCCGGCTGAACAGCGAAAGGCCTGATCTGTCGACTGATTCGGCCTTCGTTTCACTTCGGCCGCCGGACGAAGCCAAAGTAGAAACAGAGACGGAAGAGGGTGAAATGGACTATGGAACGTCCGGCAATGAATGATCTTGGGTATTTCAACAAAATCTGTGCCGATCAGGGCGCCGAAACACCGGCGAGATAGAGGTAAAACAAAGTGCCAGATGACACGAAGAAGGCGCCGGAGAGAAATTTGCGAAACTCTCTGTTTGACACAGCGAAGCAAAAGCTAGCCCCGGCCAAGACGAAGGTCGCGGCTATATAGAGGACCATGATCATAGGCACCTCCTATTCTTGCCATATGTGAAACTCAACATCCCGACGGAGTTCGGTGCGATCGCGCACACAAATTGTTAATCATTGCCTCTTATTTTTCTGTGAACAGAGCCTGTTTCCTCCCAGCCCTGGATCTGCAGCGACGCGCCAATGCGTCGCTTTTTTTGGCACTCCCCATCAAGGCCCATGCTGGGCGGTCTCAAGCCGAAATGATGCGGGCATGGCTCGGCCGCCTCAAAGCTGGCAAATTCAAAGTTTACTCGGATCGAGCTTCCCAATTCAAACTTGGGCTTTATGGGAGGAAAGTGCGTTTGATCGCTGCCGGGATCCCTGAGAGCGATCTTCACGGTCGGCTCCGCACAGACAGGCACAAGAAAAGTTTTGGTGATAGAGCGATGGACGCTCATGACCGGTAAGCCTCAGCACATTCATCGTATCCTATTATACGCCATGATGGGGAAAGATATGGAGATGAGGGTGGAGATGAAGCCATGATCCGTTCATCGCGTCATCGGCATCAACAGGTCAAAGTCATTGCGGAAATGCTGGCGATCCTTGTTGAGTCTCAGAAGGACGAGGCGTGTGACGTCTTGCGTCCCGCGGATCAAGAAGACGCATGGGCGAGCGCATCCGAATTCTGCGCCGCACTCGATCGTCACGCCGCATCAATCCAGCGAAAAGGGAAAAATCGGCCCGATCGACGACTCGGCCCCGATGGTTGCCGATTGCGTCGAGGTCAGACCCCTCGCGACGTGTTGTGACTGTCGACGAACGGCCACCACTGGCGGAAGGACGCCGGTCGATCAGGACTCGGTCCACCTCAACGGCCTTAAAGCTGTGGCCTGGCACATGCGATGTCCCGCCATCTCGCGACATCCGTGGTCCTCGCTTTTGAAATAGCCACGATCGGTAACACGCCGCAAATTCTGGGCATTATATCCCGGCATACCATTCATAGCCACGATCCTCCCAAAAACCGCCGCGGCCACGGCCGATATGTGAAAAGCTTTCGATGAGTTCGATCGCCATGACATATTTCGCCATCTTATAGCCGAGCTGACGCTCGACTCTGAGGCGCAGCGGCGCGCCGTGGGCCACAGGCAACGCTGCGCCGTTCATGTCGTAGGCGAGGATAGTTTGGGGATGAAAGGCGTCATCGAGGCCAATGCTCTCGTAATACCGGTCCGTGCCATCCTCCATAGTGTCCGCGCAATGGAACATCACGAAACGGGCCTGGGGCCGCACACCTACACGCTGAAGCAACGCCGCAAGTGGCGTCCCTGTCCACTTGCCGATGCAGCTCCAGCCCTCGACGCAGTCGTGACGGGTGATCTGGGTACGGCTAGGCAGTGCGCGCAAGTCTACCAGTGAAAAGCGCTCCGCGCGCTCCACGAGTCCTCCGACTGTCAGGCGCCAATCAGCGAAGTCGTTGTCTGCCAGACGGCGATAGTCCTCGTCGTCAGGATCAGTGCTGCCATTCGCCCTGAATTGGGGCGACAGATCGGCCTCGTCATATTCAGGAGCGAGTGCGTTGTGAGGCAACACCCGCCGCTGCAGCCAGTAGTTCAGATCCTCTGCCTTGTCCAACAGATGGCGGACCCACGGTCTCTCCGAAACTTCATCGCCGCAGCCGCTGAGCAAGAGCGAGGCGAGTCCCGTTGTCAAGCGGAGGCCGAAGCCACGCCGATCAAGCCGTTCCGTCATTGATATCTTCCGTATGTTCGATGCGGTACCATCCGGTTGTCATGGAGCGCATGTTGTTCCAAACCCCGGATAACAAGACCATCACCACGTGGACGAGGAGGAAGATA
Source organism: Methylocella sp. (assembly GCA_035503795.1). Taxonomy (GTDB): domain Bacteria; phylum Pseudomonadota; class Alphaproteobacteria; order Rhizobiales; family Beijerinckiaceae; genus Methylocapsa. The sequence goes on from DATJTB010000168.1 coordinate 2,149, forward strand.
AGGAGCACCGCCGCGCAGAGGAAGTGAATCGTACGGGCCGACTGACGACCGCCGAATAAAATCACAAGCTGCGGAGCGATGCTGTCGAGGTTGGGGGACATGGTCATGCCAGCCAAGGCGATACATGGCAGAATCAGGAGCACCACCCCAAGGTACGCCAACTTCTGAAGCACGTTGTAGCGACGAGCTTCCTCTCCCTTGGGGAAGCGCAGCCGCAAGTGGTCCCAGATGGCGCCGCCGATGTGGCGCAGTTGCTCGCCTGTGGGCAACAAATCGCGGTGGAAGTGGCCACTTGCTAGGCCGCTTGTCAGATACACTAGCCCATTAACGACGAAGATCCAGGCGAAAAAGAAATGCCAGCGCCGGCCCATCGCCAGCCACTGCATGCCAGGTAATGTCACCCAAGCCGGAAAGCCGCGTTCCCGCACTCCAACCCCAGGAACGTAAGAAAGGCCGAGCACGCCGGTAGTATCGAAATCGTGGTCGAGGATGGTGGTTATGCCACGTAGAGAGCCATGCTGGCCCGGAGACGCGTGCATCGCCAACAGAGGGTGCTGGAAGTCTGACTCCTGGCCCCAATAGAGCGCCGAGTGAGCGTTGAAAATTTGCAGACCGCTCATCAACAGCACCGCCAGGCAGAGGAAATTAATCCAATGCGTCACACGCACGATCGCCGAGTGACGAAATATCCAGCTGAGGCGCTGAGCGACTTGCACTTTCGGCGCGCTTCGCTGCCGAACAACCTCCACGTCCGATTGGAATCCGCCCATTTTGCTCAATCCCTAGCGGCTCACGCTGAAACCAAATTGGCCTGGTTCTCGTCGCAGCGCATCGAAGGACAATATATCAGCCGAAAAGAGAGTGCGCTCAAAAGGAGAGCGCGTTGACCCGAAGCAAAAGCCGGGTAAAACAGAGAGAACGGTTTTCCCGACGCCTTCTTCGGATCGCGTTCGGGCACCCGTCGCGAGCAAAAACCGGTCTACGCACAGAATGAGTAGCACACCCCCGCCCCCCTCCGCCCCTGCGGAGCGGACCACAAGCCTCACGGCAATGCTTTTGGAGGGCGGCGCTTCAAAGGCTACTTGGAGCCTCCACTCATGTGGTCCTGCTCCATCATGTTTTGCCGTTGCATCGTGTTTTGCTGCCCGCCAGAACTCATGCTGGAGCTTTTGCCGGACTGCGAGCCTTGCGTCTCGCTGACGCTTCCGCCGGACTGCGAGCTTTGTTTCTTGCTGACGCTCCTGCCGGTGGTAGATGGCGTGCTAGTGGTGGATGGCGTGCCAATCCCCAGATCCACCAGAGTCTGGTGGTCAAGCTTTCCAGTCACGGGCAGATTGTTGTCCTTCTGGAAGCTTTTCACGGCCTCTGCAGTCTTTGTCCCCCACTTTCCATCAGCACGTCCGGCGTCATAGCCTTCCTGGTCCAACTTCTTTTGCGCCTTTATCAACGTGCTCGATTTAATCTGCAACGGCGCCGTCTCGTTACGGCTTTGCCTTGCGAACGCGGGACCTGCAGCGAGTGCACCGGTCGCCACGAATGCCAGAAGGATGTTGCTGCGTTTCATGCTCTTCTCTCCTAAAAAGATCCATTCGGCCCCCTCGGGTGCGGATGACAGTTGCGAAACTAAAATTCCAATAATCCGTTCCTCGCTTTCGTTTGCGGGCTCTCAATAAATTGTGATTATGTAGCCCCGCTTTGGGCCGGCATCTGGGAACAGGCCTTTCGTGCACCTGCTTTCGTGATAGCAAAGAAGGACCCAGTCCCCGCGACGTAGCAAGTGGCAGAGTATCTTAAAGGCATTCGTATTAGCCGATCGGCAGCTGAGCGATGTTCACACTACCTTGGATGATATGAGACGGCAGCGGCGACACGCTTGATCGATCCCGCTAGGGCAGTGGGTGCCAATGCCACCAATCGCGGATAGCTGGTTGCTACCCGAGCTTGAATTTGCACTGCGGCGGCGGATGAGGTAGGGCCAGTTAGTCCTATGATCTCGTGCTCGAAAAGCAGAATGCTACGCTCCCCGTCCGTGGGTCATAGATCAGAGCGATTCGTTAGCCACATTGGCATGTGGTACCAGTCGAGGTGCAACTCCGTTCCAAACTAACGTCCCAGATGACATACCCTGATGGTTTCTTTCAGCGTTCGCGTCGGTATGATATGAGAAAGACCATGGACGCAATTTCGTAACCTTGCGGAGGCTCCAAAGTCATCCAGAATGGTTCCGGTGTGAACGTTAATGGACACGGGCGATACGTTTTGTTCGATGCCGTTCATTCAACAGCTGCCCGCTATATTCTGCAACATGCATTGATGTGACACAAACTGGCATGTCACAACAGCCTCAGCTCGCGTCAAACTCTCACATCCCGCTCTAAATTACGACCATTGATCACGATTCATGATTTTGGATCGATTCGATCCAAAATCTTCGTGATCTAGCCCGGCGATGCCGCCCTCGATCACAGCCAGGGAAGCTCGAACCATTCGCCCATTGGCATCCTTTTCCGGATTGAGGTCGGAGACTCCAAGGGCCGCGATTTTGGGATAGGCCATGAGGAGGTTCAGCGCGGCTGCCAATTCCAGGCTCGTCGGGCCATCGGACGCCGTGAGCCACATGGATCCGAATTCCGATTCGTCGAGTGCGTCGATATCGAGATGGACATAGATCAGATCGGTGGTCTGGCTCAGGCGTTCCATGGCGGCGCGCAATAGACGGCGCTCGCCTTTGACATCGGCGACCGGCACGGTCTCGATGCCCGACGCCTCGACGAGGTCCTGCTCAAGGGGATCATTGGCCCGTACGCAGACCATCACTACATCGCGCGCCGCCATGGGCGGATCGAGTCCCGCTTTTTTGCGCAGCCGCTCCAGACAGAACCCAAGGCTCATGGCGACGGGCATGCCGCTCAGCATGCCGCTCAATGTCGTTTCCGGCGTGTTGCAATCCGCATGGGCGTCAATCCAGACCATGCCGAGACGCGGCGTCCGGCGGCTTCTTTGCAGTCCGGCCAAGACGCCAGGCGCCGCATAGCAATTGCTTTCCAGAATGAGCGGGAAGGTTTTGATTTCCATGGATGCGGTGACCAGCCGGGCAAGATGCGCATTGGCCAAGCCGATCCGGTGCCATGCTCCATAGGCCATTTGTTCTTCGGGGGCCAGAGCCGCCTCGAAAGGTCCATCCACCTCATGCCCTTGCAGGCGCAATAAGCCCGCGAGCCCTGCCTCTAAAAGCGCGCGCGGCCCCGCTGCAGTCCCTCTGTCCGTCTCCAGAGTATGAGTGAAGGTGAGAAGTGCAAATTTCATCTTTCAAGACCGGCCTGATACCTACGATGTCTACCGAGGGCCGCAGAAACGCGGTTCGCGTGCCACACCCGGAAGCCGAACCAAAGCCACGCTTTCTCGGCGTCATTTGAGGGTTGGGGCCTTGTCCGTACAAGGGTCAAGATATCTGCAAAGCTGGAAACTTAATATTCGCGGGCGGACCCGCCGGGGCGGAGACCGCTCCCGGGCCATTGCGCGTCACCCTCGCCCATACTGGTAGGGGCATGCTAGCAAGGGCAAGGCGGAATTTCACCTTCCAGCCGGGCGAGGGTTGAATTGACCTGTGGAAGCCCCGGTATTATTTCTTCGACATGTCAAAAAGAACGATCCTCACCATCCCCGATCCGCGCCTGCGCCTCAAATGCACGCCGGTCGAAGCCGTTGACGCCGAGATCCAGGCGCTGCTCGACGATATGTTCGAAACCATGTATGCGGCGCCGGGCATCGGCTTGGCGGCGATCCAGATCGGCGTGCCAAAACGGGTCATCGTCCTCGATATCGCCAAGCGTGGGGATGAGAGTGCCGAGCCCGATCCAATGGCCGTCATCAATCCGGAGATCACTTGGACCTCGGAGGAGCTTTCCACCTATCAGGAAGGCTGCCTGTCGGTCCCGGAATTCTTCGAGGATGTCGAGCGGCCGGCCCGCGTTGGGGTGCGCTTTCTAGATCGCGAGGGTGTTTCGCAGGAGATTGAGGCGGGAGGGATTTTGGCGACCTGCCTGCAGCACGAGATCGACCATTTGAATGGAGTGGTTTTTATCGATCACCTCTCCCGGCTGAAGCGGGACCGCATCACCCGAAAATTCGTCAAAGGGGCGAAACCTGGCGCCCCGGTCCGCAAGCTCCCAGCCGTCAAGACGGCGGCGGGGAAACCGCAAGCCGCCATGCGCGGTTGACGCTTTCCGCGTGAACAGCTTTAGGTTCCCTTGCGCATCCTTTTTATGGGCACCCCGGATTTCGCGGTCCCGACGCTGACGGGGCTCCACGAGGATGGCCACACGATTGCTGCCGTTTATACGCGGGCGCCGCGGCCAGCCGGCCGGCGCGGCCTTGAGCTGGTGCCCTCGCCTGTCCAGGTCGCGGCAGAGCGATGCGGCCTTGAAGTCTGGACGCCGCCGCGCCTCTCCCCGGATGACGAAGTTGCGCGGCTGGCCACTTTCAAGCCGGAGGCCATCGTCGTCGTGGCCTATGGCCTGATCCTGCCGAAGCGGGTTCTCGATATCCCTCCCTCAGGCTGCCTTAATCTGCATGCCTCGCTTCTGCCACGCTGGCGCGGCGCGGCGCCGATCCAGCGGGCCATCATGGCAGGCGACCCCGAGACCGGGGTCATGGTCATGCACATGGAGGAAGGGCTCGACACAGGGCCTATTGCACTCACCGCGCGCATGGCGATTGGCCCAGAGGCGCGGGCGGATGAGATTTCAGCCGAGCTTGCTTCGGTGGGAGCCGGATTGATGGTACAAGCCTTGGCAAGGCTCGCGCAAGGAAAGCTCAGCTTCACGCCGCAAGGCGCCGATGGCGTCACTTATGCGCACAAGATCGACAAGGCCGAAGCTCGGATTGATTGGACGAGGCCGGCAAAGGAACTACACAATCTCATCCGTGCGCTGGCGCCTTTTCCGGGCGCCTATTTCGAGGCTGATCTTGGCCGGGGCATTGAGCGGATCAAGGTGTTACGTACGCAGATGATCGAAGGTGCCGCGCCGCCCGGTTTCGTACTCGATGCGGGCTTGTCGATCAGCTGCGGGCGGGGCGCGCTGCGGCTCATTGAAGTGCAGCGGGCGGGCCGCGCGCCCATGACAGGGCAGGATTTTCTACGCGGCGTAAAGCTCAAACCCGGTGCGCCGCTGACTCCCAAACCCGATGCCGCGTTATAAGCTCACGCTCGAATATGACGGCGGGCCATTCGTCGGCTGGCAGCGACAGGCGAACGGCCTCTCGGTGCAGGAAGCAATGGAGGCGGCCGTCGTTGCCATGACCGGCGAGCTCGTCCGCGTTCGCGGCGCCGGGCGC
>DATJTB010000169.1:0-5686 GCA_035503795.1 Methylocella sp.
GCGGTCGGCGCCGGGCCGCCGCATGATAGGGTCAGGAAGGCGAGGCGTCTCAATCTGTCTACCCTGCAGGCATTTGCTCTTGGCTCTCAACGAGATCACCTTGCCCTTCGTCCCCGCGGGAACGATCCGGCTCGCCGTTTCGGGCGAATTCCTCTTGGTTATCCTTTCATCTGTTAGGCTGCGGCAAGAGGGGTGGTCGTGCCTTGCTCCTTGCCGAAGCGGAATGCGGTTTCGTCTCTCCACATGCAGTGCATGATGACGGCGAGCTTGCGCACGAGCAGCGTATGGGCTGCTTCGTAAAGAGCCGTGCGAGCATAACAAGGCTTGTGGCGCGGCGGTTCCAGGCATATCCGGATTTTCGCGCCGGATCATTGTGACTTCGATTTTGGCGGCGCCTTTGGGCCCGGGCTAAGATTTCTTCTCGATCGGCGGATCCGGCGCGAAAATCGGGATCTGCTTCATAACCTGGATACGCCGCGCCACAAGCCTTGTTCCGTACGGGACCAAAATTCCGGTCGTCGGCTGGTTCGGCAACTCTACGATCCTCGCCAGTTCAGGCGTTGCGATCATCTCTTTGACATGACGATCCAATCCTACCCCCGCGCAACATGCCGATCGGAATCTTTGTCGTGCGGCTTTCCACCATGTCCGATACGGGCTTGCAATCAAAGCTTCGGCGTGGGATTTGTCGGCCTTAATAAAGCCGTAATGCGCAGGGGCCGAAAAATGGATGCGTTCAAGCCTTTCATCGCCAAAGCCGTGGCGGAAACGGGCCTGAGCGAGGCCGAGGCGAAGGCGGCCTTCGATCTGATTTTTGCGGGCCTCGCCACGCCGGCGCAGCTCGGCGGCTTTCTCATGGCGCTGCGGACGCGTGGCGAGACGGTCGCCGAGATCACCGGTGCGGTTCTCGCGCTGCGTGAAAAAATGGTGCGGGTCAAGGCGCCGGAGGGCGCGATCGATATCGTCGGCACGGGCGGCGACGGGCAAGGCACGCTCAATATCTCGACGCTCGCCGCACTGATCACCGCCGCCTGCGGCGTGCCGGTCGCCAAGCATGGCAACCGCGCCGCCTCATCGAAATCCGGTGCCGCCGATGTGCTCTCGGCGCTGGGTGTCGGGTTTGACTTGGCTCCTGAAGACATTGAAACCGCCATCGCCAAAGCCGGCATCGGCTTTCTTGCGGCGAGCCGGCATCATCTGTCCATGCGGCATGCGGCGCCGGTGCGTGCCGAGCTCGGCACGCGCACTTTGTTCAATCTGATCGGCCCCCTCGCCAATCCCGCCAGCGTCCGGTATCAGCTCCTCGGCGTTTACGCGAAGCATTGGCTCGAGCCGCTGGCGCGAGTGCTCGCCCGCCTCGGTGCGCAGCGCGTCTTTCTGGTGCATGGCTCGGACGGGCTCGACGAGGCGACGACGACCGGCCCGACCTATGTCACCGCGCTCGAAGACGGCGCCATCCGCTCCTTTGAAATCACCCCGGAGGAGGCCGGCCTTTCCCAGGCGCGCCCGGCCGATCTCAAAGGCGGTGATCCGGCCGCCAATGCAGCCGCCTTGCGCGCGGTGCTCGAAGGGGCGAAAAACGCCTATCGGGATATCGGCGTGCTCAATGCGGCACTCGCCCTCCTGGTCGCGGGCAAGGCCATGGATTTGAAAGAGGGTGCCGCGCGCGCCGCCGCGGCGCTTGATGAAGGGAAGGCCTTGGCGACGCTCGAAAGGCTCGTTGCCGCGACACGCCAGGCGCAGGCGCCAAAAGACGATCAAAGAAATGAACAAGGAGACGAACTTGTCGTCGAACCCGCCGGAGCGGCGCGATGACCGACATATTGAAAGAGATCGCGGCCTATAAGAGGCGCGAGATTTCCGCCGCCAAAGTCCGGATGCCGATCGAGACCCTGGCCCGCCAGGCGCACGACCACGACCCGCCGCGCGGTTTCCTCAAGGCGATCGAGGCGAAGCGCGAAAGCGGCCAATTCGCGCTCATCGCCGAGATCAAGAAGGCGAGCCCGTCCAAAGGGCTGATCCGCGCCCATTTCGATCCTCCGGCGCTCGCCAAGGCCTATGAGGCAGGCGGCGCCGCCTGCCTCTCGGTTCTCACCGACACGCCCTCCTTCCAGGGCAGCCTTGCCGACCTTTCGGCGGCAAGGGGAGCCACTCATCTGCCCTGCCTGCGCAAGGATTTTCTCTTCGATCCCTATCAGGTCTATGAAGCCCGCGCTCATGGCGCGGACTGCATCCTGATCATCATGGCCTGCGTCAGCGACGATGAGGCGAGCGCCCTGACCCGCGCGGCGCATGATCTGAGCCTCGACATACTGGTTGAGGTACATGATGAAGCGGAGCTCGCGCGCGCCTTGCCGCTCGAATCGCGGCTGATCGGGATCAACAACCGCAATTTGCGCACCTTCGAGGTCTCGCTCGAACTTTGCGAGAGGCTCAGCGCGAAAGTCCCCCATGACCGGATCATCGTCGCCGAAAGCGGCATCTTCACGCATGAGGATTGCCTGCGCCTGCAAGCCTGTCGGATCACCACTTTCCTGGTCGGTGAAAGCCTGATGCGGAAGAAGGATGTCACCTTGGCGACTCGAACGCTCCTCATAGGCGAAGCCGCGACGGCCCTTCATGGCCATGGCAAATCGCAGGGTTAGGACCTAATTATGATGCCATCATCGCAACGGGTCCAGCTTCGATGGTCCGATGACCAATTCCGCGACGACTCCATCCCTGCAACCGCTTCGCCGTCTGCCTGGATGGCGTCGCCTCCGGCTCGTAATGACGTGACCGGACGGTACGTCATTGGCGCGCCAATCCCTCTCGCAGTCTTTTAAATCGATCGGACCGACGACGCGCTATGTCGAAGCTCAGCCACCTCACCCCCGCTGGCGAAGCCCATATGGTCGATGTCTCGGACAAGGCCGAGACGCAGCGCGTCGCGCGGGCCAGCGGTCAGGTCCGCATGCGACAGGCGACCCTTGATCTTGCCCTGCAAGGCCAAGCCAAGAAAGGCGACGTGTTCGCCACTGCGCGCATCGCGGCGATCATGGGGGCGAAGAAAACCTCGGAATTGATTCCGCTTTGCCACCCTCTCGCTTTGAGCCACATCACCGTTGACCTCGAAGCCGATCCGGCCTTGCCGGGCATCAAGGTTCAAGTAACGGCCAAGACCTCGGGCCAGACCGGCGTCGAGATGGAGGCCTTGACCGGCGTCTCCATCGCTTGCCTGACGATCTATGACATGTTGAAAGCCGTGGACCGGGCGATGCACATCGAAGACATTGCACTTCTCAGCAAGAGCGGCGGCAAATCCGGGGATTTTTCCGCTTAGAGCATGCTGCGAAAAAGTGGCAACGGTTTTTCGCATAAAGCATGCTCTAAACTTTTGGAATCGATCACGTTATCTGCGTTTAGACGATTTCGTCCAAACGCAGCGTGATCTAAGATTTGCCAGGGAACAAAAGACTTTATGACAATCGGCAAGACGCTTCTTTCGGTCGATGAGGCGCGCGCGCGCATTCTGGCCGCCGTCGGCAGGGAACGACCGAGCGAAACGATCGCGCTTGACGAGGCCGCCGGCCGCACGCTGGCGCGGGACCTCACGGCTCTCCGCACCCAGCCGCCGGCCGATATGTCGGCGATGGATGGCTATGCGCTGCGCACGCAGGATCTGGCACGGGGCCTCGTCAAGCTGCGCCAGATCGGCACCAGCACCGCCGGACATGGTTTTGCCGGATCCGTTGGCCCAGGCGAGACCGTGCGGATTTTCACCGGCGCCCCTGTGCCGCCTGGGGCCGACGCGGTGCTCGTTCAGGAAAACGCACGGGTGGAGAATGGCCTCGTCGAGCCGCTCAAAGAGATCGATGCCGACCGCTACATTCGCCCGAAGGGGCTCGATTTCAGTGAGGGCGAGATTTTGCTGCCCGCTGGCACGAGGTTGAACGCGGCGGGCCTCGCGCTGGCGGCCGGGATGAACCATGCGCGCGTCGTCGTCACTCGCCGTCCCAGGGTAGCCATTCTTGCGACCGGCGATGAACTGGTGCGGCCGGGTGAGCTGATCGGCCCGAGCCAGATCGTCGCCACCAATAGCTATGCGGTGGCCGCGCTGGTCGAGACGGCGGGTGGTGAGCCGCGTGATCTCGGCATTGCTCGAGACGAAATGGGCGCCCTTGAACAGGCGATCCGCAGGGCGCGTGAGGACGGCACCGAACTTCTGGTGACGCTCGGCGGCGCCTCCGTCGGCGACCTTGATCTTGTCAAGCCGGCGCTCGCCAAACAGGGGATCGAGCTCGATTTCTGGAAGATCGCCATGCGGCCCGGCAGACCGGCGTTCCATGGCCGGATCGGGCCGATGATCATCCTGGGGCTTCCCGGCAATCCGGCCGCCGTGCTTGTCGCCGGCCATGTATTTCTCGTGCCTTTGGTGCGGGCGCTCTGTGGCGACCCGAACGCGGCGCGCGAGACACGGGAAGCGGCCATGCTCGGCTGTCCGCTCGGCCCCAATGATCAGCGCCAGGATTATCTCCGCGCCACCCTCGAGCCACGAACAGACGGTCCGCCGATTGCGACCCCCTTCGAACTGCAGGATTCTTCGCTGTTGCGGATTTTCGCGCAATCCCAATGTCTGGTGATCCGCCCGCCACAGGCCCCGGCTGCCCAGGCCGGCGATCTCTGCCAGATCTTGCGGACGGATTGAGCGGTTCGCGAGCCGGGACGCCGCGGTTGAGGTCTGGAAGGGCTTTCACCTCTGCTTTCTGCGCGATTGCACGGCCTTAGGAAGGATTTTCGCCGCGCTTTGATCGCCAATTATGGCAGCCGCGCCGAACTTGATGAAGAGCTTGGCCGCAAAGTCGAATATGCGTGGGAAAAGCTTTAGGCTTTTCATTTCGAGCCGATCTTTGACAGGAGTCGAGATAAAACTGCAACCGGTTAGGCCTTGCAATGGAACAAGAACCCGAGGAACCGGAGGCCGATCTTTTCATCATCGGCGGCGGGATCAATGGCGCGGGGCTTGCGCGCGATGCCGCCGGCCGCGGCCTCAAAGTGGTCCTCTGCGAACAGGGCGACCTTGCCGGCGCGACCTCCTCGGCCTCGAGCAAGCTCATTCACGGCGGTCTGCGCTATCTCGAATATTATCAGTTCCGCTTCGTGCGGGAGGCCCTGGCCGAGCGCGAAATCCTGCTTGGGATCGCGCCGCATCTTGTCCGGCCGACCCGCTTCATCCTGCCGCTCGGCTCGGGAAGCCGCTCAGCCTTTCTGATCGGAGCCGGACTCTTTCTTTATGATTGGCTGGCACGCCGCAAGCGCCTTCCCCCTTCGCGCCGCCTCGATCTCCGGCAAGGCGCGGAAGGACGTCCGCTCAAGCCGCGATTTGCTTCGGGCTTCGCCTATTCGGACTGCCGGGTCGATGATTCCCGCCTCGTGGTCTTGAATGCGCTCGACGCGCATGAACGTGGCGCCGCCATTCACACGCGGACCAAGGTTTTGGAAGCGCGGCGGGAAGGCGGCCATTGGCGCGTGTCGGTCCTCGACCTACGCCGCCAGTTTCCCAAAACCCTGACGGCCCGCGCCCTCGTCAATGCGGCGGGACCCTGGGCCGGCACGCTGCTTGGACACCTCAATGGGCGCGACGAGCGCGCGAGCCTGCGGCTCGTCAAAGGGAGCCATATCATCGTACCGCGCCTTTATGAAGGCG
>DATJTB010000170.1:0-8542 GCA_035503795.1 Methylocella sp.
CAAAACCGCTTCACACTTTTGCTCATCCCGCTCTAACGCTAAATGACCCGGTCACGCGCTGATTTTGGCGGCCTGCAACCGAACAGAGTTGTGGGCTTTGTCCCGGTCCACGGCATCGCAGGCTGCGTCACGATTCGGCCGAAACCGGCAGCGATGATTCTGGCGCCTTGGAAAAGCTCGATGCGGCTGGATTGCGCTGGAAAAAGGGCCGCGCCAGACGCGCGCATAACAGCAGAAACCCGGCAAAGAGCACATACCAGCCAGGGCGCACCTTAAAGGAAAAATCGAGATTGGCGGCGAGCACCTGAGCCAGCGGCGCATGATAGGCCAGAACAAAGTACAGCGCCTCGCTGAATACGGTGATGAACGCCGCACTAGCCCCAAGGAGCGCCGTTTGTACGATCGTTAAAGCCCGTTTCCGAAAACGAACGATCCGATGCGCCATGAGGAGAAAAAATATTCCCGCCATAAGAGTGGGCTCGGTCACATCGAGCTTCGACTGCATGAAGAAGTGCAGGCTCGCCAAAACCATGATCCCATAAACGATTTTATGCAGCCTTGCCCATCGCTCGGAACCAAGTCGCGCTATCATCCCGTCCGCCGACGTAACGCCAAGCACGCTAAGACCACAAAAGGCGACGAATCCAATCAAGAGATAAAGCCGGAAAAGAATCTCCAAGCCGACATGCGGCAGATCGAAATTCTGATTGACGACGTAGAGCATGAAATGAAGGGCCGCATAAGCGAGGACCGAAACCCCAAGAAGCCGGCGCACTCCCACTAATCTTGGCCAGCGCATGGCCTGCTGTAACGGCGTGATTGCCAAAGTCATGGCCAGCAGACGGACAGACCAGAGACCTGTCTGGTGAATGGCCTCCATGACCGGACGCTCGCCAAGCCAACCCTGCATGGCCTCAACAACAAGCCATAGGGCCGGCACAAGCGTCATGATGAAGACCGCTGACTTGAGCGGTGAAATGCGTCCCACGCGGTCAGTCCAAGGCCACATCTCCGCTCCTCAAAATTACGAAAATTTTAGACTCAACTCGGGAAGCCAGAATCAGCAATCCGCCTGATCGGGACCCCTTTGAACGCATTCAGTCCTATCCATATCCAACATCAAAATCATGTTAGGTTTCAATAAGGAATGTGGGATTGACGGAACCCGTCCCACTTCTCGGTGCGAAGAAATATTTTTGCTCTGAGAAAGAGCGTTATGACCGCATTCGTGAATCTTTGGGCAGGTCATATGTTTGGCTTTAGTCTTGCCGCAATGGGGACTTATCTGGGCAGTCTTTCTGAGGCGAGCGAGAGCGTGTCACCACGACGCTCACTGCTTCACAGCTCGCAATTCGAAACAGAAATGATCCTATGGGGCTCAAGATTCAGTGCCGGTCGACTGTCGGAATAAGATTGATTATTGCAGTTTTCGGCCTCGCAACGAGCGCCTGTACGGTCGGTCCGGATTATCTGCGCCCGCCAGCGCCCGAACCCGCACAATACAAGGAGCTTAAAGGCTGGAAAAAGGCCGCGCCTCGCGATAACGAGGATCGCGGTTTTTGGTGGACGGTCTTCAAGGATGCCAAACTCAATAGCTTCGAGCCGCAGGTCGAGCTTTCCAACCAGACCGTCGCGGAGTCGGAGGCCGCCTATCGCAATTCGCTCGCCATCATCAAGGAAACGCAAGCGGGGCTTTTTCCGACCATCGGCGTGAATTATAACGAAACCGGGTCCCATTTAGGAAGGGCTGCCATAGGAAACGCGCTTGGAACCGGCGTCACAAAGTGGGTCTATACAATCGGTCCCACTGCAACCTGGTCTCCCGATCTCTGGGGAAAAATCCGCCGGACGATCGAAAGTGATATTGCCGGTGCTCAGGTCTCCGCTGCCGATCTTGCCAATGCCAAGCTTTCCGAACAGGCGCTGCTTGCCACGGCTTATTACAATCTGCTAGCGGCGGACTCGTTGCAGCTTTTGCTCAATGAGACGGTTGTCGCCTATAAGAAGACACTGGAGATCACTGAAAATCAATTCAAGGCCGGCACCGCCTCAATGGCTGACGTCGCAACTGCCAAGGCGCAAGTGCTGACCACCGAGTCGCAGGCCATCAATGTGGGTGTTCAGAGAGCTCAGTTCGAACATGCGATCGCCGTATTGATGGGCATAGCGCCATCCGATTTGACGATCAAGACATCGCTGCTCGGCTATCGGCTGCCCGATATTCCGGTGAGCGTGCCTTCCGCGCTTCTCGAACGCCGGCCGGATATTGCGGCCGCGGAACGAACCATGCAACAGCAAAACGCCCTCATTGGCGCCGCCATCGCCCTCTATTATCCAAACGTCACCCTTACAGCCTCGAACGTTTTCACCGGCAACGGTGGGCTCGACTATTCGCCGGCCCATGAGTTTTGGACTATCGCGGGTACCGTTGCGCAGCCTGCTTTCGACGCGGGCTTGCGCGATGCGCAAGTCGAGGCGGCCCTTACGACCTATCAGCAGAGCGTTGCCACTTATCGCCAAACGGTCCTGACGGCGTTCCAGCAGGTGGAGGACCAGCTCGCTGCGATCCGCATTTTGAATCGCCAGCAGAAAGTGGCTGATGACGCGGTCAAGGCGGCGCAGGAAGAAGTTGATGTTCTTCTCAATCAATATAAGGCCGGCACCATTGTCTTCACCGCGGTCGTCGTCGGCGAGGCCATGCTGCTGTCGAACCAGGAAGCCGCTCTCACCGTCCGACAAAACCGCTTCCTTGCAACTGTCTCTTTGATCGAGGCGCTCGGTGGCGGTTGGGATACATCGCTGTTGCCGACAAGTGCGGCGCTCGAACATGTCAATCCGATCATCCCTCGGCTGCCAGAACTGCTCACCCCATAACAGAAGGCTGCACACAATACCTCGATGCCGTCACTCGGCAGGTGCGAGCCTTCACGCTGCGTTTTGCCGCCTGCGCGTATAGGCGATGTTGGAAGGCGTGGTGCACGAACGCGAAAGGTGGGAGCGCGGCCGCGACAGCTGGACGGAGAGATCGGTTGAAGGTCCGGTAAGGAACAGGGCGACGTGGAGGCTGAAGTCGATGACATTTTCCGGTTCGACTGAAGCTCGAAATGGCTCCTGGCTCCCGGAGGGTTTAGCAAGGGCGTCTTTTCGATCTGCTTGACTAAGGTCATGAACAACTTCAAATTGGTCTCACAGAGACCTCGTTCGCTAGCACTCGGGCCGCCCACAGCACGCTTGGATTTTGAGCTGCTTTGCGCCGCAATATGGTCACGCAACCGGTGATAGGGCCAACCAATGTCGAAGACGATCGAAACTCCTGACCTCGCAACCTACCTCGGTCACGCCGTAGCGCAGGACCAAAGTCTAGCCGCCGCTGCCGGGGCTCTCCGCGCCTTTGCCGAAGGCGCCATTGAGCTCTCCGTCCTGATTGGCCTTGGGCGCTTGCAGGGACAGTTCGGCGCCAGCCGCAACAGCACGAACACCGACGGGGACGTTCAGAAGGTTCTCGATGTCCTGGCCAATGATCTCTTTGTCAAGGCATTGAAGCAGGCGCCAGTCGCAGCGATCGTTTCCGAAGAGCTCAACGCGCCTTTGGTCCTCGATCCGGCTCGGCCCCTCGTCACCGCAATGGATCCCCTCGACGGTTCATCGAATATCGATACCAATGTTTCGATCGGTACGATTTTTTCCATTCTTCCCGCACTCACCGGGGCGGCCGAAGCCGAGGCGCAATTTCTCCAGCCCGGCCGCCGCCAAATTGCCGCTGGCTTTGTCATCTATGGGCCACAGACCTCTTTCGTCTTCGCTTTGGGTGATGAGCCAACCCAGATCTTCATTCTCGACCGCAAGGCCGGTCTGTTCTACCAGACGAGTCCGGCGCCAGCGATCACCAAGGATTACGCCGAATATGCCATCAATGCCTCCAATGCCCGGCACTGGGACGTCCCTGTGCAAGCTTTCATCGATGATTGCAAGCAAGGCTCGGAGGGCCCGCTAAAGCGCAATTTCAACATGCGCTGGACCGGCTCGCTCGTCGCCGATGCCTATCGAATTTTGTTGCGGGGCGGGGTCTTCCTTTATCCGGGCGATCAGCGCGCCGGTTATTCCGACGGTAGGCTCCGCCTCCTTTATGAAGCCAACCCGGTCGCCTTCATTATTGAGCATGCCGGGGGCCTCGCCAGCGACGGCACACGCCCAATTTTGGACATTGTTCCCCCCGCAATCCACGCCCGGGTGCCTCTCGTCTTCGGTTCGTCAGTTCTTGTTGAACTCGTCGGGCGCTATCACAGCGATCCTCAATTCACCGCCGAGCATGCCCCGCTGTTCGGCAAGCGCGGTCTCATCCGCCTCTAAGGCTTGAAGCGAGTCGCAAGAGAGGCTGCCGTGTCGGCGAAATATCCGATCATTTCGGTGACCGGTTCATCGGGGGCAGGAACAACTTCCGTTCGGCGCACATTCGAGCAGATTTTCCGTCGCGAGAACGTCTCGGCGGCTTTCATCGAAGGCGACGCGTTTCATCGCTACAATCGCTACGAAATGGAAACCGTCATGGCGGAGGAGGAGCTGAAGGGCAACCGCAATTTCAGCCATTTCGGGCCGAACGCCAATCTTCTCGAAGAACTCGAAGCGGTGTTTCGGAGCTATAGTGAATCGGGAACTGGCAAGACACGTCATTATGTTCATGATCAGGGGGAAGCTAGGCTTTATGGCTGCTCACCCGGCACTTTCACGGATTGGGAGGCTCTGCCCGAAAATAGCGATCTCCTATTCTATGAGGGGCTACATGGCGCAATCAAAACCGAGAAGGTGAATATCTCCCAATATCCAGATCTCAAGATTGGCGTTGTTCCAGTGATCAACCTCGAGTGGATTCAGAAAATTCATCAGGACCGCTCTGTTCGCGGCGACACGACGGGCGAAGTCATGGACACGATGCTGCGGCGAATGCCCGATTATGTCCATTACCTTTGTCCGCAGTTCACCGAAACGAACATTAATTTCCAACGAGTGCCGACGGTTGACACGTCCAACCCCTTTACCGCGCGTTGGATCCCAACCGCCGATGAATCGATGGTCATCATCCGCTTTGCCAAGCCACGCGGGATTGATTTTCCCTATCTGCTCTCAATGATCCACGACAGCTTCATGTCGCGAGCCAATTCGATCGTCATCCCAGGGAATAAGCTCGACCTCGCTATGCAATTGATCCTGACGCCATTCGTTCTACAGCTCGTGGAGCGGCGTCGCCGGACTGCCTGAGACGAGAGGTTCGAGCGATGGATGGGTTCATGCCCGTCGTCCTTTGCACCCGGCTTTCTCCTCTGAGAATGCCAACGAGCATCCGGCATGGCGAGACTACTGCAAGCGGCTTTTGAGCTGGGTGATGCTGCGGTCGATGAGAGAGTTGCCGAAGGCGCCTTGTACCTCACCTTTAAGCACTTCCGCGGCCGCCTTGACTGCAGCCTCGGCGGCAGCAGCCCGCACTTCGGCGGCCGCCTGGCTTTCGGCGAGGCTGATCTTTTCTTCCGCCTGCTTCGTCCGGCGTTGGATGAATTCAGAGATGCGTGCATGCGCTTCGCTGGCGATGCGCTCAGCCTCCGCGTGGGCTTGCGCAACAATAGCTTCGGCCTCCTGTTGCGCCTCCGCGCGCTTGCGCTCGAAGGAGGCCAGAAGCGCCTGCGCCTCATCCTTCAGCATGGTGGCTTCAGCGATCTCGGCGGCGATGCGTTCGGAGCGCTTGTCGAGCGCCGCTGCGACCCATTTCGGCGCCCCATAATAAATAGCCGCGCCGATGAAAATGGCAAAGCCAATGGCGACGATGAGCTCGGCATCCAACATCGATCTTCTCCGCATCAAGCCTGAAGGGTGGCAATGGCCTTGGCAATGGCATCCGCATCAGCCGGCTTGCCGGTGATCCGCACAATGATGGCTTCCGCCGCATCCTTGGCAATCGATTCGACGTTGCCCAGCGCCTGAGCCTTCATTGTGGCGAGCTGAGCCTCTGAAACCGCGAGTTTGCTATTGAGCTCGGCTTCGAGCGCGGCGCGCTTGGTTTCGCTTTCCGCATTGAGCCTTGCATGTGCCTCCTGCGCCAGCGCGAGCGCCTTGGCCTTCGCGTCGGCCACCAGTTTTTCATGCGCCGCTGCCGCCTCTTCAGCCTTGGCTTTGAGCGCATGGGCCTCGCTCAGATTCTGGCTGATGTGATGAGCGCGGGCATGCAGAATAGATTCG
Source organism: Methylocella sp. (assembly GCA_035503795.1). GTDB lineage: Bacteria > Pseudomonadota > Alphaproteobacteria > Rhizobiales > Beijerinckiaceae > Methylocapsa. The sequence continues at coordinate 6,229 of DATJTB010000170.1, forward strand.
ACCCGAGGCACGACGAATTTTGAAAACAGCAGGTAGAGGAAGGCGAAGGTTAGAGCAAGCCAGACGACGAGCGACGAGAAATTAGCCGGGTCAAAGGGCGGGAAGGGCGTCCCCTGATGGTTGGCGCTGGCCACCACAGCCTCGGCAATTTGGCTTTCCTGTTCCATGCTGTCCATCCAAAACGTGCAACCAGCTTGCACCTAAAAGCTGCGCCCGGCCAAAGCCGGGCGCAGGACCTGATTACTTGACGACGAAAATCAGAAGAATGGCGACGAGGAGCGCGAAGATCCCTAAGCCCTCGGCGAGCGCCACACCGATGAAGACGCGGCCGAACTGGCCGTCGGACGCCGTCGGGTTGCGCAAAGCGCCCAAGAGAAAGTTGCCGAAAATGAGGCCGACGCCAATGGCCGCCGCGCCCGTGCCGATCGCGGCAAGACCTGCGCCTATATATCTACCTGCTGCGGGATCCATTTTGCACTCCGTGCTTTGATGTGGGCGACCGATCTGTTGTTCAAATCTTTATTCAGTGGCCCGGATGAACTGCGTCATTGAGGTAGACGCAAGTAAGGATGGCAAAGACGTAAGCCTGCAGAACGGCGACGAGCAACTCGAAAGCCGTCAGGATGATCGTCATTGCGAAAGGCAAGGGTGCCAGGATCGAGAAGGCCCCCGCGCCGATGAGGCTCACGACGAAGCCGCCCATCACCTTGAGGGTGATGTGGCCGGCGAGCATATTGGCGAACAGGCGCACAGAAAGGCTAACCGGACGCGACAGAAAGGAAATGACCTCGATTGGGACCAGCAGCGGCAGCAGCGCGACGGGCACATCCGACGGCAGGAAGAGCTTGAAAAAATGTGTGCCATTGTGGAGGAAACCGTAGACGACGACGATGCCGATCACCAATAGAGCAAGCGTCGCGGTGACGGTGATCTGGCTGGTGATCGAAAAAGTATAGGGAACGAGCCCAATCAGATTACAGAACAGCACATAGAGAAAAAGCGTGAAGACGAAAGGAAAGAAGCGCATGCCATCATGACCGCCGGCCAGATGGACGGTCGAGACGACGAATTGATAGGCCATCTCGGCCAAGCATTGCAGACGGCCCGGGACGAGCGAGCGCGGTAGTGTGCCCGCGAGCATGAAGAGGGCAGCGCTCAGAGCCACGATCACCATGAAGAGCGAGGCATTGGTGAAAGAGGCGTCCAGCCCAAGAAAATTAAGCTTATAGATCGGCGTGATCACGAATTGATGGATCGGATCCAATGCATTTTCTTCAGCCACGTGCTCAATCCCCAAAGGCTTTGCAGTTCACGGATACAAACATGGTATTTGCCGTCTCGCGAATGGCAGTTTTTGCTGATCTCGGCTCTTGCCGTCTTCCCCGGATCAACTCAGAGCCGGGCATCCAAGAACGGAAGGAGACCTCTGGCCCCCCGTCCATCCAGATGATTTGAGCCATCAGCAGATTTCCAACCTTTTCATCTCTCTTTGCCTAACGGTTGCATCGCCAAGCGATAAACACTCCAAGACCCCGCAGCAGCTCCTAGTAAAAGGAAGATGATCAAAAAAACCGGAGTCGTTCCAGTTGTGTAATCAATCCCCCAACCGATGAGGCCGCCGACCAGGACCGCTGCCAGAAACTCGCTTAAAACTCGCATGCCGAGTGTTACGGCTTGACCGATCCCACTGGTATTTCTCGTTTCCTTTTCCTCGTTCTGCCGCGAGGAAGCCTCAGCTTTCGCCTGGGCATCGAGCACGGCAGACAACCGCTCCAGTCTCATCCGCAGCTGATCATCCTCATCTGCCGCGGAGCGCGACGGACCTTCATTGCCGTTCCGCTTCGGCGGTTCCGATTCGTCCTGTCCAGCGCTATTCTGCGCCACATCCTGCTCCATCGCCTGAAATCCGTGAGGATCTCATAAAGCCATAGAACGAGAATGCCAAAAGACATTTTAGAAATGGGGGATCAGTTTGCGCAAGCCGCTTCGTGTAAAGGGCTCAGCCGAGGAGATTGAAGGGAATCGCTTACCGGAAACGAGCAGGAACGCGGCGCACAATAGAGAGGAGAAAGGCATCTGTCAAGATGAAGGGCCAATTCAATCACGGTAGGGATTCGGGGTTAACGCTTATTAAGGATTAATGAGGGGTGGATCGAGCTGGAGGATTTGGAGAAGGAAGTCTGGGTTCCAACCAGCTGATTTTCTTCGCGTTTTTACACTTCCCTTGGTTTTGTTAGCGCGCACGAGGCCGAGCGCGAAGCGGCGCACGATGGCCATGTTCTTGGCGCCATGGCCGCTGCGGTAGCGCGACAGA
>DATJTB010000171.1:0-16069 GCA_035503795.1 Methylocella sp.
GCCTTCGACAGAATGGTACCTCGATCGTTCCAATACCTTGATAGGCATGAGGCTTAGACGCCTACGATCCCAATTGCGTGGCATCGATTCGAAGCCTAATCTGCCCAACGATCTTCATCTTGTGGCATTCAAACTCCACACGATACACAAGGCAAAGTAAGTGCGACCGCTCTCTTTAACAGATTGCTGAAAAACTGCGAAATTTGCGACTTCGGTTCGTTTTGTCGGAACGCGAGAGGGGTTTTGGTTCGCTTTGCATAGACTCTTCCTTCGCAGTGATCAATTTGGGGAATGCGGATGTGTTTGTCGGCGATCAGGTTGAGCAGCAAGCCGGCGGCGACGCTAGCGATCCCGCGATGCTTGGTCTTGCGTGTGGTGCCGGGTTGCTAGCCCCAGCCGAAAATGGATTCGATGATTGGCCAGATCAACTTCCTGACCGATCCTTCCACAGGGGCCCTTCATGACCACGGCTGACCTTTGTGCCGGATTTGGCGTCGGCCAAAGCACGGCGAGCGCTAAAAGCCGCGTGTTCACGCAGGCCATGGACACCAGCTGTTTGGATCCCGAGTGATGCCCAGCCTGTTGAATCAGAGCCCGCTGGTCTGGATGGCCGAGGTGAACGGCTTGATAGTCGATCGGCGTGATGCCGCGTGAGGTGCAGCTGATCGCGTTCGACGAAGGCATGATCCCCTACATCCCAGCCGATCGGGAGAAAGACCCCGTGTAGTCCAACCATTGGCATGTGGGGGGTGCCGCTGGTCGCATCGTCTGGCCACACCGGAGGGGAAGAATGGCACGAGCGCTGGAGGCCGTCAGGTTCTATAGACCGCTACGACAGCGAGGGCGCTTGCTTTTTCCATTTCCCGGCCTATAAAGGCGCGTCAAACCGTCCGGCTCAAGGGCTGCCGTGGCGGTTTTCTCTGCTTCATGGCGATCCTTCTTTCGCTTCAAATTTTTGAAGTGTTCCGTGTCCTCGCGGCCGGAGGCTTGCTGCGCAATTTTTAAGGAGTTTGAAGCCAAATGCCCAAGCTGAAAACCAAATCGGGCGCCAAGAAGCGCTTCAAGATCACCGCGACGGGCAAAGTGGTCTATGCCCAACGCGGCAAGCGTCATGGGATGATCAAGCGCACGCCGAAACAGATTCGCAATCTGCGCGGCACCAATGTGCTGTTCAAGAGCGACGGCGACAATATCATCAAATTCTTTCTGCCGAACGGCTGAGGCTGCAACGCCCTTCAGCGGCAACCGTCCTTCCTTTTGAATTGTTCGGAGTTCTCCCATGGCACGCGTCAAACGCGGCGTGACTTCACACGCCAAGCACAAAAAAACTCTCGCCGCTGCAAAAGGTTTTTACGGCCGCCGCAAGAATACGATCCGGGCAGCGAAGGCGGCGGTCGATCGCTCCCTGCAATATGCAACGCGTGACCGGCGCGCCAGGAAAAGAGTGTTCCGCGCCCTTTGGATCCAGCGGCTCAATGCGGCAGTGCGTGAGCATGGCCTGACCTATTCGCGCTTTATCGGGGGGCTTGCCAAGGCGGGCATTGAAATCGACCGCAAGGTTCTGGCCGATCTCGCCATCCACCAGCCGGAGGCTTTCAAGGCAGTGGTCGAGAAAGTCAAGAGTTTTGCGCCGGCTTTGGCGTGAGCGCTTATTGCGCTGTTAGATCTCGATAGACGGATGGGGAGGGGGCCCTCGCCTCGGACGGGCCACCGAGCGGGACACCTTGCACTTGGCATCTCAAGCGGCGAGAGAGGGCTTGAGGCCGATTTCGCCGATATAATTCTCAAACCCAATGTAATTGGATTGTAGAATCCCAATAATTTCTTTCAATTCTTCCAGTGTATAGGTGATTCTCTCGTCCTCTTCGTCGATGAAGGCTTTTTGACCGCTGCCGATATCATGCTTGGCTTTGATCGCGGTGCGTGGGCCGGCTTTGAGCCAGGCCGGCCAGATGGTGTCCGCCGGCTCTCCTTCGACCCAGACGGAATGGGTGATGTCGTCACGCAGCGGCGTATAAGTGTGAAGCACTTCAAGATAGCTCTGAATCTTGTCGATCTGATCAAGGGGCACAGCCCGGTGGCGCAATAACCTGAGCAGCGTCTTGCGCTTTTGGGTGGTGTTGAGATCAACTGTCAGCAATTTGATCGCCGTTGCATCGGCACCGCTGATGGTTGCCAGAACCGCCTCGATGAGCGTTTCGTAGCGCGCAAACCAATGGATGATCGTTCCAAAGGAAAGGAGATAGGCTTCGGACAGGCTGTCGTTCATGTCGAGCCCTTCAGCAAACGGCGCAGGTACTGGCAAGATAAATTGCGCGGCAATTTATCTTTGCTCCAATGAAACATTTTTGAAGCCTGAGAAGACGACATAATGTGTTCAGAACTGAAAAGAAATTCTCAAAACCGACTATCCTTCACCTAAAATGAGCTCGGACGAGATTGGAGCAACGACCATGAACGCGGTCGGACCCGACACTGAAGCGCTTGCCGCTGTCATTGAGAGCGCGGGCTTCGTGCACCTCCATGTCCATAGCGCCTATTCGCTGCGGGAGGGGGCGCTCAGCGTCGCCAAGCTCGCCAAACTGGCGGTCGCGGACGCTATGCCGGCTTTGGCGCTCACGGACAGCAACAATCTCTTCGGCGCTCTCGAATTCTCCGAAAAGCTTGCCAAGGAAGGCGTTCAGCCGATCAGCGGTCTGCAGCTCGCGCTTGATTTTCAGGACAGTCCGGCCAACCCGGCGAGAGTCATCGGCCATGCGGGCCAGGCAGCGATCGTGCTTCTGGCACAGGATGAGACTGGCTATCTCAACCTCATGCATCTCGCCTCAAAAGCCTGGCTCGATCCGGCCCCTGGCGAGCTGCCGCATGTCAAGATCGAGCGCCTTGAGGGCCGCACGGAAGGCCTTATCGCTTTGAGCGGTGGTCCGGACGGACCGCTTGATCGCGCCTTCGCGCTTGGCCGCGCCGAACTCGCCTTTTCGCGCGCGACGACGCTCGCCGGATTTTTTCAGGACCGACTTTATATCGAGCTCCAGCGGCATGGGCTTGCCGCCGAACGTGTCCTCGAGCCAGGCCTCCTTGATCTCGCCTATCGCCGGTCTTTGCCCCTTGTGGCCGCCAATGAGGTGTTTTTCGCGGCGGCCTCGGACTATGAGGCGCATGATGCGCTTTTATGTATCGCTGAGGGGGCGGTGATTAGTGACGGCGCGCGCCGCCAGCTATCCCCCGAGCACCACTTCAAGACCCGTGCGGAGATGGGGGCGCTCTTCCGCGATGTCCCGGAAGCCTGCCGGAATAGTGTGGAAATCGCGATGCGGTGCGCCTATCGGCCGTTGACCCGCAAGCCGATCCTGCCACGTTTCACAGACGGTGGAGCGGAGGCCGAAGCGCGCCAACTGCGCGCCGAGGCTGAGGCGGGCTTAGCTTCGCGGCTTGCTGCGCATGGCGTGGCGAAAGGTACGACGGCTGATGATTATCATGAAAGGCTTGCCTTCGAGCTCAATGTGATCGTCAAGATGAATTTCCCCGGCTATTTTCTGATCGTCGCGGATTTCATCAAATATGCGAAGGCGCAGCAAATTCCGGTCGGGCCGGGGCGCGGATCCGGGGCCGGCTCACTCGTCGCCTATGCGCTGACGATTACTGATCTCGATCCGATCCGCTTCGGGCTGCTCTTCGAGCGCTTCCTCAATCCCGAACGCGTATCGATGCCGGATTTCGACATTGACTTCTGCCAGGATCGGCGGGGCGAGGTGATCGCCTATGTCCAGGCCCGTTATGGCGCGGATCGCGTCGCGCAGATCATCACCTTCGGTTCCTTTCTTGCCCGCGGCGTGCTGCGCAATGTGGGCCGTGTCCTTGAAATGCCACTGGGCCAAGTCGATAAGCTCGCCAAGCTCATCCCGCAGAATCCGGCGGCGCCTGTCAATCTCAAGCAGGCGATCGAAACGGAGCCGCGTCTCAAGGAGGCGGCCAAGACCGATCCGCGGGTTGCAAGGCTTCTGCAGATCGCCCAAGGGCTTGAGGGGCTTTATTCCAATGCGTCAACCCATGCGGCGGGCATTGTGATCGGCGACCGGCCGCTCGAAGAGCTCGTGCCGCTTTATCGCGATCCGAAATCGGATATGCCGGCGACCCAGTTCAATATGAAGTGGGCCGAGCAGTCAGGGCTCGTCAAATTCGATTTTCTCGGCCTCAAGACGCTGACCGTCATCGCCAATTGTCTTAAGCTTTTGCGACAGCGCAGCATCCAAATCCATCTCGCCGCCATTCCGCTCGATGACACAAAGACCTTCGCCATGCTGGAGCGGGGCGAGACGGTGGGCGTGTTCCAGCTTGAAAGCGCCGGCATGCGAAAGGCGCTCGTCGACATGCAGGCCGACCGTTTCGAGGACATCATCGCCCTCGTCGCCCTCTATCGGCCGGGGCCGATGGCCAATATTCCCGTCTATTGCGCTGTCAAGCGGGGTGAGGAAGAGCCCGATATCATCCATCCGGCGATCGAACTGGTTCTCAGGGAAACCTGCGGTGTCATCATCTATCAGGAACAGGTGATGCAGATCGCCCAAATTCTCGCTGGCTATTCACTCGGTGAGGCGGATCTTCTGCGCCGCGCCATGGGCAAGAAGATCAAGGCGGAGATGGCGGCGCAACGCGACCGGTTCGTCAATGGGGCCGCTGAACGCGGCTTGGCGCTCGCGCAAGCCAATGAGATCTTCGATCTCCTCGCCAAATTCGCCGACTATGGTTTCAACAAGAGCCATGCTGCGGCCTATGCACTGATCTCCTACCAGACGGCCTATCTCAAGGCCAATTTTCCGGTCGAATTTTTGGCCGCCTCCATGACGCTTGACAAGTCGGATACCGATAAGCTTGCCGAATTCTGCAATGAGGCGCGCCGCCTCGGCATAAAGATCCTGCCGCCCTCGGTTTTAACTTCGGGGGCTGATTTCGAGCCGGATTTTAGTCATGGTGAGCCGGCGATCCGCTATGCGCTCTCCGCTATCAAGGGGGTAGGCGAATCGCAGGCGCGCGCGATTGCCAGCATCAATAAAACGGCACAATCCGACAAGGCGGACGTGATCCAGGCCGGCGAGAAGCCAGCCTATCGCAATCTCAACGAGTTCGCCACAAAGGTCGATTCGCGCGAAATCACCAAGCGCACACTGGAGTGCCTTGCTGCAGCTGGCGCTTTTGATGCGCTGGACAAGAACCGAGCGCGGGTTTTCGCCTCCGCCGAGTTCATTCTGGCGGCGGCGCACCGGCGGGCGGAAGATGAAGCTTCCGGCCAGACCCTTCTCTTCTGCGGACCAAATCTCGCCGCCTTCACTTTGCCGAAGGCCGAGCCCTGGCCGCAGATCGAGCAGTTGCAGAAGGAGTTCGATACGGTCGGATTTTTCCTGTCCGGTCATCCACTCGATGCCTATGCCGCAATACTCGCGCGGCTACGGGTTCAGCGCTGGGCGGAGTTCGTGCGCGCCGTCAAGCAGGGCGCGACCGCGGGTCGGCTCGCGGCCATCGTGCTCGATCGGCAGGAGCGGCGGACCAAATCCGGCTCCAAAATGGGGATCCTCCAACTCTCGGATCCATCCGGTCAATATGAGGCGATCCTGTTTCAGGAAGGCCTCAACCAGCACCGCGATCTCCTGGAGAAAGGGGCGCCTATCCTCGTCGGGCTGCAAGCCTCGGTCGAGGGCGAGGATGTTCGGGCCCGCATCGTCTCTGTCGAGCCGCTTGACGCCGCCGCCCGGCGAATCGGCAAGGGGCTGCGCCTCTTTCTGCGCGATGAGAATTCGCTCGCCGACATTGCCCGCCGCCTGAATGGACAGGGTGATGCCGATGTCTCGGTCGTTCTGACGACGACCCTCGGCGAGGTTGAAATCCGTCTGCCCGGCAAATATGCCGTGTCGCCGCAGACGGCGCTCGCGCTCAAATCTGTTCCCGGGATTTTGGCCGTCGAGCATGTCTGAGCCGATGTGTTCCTGCGGCCTCTCGCTCGGCTCTCGTGCGCGCCAATAAATCCGGCGAAGGGCCGTGTCGAGACACGAAGAAAATCAGCTGGAATGAAGTCTATTCTCACCTGGGAAATCCTGCAGGCCAATCCCCCATCCACCGACTCAATGTCCCTTGAGAATTGTTAACCCGGAATGCATGCCGTTGCAATTTCGCTCAAAGCACATTTGTCGAGATACTTACATGGCAGCACGATTAGAGGCTGCGGTGTGAATGTAGCGATGAAGCCCCATCGATGATCTACATCAGCTACGGCATGCTAAAATCAGCCAGCACGATGCTCTATCAGCTGACTGAGGAGGTGTTTCGGTTTGCTTGTCGGCGGCCTGTGCATCTCGGCCCGCCTTTCAGGGAACGGCTCTCCGTCACCAACTATTTCGATACCATCGACGCGAAGTTGCTAGAGGCGATCGAAAAGGCTGTCGGCCATGCCGACATTGTTCTGAAGACGCATCAACCTCCCCATCCCGACGTGGTGAGACTCATTCGCTCCGGCGAAATTCTTGCCAATGCCGCAATCCGTGATCCCCGCGAGATCGCCTTGTCCATGCTTGATCATGGCCGCCGCTCGCGCCGCTGGCGCATCGCCGAATTTTCCGAATTGCGGACCGTTAACGACTGCTTTGCCTCGATTGACCATCAGATCGACGCCTTTCACTGTTGGCGTGAGCTTGGGAATGTCGAGGTTTTCATTTATAATGACATCTGCTTCAAGACCGAAGCGGTTGCAACAGCAATCGCCAGACAGGCAGGGCTTGATGTCGATAGCCGAGCGCCAGCATCGCTATTTCAAGATAAAAGTGTGATTGGCCAGTTCAATAAGGGTGTTCCCTTTCGTTATCGTGAGATGCGGGAGCCAGAAAGTCAGCTTTTTTTGGATCGCTATGCTGATTTTTACAGCGAGTATACGTTCGACACGCCGGAAGCGCTTCTCGTCGCTGCTGTGGCAAGCACCGTCCGATCGTCGCGTGGACAGATTGCCCAAGAAATGACACGCTTCAAACGCCTGCTCCGATATCAAATTGGTCGCATATTTACTTGAGTGTTTGGCCTTGCAACCTTTCTTGCTCCGTGATGTGGAGGCGCTTTGGTGGCAGGTCATGTGCGGCTCGATGATGAATCGTAATTGATTCTCATGCCTTGGAGTGGGATCGGTGCGAAAAGCCGGTGGCCACTTTTTCGCATCCCGCTTCTTTGGGAGGCTAGCATGATGAAGCTTTATTGGGCGCCGCGCACCCGCTCGCTGCGCGCGCTTTGGGTGCTGGAGGAGGCCGGCGTTCCTTATGAGCGCGTAAGGCTCGATCTTTCCGCCGGCGAGCAGAAGACTGACGCGTTTCGCGCGGTCAATCCGATGGCGAAAGTGCCGGCTTTGACGGACGGGGATCTCGCGGTGGCCGAGTCGGGCGCGATCTGTGCCTATGTCGCGGAGGCGGTCCCGCAGGCCGCTCTTGCACCGGCCATCGGAGACCCTTTGCGCGGACGCTATTGGCAATGGCTATTTTTCTCGCCGGGCTGCATCGAACAGGCCTTCTTGGCTAAATGGGGCCAAGTCGAGGTCCGGCCGCAAATGGCCGGGTTCGGCGAGTTCGATCGGGTTTTCGACGTGCTGGAGGCCATCGTCGACAAGAGTCCCTGGCTCCTAGGCGAAAGATTTTCGGCGGCCGATGTGCTGATCGGTACGGATGTTCATTTCGGCATCGATATTTTCAAGCTGGTACCGCCGCGTCCGGCTTTGCGCGCCTATGTGGATCGCTGCCTCGCCCGTCCAGCCCTTCAGCGCGCCAAGAAGATCGAGGCCGAAGGCGGTTGAGCTGGCAACCCTAAACCTGCCCAAGGGAACTGAAAAAGAGAGCGGCTTTGTATTTTTCCCAAGCCGCTCTCATTCACAGGACGAAAAGAGTCGAGTTGTCTGGGGACAAAGAGTAGGTCCAGCATGATGAGACGTTTGCAGGCCGTCCTTTGCGCGGAGGGGCGCATCGCCAGCCAGCCGCTTCAACACAAACTTAGACGAGCTCGTCTTCGATCAGCGCGGTCGCGCCGCCCGATAATTTCTGGGCAAGTGCGGCTTCCATGAATTTATCGAGTTCGCCATCCAGCACCTCGGCTGGGGTCCCCGAGGTGACGCCCGTCCGCAGATCCTTCACCAGCTGATATGGTTGCAGAACATAGGAGCGAATCTGATGGCCCCAGCCAATGTCGGTCTTGGCGGCTTCCGCTGCATCGGCCTTGGCCTCGCGTTTCTCCATTTCCTGCTCATAGAGTCTAGCGCGCAGCATGTTCCAGGCGGTTGCCCGGTTCTTGTGCTGCGAGCGCTCGCCTTGACAGGCAACCACAATGCCGGTCGGCAGATGGGTGATGCGGACGGCGGAATCGGTCTTGTTGACATGCTGGCCGCCGGCACCCGATGAGCGGTAGGTGTCGATGCGGCAATCGCTTTCTTTCACATCGATTTCGATCCGGTCGTCGATGACCGGATAGACCCAGACAGAAGCAAAGCTTGTGTGGCGGCGGGCATTCGAATCGAATGGGGAGATGCGCACAAGCCGGTGGACACCGGATTCGGTTTTGGCCCAACCATGCGCGTTGTGGCCCTTGACAAGCAGCGTGCCCGATTTGAGCCCGGCCTCGTCTCCGTCTGTCTCCTCGATGACCTCAACCTTGAATTTGTGGCGTTCGGCCCAGCGGGCGTACATGCGGAAGAGCATGCGAGCCCAGTCGCAGCTCTCAGTGCCTCCCGCCCCGGCATGCACCTCGATATAGGTGTCGTTGGCATCCGCCTCGCCGGAAAGGAGCGCCTCGATCTGCTGACGTCCCGCTTCCACGTTGAGCGCGTTGAGCTGATCGATGGCTTCCTTCTCGGACGCTTCGTCCTGTTCGGCTTCTGCGAGTTCGATCAAGGTCAGGGCGTCGGAAAGCTCGCTTTCCAGCCGCTTCAGGTTGCCGAGCCTCTCCTCAAGGCTGGTCCGTTCGCGCATGATTTTTTGCGCGGCTTCGGCATCACTCCAGAGGTTTGGATCCTCGACCTTGACATTGAGTTCGGCAAGGCGGCGCACTGTGGTGTCGACGTCAAAGATGCCTCCTCAGCAACCCCAGGGATTGCTCGATCGATTGAAGAAGCCCTTCAGCCTCGGCGCGCATTTTCACTCTTTCTGTTATTTGACCTGTGTACCGGTACGAAAACCCGCTCCGCGCCAAACTCGGACGAGCTTGATTTGGCAGGCCTTATCCCATGTGGGCTGGAGTTTTGCGTCCACCGTTATAAATAGTGCCTTCGGACCAGGATGTAAACGACTCTAAAGAAGCCGAGTGAAAGGAGCAGGAATGGATTTTCGCGAGACGCTCATGGTCAAGCCGGAGCAAAAGTTTCGCTTGAAAGCGCTCGATCCGGATTTTTCAGGTAACCTCCAATCTCAAGAGGCGGCAGCTCCCGAGATCGAGCGGCACTGGCAGAAACTGACCAAGCTGCAAACGCTTCTGTATGCCGAGAGAAAGCACGCTGTATTGATCGTGCTCCAGGGCTTGGATGCAGGGGGCAAGGACGGCACGATCCGCCATGTGTTCGGCGCCTTCAATCCGCAAGGCGCCACTGTTGCGAGCTTCAAACAGCCAACACCCGTCGAGCTTGCCCATGATTTTATGTGGCGTGTGCATCCGCATGTTCCGCCAAAAGGCTCCATAGCGATTTTCAACCGCTCGCATTACGAGGATGTGACGGTGACGCGAGTCCATCAATGGGTCACTAAGCATGAGTGGATCGCGCGCTGCCGGCAGATCAACGATTTCGAACGTGGGCTAATCGAGAGCGGGACGACGATTTTGAAGTTCTTTCTGTACATTTCCAAGAACGAGCAGATCAATCGATTTGCCCAGCGCCTTGCCGACCCCGCCCGCAATTGGAAGATCAGCGAATCCGATTATAGCGAGCGGGCTCTTTTTGATGATTACCTCGCCGTTTACGAGGAGGTCCTCTCGATCACCAGCAGCCACGCCGCGCCCTGGTATGTTGTTCCTGCCAATCACAAATGGTTCCGTAATTTGGCGGTTTCGCAGATTACCGCTTGCGCGATGGAAGAACTCGGCATGGCTTTCCCGCACCCTTGCGTCGATCTGGCTGAAATCGTGCGGAAATATCACTCGGCGGCAAGAGCGGAGAAAAAAGCCGAAAAGATGGCGGCTCAATTTGATCATGTGGTCAAGGAGGTCCCATGAATGCGCTGGCTCGGCCGGACTTCCGGCGCCACGCCGGTTGCTCCGATATTTCCATGTGGGCTTTGATATTTTTATAATATGCTTGAAAAATATGCCCGAGCTCATCGATCAGTCGAGCTTGACCTCAAGCTCTTGGCCGGGAAGGGTGCCCCATGACCGTTGTGCAAGAAGCGGAGAATTGCACGGCGATGCGCAAGACGCATCGAGCTGTGCCGCGGCCACCATTTGAACGCATAGCGCTTGTCCTGCAAGGTGGTGGCGCACTCGGTGCCTATCAGGCGGGTGTCTATCAGGCCTTAGCGGAAGCCGATCTCCATCCCGATTGGGTCGCTGGCATTTCGATCGGCGCCGTAAACGCGGCCTTGATCGCTGGCAATCCCCCGGAAAGAAGGGTCGCCTGCCTGCGGGAATTCTGGGAGACGGTCAGCAAATCGCCGGTGAGTCTTGTTCCTTATCTATATTCGGTTCAACTCAAGAATGATTTTACCCATAGGCTGGTCAATGAGCTGCGCGCATTCAGCAATTTGCTTTGGGGCACGCCGGGCTTCTTCAAGCCGCGCCTTCCAACCCCTTTGCCCTTTGCGCCGGCAGAAACCAGTGACCTCAGCTATTACGATATCGGGCCCTTGAAGGCGACGCTTTGTCGCCTTGTCGATTTCGACCTGATCAATAACGGCAAGACGCGCTTCAGCGTCGGCGCGGTGAATGTGCGGACCGGGAATTTTGTTTATTTTGACAATACCACTCATGCGATCTGCGCGGAACATGTCATCGCCAGCGGCTCGTTGCCCCCCGGCCTGCCCGCAACCGAGATCCAGGGAGAACATTACTGGGATGGCGGGCTTGTCTCGAATACGCCGTTGCAATGGGTGCTCTCCGCCGAGCCGCGCCAGGATACGCTCGCCTTTCAGATCGACCTTTGGAGCGCGAGGGGCCATCTGCCGAAAAATCTGATCGAAGCCGAAGTGCGCCAAAAAGAAATCCGGTTTTCGAGCCGCACGCGGGCCGCGACGGATCAGTTCAAGAAAACGCAGCTCATGCGCCGTGCCGTCCATCATCTCCTTTTGCATCTTCCTGACGAACTGCGTCAATCGCCGCAAGCCAATCTGCTGGCTAGCGAGGCTGACGAAAAAGTCTATAACATCATCAATCTCATCTATCACGCCAAGAATTACGAAGGAGCCTCGAAGGATTACGAGTTTTCCCGGCGGACGATGGAGGAGCATTGGCAGGCCGGCTATAATGATGCGGTCCGGACGCTGCGTCATTCGGAAGTCTTGCAAAGGCCGCAAAATAACGAGGGCGTCTTTACCTTCGACCTTGCCCGTGACGGACGGGAATAGGCCTCGTTCGTGTCTTTTCCCCGGCCGGCCACGAATGGGCTTGATGGTTGATGGCGCTAGCGCCGCCTTCTCGACTCGGTGCGAACCGGAAAAGCTTGCGGCGTTCCGCCGGCTTTCGGTGGCCCGCCCCTAGTAAGGGCTTTCAACGTTTGAGGAGATCCCAATGAAACTTGCGGACGTCGCCAAAACCGCTTTCGCCATGCCGCTGACCGATCCCGCCTATCCGCCTGGTCCTTATAAATTCTACAATCGGGAATATGTCATCATTACCTATCGGTCCGACCCTGAAATCCTTCGCGAAGTGGTTCCGGAGCCTCTCGAAGTCATAGGTGATAAGGTCAACTATGAGTTCATCCGCATGCCCGACTCAACCGGCTTTGGCGACTATACCGAGACCGGCCAGGTCATTCCGGTCAAGTTTACGACCAAAGACGGGACGCTCCAGGAAGGCGGCTATGTGCATGCCATGTATCTCGACGACAATGCGCCGATCGCGGGCGGGCGTGAGATCTGGGGCTTTCCCAAAAAACTCGCCTTGCCCAAAATCGCGCATGAAAGCGAAACGCTGGTTGCCACGCTCCATTACGGCTCGGTCCTCTGCGTGTCCGCCAGCATGGGCTACAAGCACCGAGAGCTCGATCCGGGCCCGTTGCTCAAAAGCCTGGCCAAACCCAATTTCATGCTGAAGATTATCCCGCACGTCGATTGCAGCCCCAGAATTTGCGAGCTTGTCCGCTATTATCTCAAAGATGTCACTCTGAAGGGTGCCTGGTCGGGGCCGGCGGCGATCGAGCTCTTCGAACATGCCCTCTGCGATGTCGCCCGGCTGCCCGTGCAGGAGGTGATCTCAGCCAGCCACTTCCTCACCGATCTGACGCTGGGCCTCGGCGAGGTCGTGTTCGACTATTTGGAGGGACCAAACGGCACGGCGAAAGCGTGATGACCATTCCGCGGACAGCCAAGGGGGCCTCCGATGGGGACGAAGAGGCATCGCCGCGCAATCAAGACCACGCCTCTTGCGCAGACTTAGCCTATGTGCGCATTCCACGTCTCAAGATTTCAGAATCGATCACTTTCAGGATTCGGGACCGTTTCGATCCAAAATCATGATTGGGATGGCTCCTGACCTTGCAGCTCCAATTCGCCCAAGAGCCGTTGATGCCAGTGGCGCTGAAAGGCCGCCCATGCGGCTTCCTCCGGAAATACGACATGGATGAACCATTCGACCGTGCAAGAGCCGTCCTGCCAGGACCTGTCTTCGCACTGCCATGTCAAAGCCGGCCATAGCGCATTGCGGCAAGGCTTTCCGTCGGCGTCATGCAGGGTTGGACGACCCAAAAATTCAATAAGCCAGGCCATAATCTCGGGCAGGAACGTGGCGGAGAAAGAGAGGCCGTGGCGGCTCAGCCGTTGCGGCGAGCGCAACACATGCTGCTCGATAAGGGCAAAGGCGGGCGGCTCGTCATCAATTTGGAATTGGCGCAGGATTAAAAGCCGAAAGCCGCGTTCCAACTCTTCGGCCGGGACCGCATCGATGGAAGTTGCGGGCTGTTCTATCATTACTGCTGGTGCATGCCACCTGCGCTCGGGATTTCAAGTCGGCTTTGCCGAAGGTACCGGTGGCGGCCGGTCCACCGCTTTCAGGGCGTCGAGGGCTGCAAAGAGGGCCTTCTGGCCGTCTTCGATCGCTTCTTCGGGCGTATCGCCAACGCCGAGACAACCCGGTATATCCGGGAAGCTCACCACATAACCGCCGCCGTCCTCGGGCGGAAGCGGAGCCACGTCATAACGATAGGCAGCAAGATCAGTCATCGGTCGAGTGCTTCCATTCGGTCCACCATCTCGACAAACGCTCTCACGTGAATGGCCCGGATCTTTTTCTTCAAGGGGATGGCCACGCAATTGGGAACGGAGGGGTGGGTAAACACCTCGTGCGTGCCCGTCACTTTGCGGAATTTCATCGCATATTGCGATGCGGTAATTTCAATATCGGCCGGGACCCATTCGCCTCCCGGATTGTTACGTAAGCCTTCCAGCCGCTTATTGTGCATCGCGTAAATCCCTCGTCTGATAGCCGGGGCATGGGTTTCAGAGCGGTTGATATCTCCATCCAAGAAATGGGCCAGACTCATGTCAGGCCTAGCCAGCCCAGGGCTAGATTACCATGATTTTGGATTGCAAAATCATGAAACAGTGATCGATTCTCGTAATTTAGAGCGGGAGGCGAGCGGAAAACCGCTTCACACTTTTGCGCATCCCGCTCGATGGCGTCGAGGGGTGGCACGTGTTTGCCCGACGTCCCATTTAATTAACCTATGGCTCCCGCAGCAGCCAGGGCCAACATCCGCCGTTCGCCCTCAGCCTCGTGCGCGCCAACCAAGACCCGTGGAGGCGTCAATACATGCAGAAATTCAACGGGTCAGTACCCTGTTTTCCAGCTCGAAATCCTCCAGGTCAACCTACCCCTCAAAGAGCCTTAAAGTCGTTAGCCCGGAATCCTTGCCATGCTGAAGTCCTTGTAAGGCTTGCACCTTAGGACACAACCGGTCATCTTAAAGGCATGCCTTTATCAACCGATAAGACACGGGATGCCGTTCCGCTGAGCAGCGGTAGCCTTGCTCGCCTCAACGAACGGGCGCGAGAGATCTTCCGGCTCCTCGTCGACTGCTATCTTGTAAATGGCGAGGCGGTAGGGTCGCGTCAGCTTGCTCGGCTTCTTCCAACACCCCTTTCGCCAGCTTCGGTCCGCAATGTCATGCAAGATCTTGAACAGATCGGCTTAATCTATGCTCCTCATACGAGCTCGGGCCGTTTCCCTACGGAACTTGGTCTGCGCTTTTTTGTGGATGCCCTTCTCGAAGTGGGAGACATCAGCCGGGATGAACAAAAACAGATCGAAGCGCAGGTCGCGGTTGCTTCTCAGGAAAACACACTCGAGGCGCTTCTTGGAGAGGCCGTGACCATGTTGTCCGAATTGACCCGAGGGGCTGGAGTCGTGGTCACAACCAAAGATAATGCTAAACTTAAGCACGTTGAATTTGTTCGAATTGAGCCAGAACGTTCACTTGCGGTGCTCGTCGCTGAAGACGGCTCGATCGAAAACCGGATCCTCCAAATACCAGTCGATATGCCAGCCTCCTCACTGTCTGAGGCGAGCAATTATCTCAATGCCCGGATTAGAAATAAGACGTTGCAGCAGGTCAAAGGTGAGATCGAGTCTTCCCGAAAACTTGCCGAGATGGAATTGGACGAATTGACCGCCCGTCTTGTCGAGGCTGGGCTGGCCAGTTGGGCCGAATCCGCTGCCTATGGTCCGCAACTCATCGTGAAGGGTCAAGCCAACCTGCTACATAATTTGACCGCCCTAGAAGATCTCGAAAGAATTCGTCTTCTTTTTGCTGATCTCGAAACGAAAAAAGACCTCATTGATCTATTGAATCGCGTCGAAGGGGGTGATGGAGTCCGCATTTTTATCGGTTCGGAAAATAAACTCTTCTCCTTATCAGGATCGTCGATGATTGCTGCCCCTTTTCACGACCGGCAGCAACGTATCCTTGGCGTGCTCGGAGTCATTGGTCCCACACGGCTGAACTATGCCCGCATAGTTCCGATGGTGGATTTCACTTCCAAAGTCGTCGCCAAGCTCCTCCAAACAAGATAAGTTAAACTCTGAGGCCAAAGAAATTGATTGACGGATCGATTTGGCTTGCAAGCTGACCTTGCCATTGTGACAAGCCTAGGGCATATCACGAAAATATGCGGGACAAGGTCCAGGTGAATGTTCCCATTTGGAGACGTGGCCGAGAGGCTGAAGGCGGCGGTTTGCTAAACCGTTATAGGGTTGCAAAGCTCTATCGAGGGTTCGAATCCCTCCGTCTCCGCCAGAGCGGCAGGAATGGCATGGAAATTGGTACTGACAGAAACAGCGCGGAGGGAGCGGAGCTTGGCTTGGTGACGGGAACAGGAGAGGCTTATCCCGCTCATCTCTTTGACTGGCGAGACGGATCGCACGGCAAATGAACGGCCGGAAGCGGCGAAAATTTGGAGTTAGAGATGGCAGAGGCGAGCCCGGTCGTTGAAAACGTCTTTCTAGACGAGTTGAAAAAAGGTCTGGCCAATGGCTCGATCCGGCTCGTCGATGTGCGCGAGCCCAATGAATTCGCGGCCGGCCGGATCCCCGGCGCCCAGCTCAATCCGCTGCAAAAATTCGACCCCGCTGCCTTGCCGCCGGAAGAGGCCGGCAAGAAGATCGTGCTTTCCTGCCGTGCCGGCGGGCGATCCCTGAAGGCCCTCGCCCTGGCGCAAAAGGCGGGGCGCTCGGATGTCAAGGCGCATTTCCCCGGCGGTTTCGATGGATGGGTGAAGGCCGGCGAAAAAATCGAAAAGTAGAATCTCAAACCCTTCCAGCCAATTCGAGTTAAGGAGAGAAGGGTCGGCTCTTATCGGCTCCAATGTGGTACCGATCTGCTTTCAATCCCCCATGGCTGAGCACAAATGGGGTTGAT
>DATJTB010000172.1:0-10107 GCA_035503795.1 Methylocella sp.
CATTTCCTGGATGGTGGCGCCGCTCCTTAGGAGTGCCTTGTTGATCGCCTGCTTGTCCTCCAGCGTGAGACCCGCGGCCGGCAAGGCCAGAAGCGCCGAGCCGCCTCCGGAAATCAAACACAGCACCAGATCATCGGCCGACAGGCCTTTGACTTTTTCGAGGATGCGCTGCGCCGCGGCAAGACCCGCGGCATCGGGGACGGGATGGGAGGCTTCGACGATTTCGATCTTGTCACAAGGCACCGCATGGCCGTAGCGGGTCACCACGAGCCCTTCGAGCGGACCTTTCCAATGCGCCTCGACTGCCTTGGCCATGGCGCCCGAGGCCTTGCCGGCGCCGATGACGATGGTACGGCCGCGTGGCGGAGGTGGCAGATAGGGGGCGAGGCATTTCGCCGGCAAGGCTGCGTTGACCGCGGCATCGAACAGGCCACGAAGCAGGCTGCGCGGATCGATCGTCATCGTTGGTGCTCTCCTGAATGGGCCGGCGCGATTGGCTGGCCTGAAGGGGCAGGGCGAGCCGCTTGTCTCAACCCCAAGCGGCGAGATTCAGACATGAAGGCATGACCCAACAGGTCACGTCCAGCCGGTTGCTGACGTCAATCCCCGGCCTCATGGCGAGGCGCCAGCGGGGCCCGGCTTTGCCGGCCAGTGGGCAAGCTCTGCGGCGAAGCACTCCATGATGGCGGCTCCATGCCGGTGTTTCTGGATTGCCACGGCCGCTTCGCGGTCTCCTGTTGAGGGTTGGCATTTTTTAGCAGGCTGCCAGATCAGGCTTCATAAACGCAAAAAGAAACCTTTCAAACCCTTTCTCGTCGAGGCAGGCAAGATTGCCGCAGGGTGCCGCAACGCAGCAGAAAACATGGCGCTCACTCGATGATGTCGTCAAACGGACACGAACGCCACGGAAGGGTTGCTAACGCAGGAATTTCGCAATAAGCGTTCATGGACACGTTCTCGGACAAAATTTCTTGAATTCCGGTTTTTGCCGAACCAGCATGGGTCTTCACGATGTCGGCACGCTCCGCCCGAACCGCGCTTGGGTCGCAACCAGACCCCGCGGTAGGTACGACGACGCGAGAAGCCCGGTAGCGCATCGGACTTACGTCCGCTGCATCCGCTCAGCTGGCCCAAGGCCGGGCGGCTATTAGGGAGGAATATTTGGATATTCACGAGTATCAAGCCAAGGAAATCCTGGCGAATTTCGGTGTCGCGACGCCGCAGGGAGCCGTCGCCTACAGTCCCGAGCAGGCGGTCTATTGCGCAACCGAGCTCGGCGGCTGGCACTGGGCCATAAAAGCGCAAATCCATTCCGGCGGCCGCGGCAAGGCGGGCGGCGTCAAACTTTGCAAGACCTATAATGAAGTGCGCGCCGCGGCAGCCGAACTCCTCGGCAAGATCCTCGTCACCAATCAGACCGGCCCCGAAGGCAAGGTCGTGCAACGAGTCTATGTCGAGGTGGCCGAGCCCTTCGAACGCGAGATTTATCTCGGCTTCGTGCTCGATCGCAAAGTCGAGCGGGTGCGCATCATCGCCTCGCGCTACGGCGGCATGGAAATCGAGGAGATCGCCAAGGAGCATCCAGAGGAAATCCTGCAGGTGGTGGTCGAGCCGGCCGTCGGGCTGCAGCCTTTCGAAGCGCGCGAAATCGCCTTTGGCCTCGGCCTCAATCTGAAACAGGTCAGCCGCGCCGTGGCCAGCATCCTCGGCTGCTACCGCGCCTTCCGCGACCTCGATGCGACCATGGTCGAGATCAATCCGCTCGTCGTGACACAGGATGACCGGGTCCTGGCACTCGACGCCAAAATGTCCTTCGACGACAACGCGCTGTTCCGTCGCCACACGATTGCCGACATGCGCGACCATTCGCAGGAGGATCCGCGCGAGGTGCAGGCGGCCGAGCATAATCTCAACTATGTCGGCCTCGATGGCGATATCGGATGTATCGTCAACGGCGCGGGCCTCGCCATGGCGACCATGGACACCATCAAATACGCGGGCGGCAATCCGGCCAATTTTCTCGATGTCGGCGGTGGTGCCTCGCCCGAACGGGTGGCGGCGGCGTTCCGCCTCGTGCTTTCCGACAGCAATGTGCGGGCCATTCTCGTCAATGTGTTCGCCGGCATCAACCGCTGCGACTGGGTCGCTGAAGGCGTCGTCAAGGCCTGCCATGAGTTGAAGGTCGATGTGCCACTCGTGGTGCGCCTTTCAGGCACCAATGTCGAAGCGGGGCGTGACATCATCGCGAAGAGCGGCCTGCCGATCATCTCAGCCGATACGCTGGCCGAGGCAGCGAACAAGGCGGTCGATGCGGCCCGCACCGCGCCACCGCGTGATAGCCATCCGGCATGACCAAGGGCCGAGCGGTGCGCTTTCGATCCGCTGAGCCTTTCGGCCGGTGGACGGGAGTGCTTCTGCCACATTCTACCGGCGAGTCGGCCGCTCATTTCCGCGCCGCACATTGTTTTAGGGGAAGTTTTAGGGGACGCCATGAGCATTCTGATCGATGAGACAAGCCGGGTCTTGATCCAAGGTTTCACCGGTGACAAGGGAACGTTCCATGCCAAAGAGATGATCGCCTATGGCACCCGGGTCGTCGGCGGCGTCACGCCCGGCAAGGGCGGCACGAAACATCTCGGATTGCCGGTCTTCAACACAGTGAAGGAAGCGGTCAAGGAGACAGGAGCGACCCACAGCATCACCTTTGTCGCACCGGCCTTTTGCGCCGATGCGATCATGGAAGCGGCGGATGCCGGGATCAAGCTCGTCTGCTCGATCACGGACGGCATTCCGACGCAGGACATGATGCGGGTGAAGCGCTATCTGCTGCGCTATCAGCGCGAGCACCGGACACTTCTTGTCGGGCCGAATTGCGCCGGCATCATCAGCCCCGGTAAGGCGATGCTCGGGATCATGCCGGGCCATATCTATGCGAAGGGTCCGGTCGGCATCGTGTCGCGTTCCGGCACGCTCGGCTATGAGGCGGCGGCGCAGATGAAAGAGCTCGGCATCGGGATCTCGACCAGCGTCGGCATCGGCGGCGATCCGATCAACGGCAGCTCCTTCCTTGATCATCTTGTGCTATTCGAGCGCGACCCCGAAACCAAGGCGGTCATGATGATTGGCGAGATCGGCGGGCCGCAGGAGGCCGAGGCTGCAGCCTGGATCAAGAGCCATATGACGAAGCCGGTGGTCGGCTATGTCGCGGGGCTCACCGCGCCCAAGGGTCGCCGCATGGGTCATGCCGGGGCGATCATTTCGGCGACCGGCGACAGCGCCGCCGAGAAAGCTGAGATCATGAAATCCTACGGACTCGCCGTGGCGCCGACGCCGAGCGAACTCGGCTCGACCATCGCCAAGGCTCTGGCCTGAGCCCGAAGCAGGAGACCGTCTCGCCGTCGACGCCCCGCCTCCGATGCTCCAGGCCGCTGCGGTCGCGGAGCTTGTCATCTGGCCGGTAAAACCGGCCGCTTTTGGCGGCCCTCGCGATGACTTTGGGGAGGGAAATGGGCGAGCCGCGAATCAAATCTGTTGAACCGCATCCTCTTTCGCCGATCCCACATTGTCATCGAAGATGGTGGAAGCACCCGGCAGCCGCAGGGACAGCCTATGACGGAATTCAGAATCGGCCGGCAGGGCGTTGAGACCGGCAATGCGCCGGGCAGCATCCAGGCGGCGCTCGACGGCGAAGACACAGCTGATATTCTCTTCGAGATCCTGGCCACGATCGTACACCGTGAGCAGCCCGAAGTTGCGGCGATCTTGCGCGGAAAGAACGAGCCGGTGGAATTCTCGCCGGAGTTGTTGTTGCGTGTGTTCCAGGCGCATGGCATCTGGTTCCAGCTGCTTGCCATTGTCGAGCAGCACACTGCCATGCGGCTGCGCCGGCAGACCGAGCGGGTGCGCGGCGAGACCGCGGTTTCCGGAACCTTCGCCAATGTCATTGCGGAAGCGGCAGAGCAGGGCGTCGAGGCTGAATTGCTGCGCCGACTGATCGCGACGACGCGGGTGCGCCCGGTGATCACGGCTCATCCGACCGAAGCCAAAAGGGTCACGGTGCTGGAAAATCACCGCCGCATCTATCGGCTTCTCGTTGACCTCGAGCTGCGCCGCTGGACGGACCGTGAACGCGCCGGCATTCTCGATAAATTACGCGACGAGATCACCCTCCTCTGGCTCACCGGCGAGTTGCGCCTGGAAAAGCCGACGGTCGAACAGGAAGTCGCCTGGGGGTTGCACTTCTTCCATGAAACCTTGTTCGACGGCGTCCCGGAGCTGTTGAAAAAGCTCGATCGGGCGCTCGAACAATATTTTCCGGGTGCGCCGCCGGCCCTCACGCCTTTCTTCCAATTCGGCTCCTGGATCGGCGGTGATCGCGATGGCAATCCCTTCGTCACCAATGAGGTCACACGACGCGCGCTTCGCCAGAATGCTCTGGCGAGCCTGCGCCATTATGAGCAGCATCTTTTGCTCTTGCTGCAAAGACTGTCGATCGCCGAGCGGGCGCTGCCGCCCTCGCCCGCCTTCCGCGCGGCGCTTGCGAGGCTCGCCGCCCATCCCGATGTCGGACGCTTCGTCAAGCGCAATGCGGGCGAGCCCTACCGGCAATTCCTGGCCGGCATGCAGCGCAAGTTGACGCTCACCATCACCCGAATCGAAAGCGGCCATGCATTTGGCGCGACGGGCTATGCGCACGCTGATGAGTTCATCGCGGATCTGGCGTCAATCGAGGAATCGCTGGTCGCAACCGGCGCCGGGGCGCTTGCCCGCGATCTCGTGCAGCCCTTGCGCTGGGCGGTGGAGATTTTCCGCTTCCGGACGGTGCGTCTCGACTTGCGTGAAAATACGACAACCCTCACCAAGGCGCTGGAGGACCTGTGGCGTGCCGCGGCGGAAGGGAAGGGCGGCACGCCGCCCGAGGCCGATTCCCCCGCCTGGAAGAGCTGGATCCTCGCGGAGTTGGCGAAGCCCCTGCCAGCGCAGCGACGGCCGCGAGAATTGCCAGACGCGGCCAAGGAAACGCTCGGCTTGTTCGAGCTTGCGAGCGACAAGGCGAAGGAATTCGACCGCGAGTCGTTTGGCTGTTTCATTCTTAGCATGACCCGCTCTGTCGCCGATATTCTCGGCGCCTATCTCCTGGCGAAGGAAGCGGGTCTCTTTCTCGATGCGGCCGGAATTGAGACTTGCATCCTGCCGATTGTTCCCCTCTTCGAGACGATTACGGATCTGCGCGCGGCGCCCGCCATCATGAAGGAGCTTTTGGCGATCCCACTGGTGCGGCGCAGCGCGAGAGCGCAGGGCGCCGTGCAGGAAGTCATGATCGGCTATTCGGATTCCAACAAGGATGGCGGCTTCCTGACCTCCAATTGGGAATTGGCGAAGGCGCAGGCAAGGCTCACCAAGATCGGCCAGGAGAGCGGCATCCCGATTGCCTTTTTCCATGGCCGTGGCGGTTCGGTCAGCCGCGGCGGCGTGCCGGCCGCCCAAGCGATCGCGGCACAGCCGGCGGGCTCGATCAACGGCCGCTTCCGGGTGACCGAGCAGGGGGAGGTGGTCTCCTTCAAATATGCCAACCGCGGCACCGCCCTCTATCAGATGGAAGTGCTGGGCAGCGCCGTGCTGCAGCACGCTCTCGCCTCCGAGCGGGAGGAAGCCGTGGTGCCCAGGGCGGAATTCGACGAGGCGATGGAGGCGCTCTCCGGCGCGGCCTATGCGGCCTATGCGAAATTCATCTCGCATCCCGATCTATTCGCCTATTTCCAGGCGGCGAGCCCGCTTGAGGAAATCTCGCTTCTCAACATCGGCTCACGGCCGGCACGGCGCTTCGGCGCCCGTTCCCTAAGCGATCTGCGCGCCATTCCCTTCGTCTTCGCCTGGTCGCAGAACCGCCACTCGATCACTGGGTGGTATGGGGTGGGCAGCGGCCTTTCGAGCTTCCTCGAGGTGCGCAGGGAACGCGGCGCTGCGCTTCTCAAGCGGATGTTCGCCGAATCCCGCCTCTTCCGGCTGATCATTGGCGAGGTTGAGAAGACTCTCCTGCTGGTCGATCTCAAGATCGCCCGCGAATATGCGGGCCTCTTCGCGGATGCGAAGAAGCGTGACGAGATTTTCGGCCTGATCGAGCGGGAATATCATCTGACCGGCGAGACGGTCTTGCGGGTGACGGGTGAGCGGGAGATCGGCGAGCGCTTTCCGGCCTATCGCGCGCGCCTCGCCCACCGGCTGCCGACGATCAACCAGGTCAATCGCGATCAGGTCGAGCTGTTGCGCCGTTTCCGGGCTTGCGAAACCGCGGCGGAAATGGAAGCTTATAAGGCGAACCTGCTGCTATCAATCAATTGCATTTCGAGCGGGCTCGGCGCGACGGGCTAGGGCACTCGCCCTGAAGTGCCCGCCCTCAGACCGGCTCCGGGGCGAGTGGATTCGACGGAGGCGTTCCGCATGTTTTGAGACGGCCTTCAGGACCATCAAAGCCTTCCTCCTCATCTGGGGAGTTCGGGAGGCAAGCGTCTCGAAGGACCGGGAGGAAGACAGGAAGAACCAGGGCATAACGAAAGGAACAGGGCATGAGTTTCACGATCATCGAACAGGCGACGCCGCGCCTGCAACGCTCCGAACTGGCGGTCCCCGGATCCAATCCCGCGCTGTTCGAGAAAGCGGCCCAGTCCGCCGCCGACATCATCTTCCTCGATGTCGAGGACGCCGTCGCGCCCGACGACAAGGAGCAGGCGCGGAAAAATATCATCGCCGCGTTGAACGACATCAATTGGGGCACCAAGACCATGATGATCCGCATCAATGGCCTCGATACCCATTACATGTATCGGGATGTGGTCGATATCGTCGAGGCCTGCCCCCGCCTCGACATGATTCTGATCCCCAAGGCGGGCGTGCCGGCCGATATCTATGCGGTCGACATGCTGGTGACGCAGATCGAGACGGCGAAGAAGCGCGAGAAGCGGATCGGCTTCGAGGTTCTGATCGAGACGGCGCTCGGCATGGCCAATGTGGAGGCGATCGCCCAATCCAGCAAAAGACTCGAGGCCATGTCCTTCGGGGTCGCCGATTATGCCGCCTCGACCCGCGCCCGCACCACGGTGATCGGTGGCGTCAATGCCGATTATGGCGTGCTGACCGACAAGGATGCGCATGGCAACCGGGCCTATTACTGGGCCGACCAATGGCATGCGGCGCAGACGCGCATGCTGGTCGCCTGCCGCGCCTATGGGTTGCGGCCGATCGATGGGCCGTTCGGCGATTTCGGCGACCCGGATGGTTTCGTCGCCGCCGCCAAGCGGGCCGCCGTGCTCGGCTATGAGGGCAAATGGGCGATCCATCCCTCGCAGATCGCGCTCGCCAACCAGGTCTTCACGCCGTCCGACGCGGAAGTGACGAAGGCCCGCCGCATCGTCGTTGCGATGGCCGATGCCGCCAAGGCCGGCAAGGGCGCCGTGTCGCTCGACGGCAAGCTCATCGACATCGCGAGCATCCGCATGGCGGAAGCGCTGTTGAAAAAGGCCGAGGCGATGGGCTTGGCGGCGGAATAGGTTCACGAGGAGCCAACGGGGCCGAAGCCGGACCCGTTGGCTCGCAACAACGCCCAGCGCCTTACAAGCCCCGCCGCGCAGGCGTGCCCAGGAACCTTACAAAAATGTTTCACGTGAAACATTTTTGTCCGGTCGAGGCCAAAACCTTACAAGGTATCAGACGGTCGTTCGCTCGCCATTTTGGTAAAGAGAAGCCAAAATTTTTGTAGGATCGAATCAAGCACGGACGGTTTCCTTTTGCCCTCTGGTTGCCGCCGGCAAAGGTCTCCCTGTACGATCGACAAATGTTTGGGCTGAGACCATCACCTTGTACCTATGATGGAAATAGATGAAGCCATCTGAAGCTCTTGATGCTCATCGCGAGGAGTTGCGCGAACTTGTCCGCCACCACGGCTTACTGGGTGCGCGCGTCTTCGGGTCTGTCTTGAGCAAGACGGACGCGGAAGACAGCGATCTCGACTTACTGGTTGAACCCGCGGAAAAGACGGGTTTGATGGCGCTTGCGGCTTTCAAAATTGATGCTGAAAAACTGCTCGGAGTAGAGGTCTCCGTCGTAACGCCTGCTGCGTTGCCTGCCAAGTTTCGTAACAGCGTCTTGCAGAAGGCCGAGGTGCTGTGAAGCACCCCGAACGGGCCGAGGACTATTTAGAGCACATCATTCAAGCTATCACCCGCGCGATGAGCTACATGCAATCGGCGCCGGACTTTGAAGCGTTCGCGAAGAACCGCCAGCTTCAGGATGCAGTTGTAGGTAATATCGAAATTATCGGCGAGGCCGTGACGCAGATGAACCGCGCCGCCCCGGGTTTCATCGACCAGCATCCCGAGCTTCCCTGGGCACAGATGCGCGCGATGCGCAATGT
Source organism: Methylocella sp. (assembly GCA_035503795.1). GTDB lineage: Bacteria > Pseudomonadota > Alphaproteobacteria > Rhizobiales > Beijerinckiaceae > Methylocapsa. The sequence continues at coordinate 8,411 of DATJTB010000172.1, forward strand.
CGTCATTCACCAATATTTCGCCGTGGCCTTGAGAGTTTATGGATGACCGTCACCGACGATCTGCCCAGGCTGAAGCGGCAAATCGATCAGTTGTTGCAGCACCAGCGGAGCCAGGAATAAGAATGAGCCTGGCTTTGTGAGAACATCAATGACCGAAACCAATCCAAAACAGGTTGAGATTTTGCGCCAATATGCGGCGGGCCCGCTTGGCAAAGGCAGGCCATCGAACAGAAAAATGCTCCGAAAGGACCGCGCCCAGGAACTACCTCTCCGCGAAAATATCAACCGCGTCGCTCACTGGGGGCCTCCGAGACGGAGCCTCCCAGTGAATCACGCACAATGCAAAAGGTCAAAGGTGCGCCCTCTCGATAATGCTGAAATCATCTCGAGGCGCCTCCGAGCTCAGTCAGCCCTTTTTATATTTCTGTGTCATCATGGCGATGGCTGTATCGGCTTCGGACACATTGAGCCACGTCTCGGCCCGTTCTTCGCTCTTGAATTCCTTGCCAAGATTGATCGGCTCCGGATGATCCGGCAAATGAAGAAAGCAGGCCCATTTGCCATTGGGCAGTTTTTCGACCGTGACCTTTTGCTCCGACATACTGCTGTGCTCCTCCTTATTCCCTAATCGCCCATCGTGCGGGGGCCGTCATGGCAAAAATCCTGCACTAATCGAGACATTAACCATCGTCCGGTGTCCTGAAAGCCTCTGGATGCAATAAACCCGCCATGCCCATGAAACCGGAATAGATCAGTAAGATGAGAAGCTTGCGGAAAAAAGACGACCTTTCAGAAATCCAAGCGTCGAAGTCGATCGCCTCGAATGTTCGTATTCCAACATCTTCGTTATTAACTTTAGACTTATAACGGTGTTGATCGTACAAGATGAGGATATAGGAACAGCGCTGCGCTTATACTTAAGGCATGTCCATGAACGAAAACAAACTCATCATTCCCTGTCCTTCATGCGATGCGTTGAATCCGATTGAACAAGGAGGAGATCTGAAGGGATCTCATTGCAGCTCTTGCACAAGCCCGCTCTTCGACGGGCGGCCCCTTCACCTGACGACCGAGCGTTTCAATGCGCAAGCGCAAGCCGAGGGCTTGCCGCTGGTCATCGATTTCTGGGCTGAATGGTGCGGGCCTTGTCAGACCATGGCGCCGATTTTTGAACGGCTCGCGGCGGAATTCGAGCCGCTCCTGCGTTTCGCAAAGGTGAACACGGATCAAGAAACCGCACTCGCGCAATATTTCCGCATCTCGAGCATTCCCACCTTGAGCGTGATCCGCGATCGCCACGAGATCGCCCGGATCGCGGGCCTGCTTTCCACGGCGGATTTGCGCCGCTGGCTTTATGGCGCACTCTCCTAGAGCGGGATGCGAAAAAGTGGGTACCGGTTTTTCGCTGAAATCCCGCGTCTCAAGTTTTTAGAATCGATCGCGTTTCCTGATTTCGGATCGGTCGGCTTGGTGGCTTTTCAGGATCCAAAGTCTGGATTCAGGTTTCGGCGAAGCGCGGCGAAACACCCTCTGTGTCAATATAGACGATCCCGTCTTCGACCTTCATCGGATATTCGGCGAGCCCGCATTCTTCCGCCTTCGCCGGTTCGCCAGTCGTCAAATCCCAGGTCCAGCCGTGCAGCGGACAAGTGAGGTTGCGTCCGTCAAACGAAGCTTCATTGAGCGGCGTATTGGCG
>DATJTB010000173.1:0-30746 GCA_035503795.1 Methylocella sp.
CGAGCAGGGCGATCTGCACAACGGTTGCCCGAAAGGCTGGGCTCTTGGGCGCCGCGGCTTTCAATTTTTCCTCGGGCTCGACTGATTCGTGGATTTCCCGGGTCGCCTTGACTACAAGAAAGAGACCACCCGCGATGAGGATCAGGTCCCGCCAGGAAAAGGCTTGGCGAAATAGGAAAAAAACCGGCCTCGTCAGATGGACCACATAAGCGGCGCCGGCGAGCAGCAGCACGCGAAAAATGAGCGAGAAGCCGACCCCAATGCAGCGCGCACGCCCCGCATATTCTTCCGGCAGCTTAGCTGAGAGGAGGGCGACAAAAATCAGATTGTCGACACCCAACACGATTTCCATGGCGACCAGCGTCACCAGGGCAAGCCAAGCCGAAGGATCGGCGATGAGCGCCAGCGCAGAGTCCATCAATGCAATTTTAGCATATTCCGGCGAAGTGGATTCTGGTTCGCGTCAAGAAAATGCGAGGGATAGAATCCTCAAGCCCGAGTCAATGACGCGGGAATTGCCACGGAGCCCGGCTCTCTCACTGCCGCCAAACGAAAAATGGGCCCCCGGATCGAGCGCTTTTCCGGCCCTGAGCCCGAAGTCTCAGATGTTCAGCGCGGCCTTCAATTCCTGCAAATGATCGCGTTTTTCAGTTGCGACGCGGCGAACTTCGTCCGAAGTGGCCGCAGCAACCGCCGCCTCGGCGCTGACGATCTCGGCATCCAATTTGGCCGCGTCAAGCTCGGCGAGTTCGATCGTCCGGTCGGCGAGAACGGTGAGGCCGGAAAGGCCGACCTCGGCAAAACCGCCAGGCACGAAAATCTGGCGCTTCTGCGCGGCCGCTGCCTCGATCGTCACCAATCCTGGCTTCAGGCTTGATATCAAGGGCGCGTGGCCGGAAAGGATGGTGAATTCCCCCTCGGCACCCGGCACGGTGACGGACAGGGCTTCTCCCGAAAAGACGAGCGTTTCGGGAGAAACGATTTCAAAATGAAAAGCCGCCATGCCGCGCCTCTTACCTCAAGCCGCCTCGGCGGCAAGTTTCTGCGCCTTCTCGACCGCTTCATCGATGCTGCCGACCATGTAGAAGGCAGCCTCCGGCAAGTGATCATATTGGCCTTCGACCAGCCCCTTGAAGCCCTTGATCGTATCGGCGAGGGCGACGAGTTTTCCGGGCGAGCCGGTAAAAACCTCGGCGACATGGAAAGGCTGCGACAGGAAGCGCTCGATTTTCCGTGCCCGGGCAACAGTGAGTTTGTCTTCTTCGGAGAGCTCATCCATGCCGAGAATGGCGATGATGTCCTGCAAGGATTTGTAGCGCTGCAAAGTCTGCTGCACCTTTCGAGCGACCGTATAATGCTCCTCACCGACGATGAGCGGGGAGAGCATGCGCGAGGTGGAATCGAGCGGATCGACCGCCGGATAGATGCCCTTTTCCGCAATGCTGCGCGACAGCACCGTCGTCGCATCGAGATGGGCGAAGGAGGTGGCGGGCGCCGGATCGGTCAAGTCGTCGGCCGGCACATAGATCGCCTGCACCGAAGTGATCGAGCCCTTTGTCGTGGTGGTGATGCGCTCCTGCAGCGCGCCCATGTCGGTTGCGAGGGTCGGCTGATAGCCGACAGCGGAAGGAATGCGACCCAATAGCGCCGAGACTTCCGAGCCCGCCTGGGTGAAGCGGAAGATGTTGTCGACAAAAAAGAGCACATCCTGGCCCTGATCACGGAAGTCCTCGGCAATGGTGAGGCCCGTCAGCGCAACGCGGGCACGGGCACCCGGGGGCTCGTTCATCTGGCCATAGACGAGGGCGCATTTCGAGCCCTTCGTAGAGCCGCCATGTTCATGCGGGTCCATATTGACCTTGGATTCGATCATCTCATGATAAAGGTCATTGCCCTCGCGGGTGCGCTCGCCGACGCCGGCGAATACTGAATAGCCGCCATGTGCCTTGGCGATATTGTTGATGAGTTCCATGATGAGCACGGTCTTGCCGACACCGGCGCCGCCGAAGAGGCCGACCTTGCCGCCCTTCGCATAAGGGGCGAGAAGATCGACGACCTTGATGCCGGTGATGAGAATCTGCGCCTCGGTCGATTGGTCGGCATAAGAGGGCGCCGGCTGGTGAATGGCGCGCTTTGTTTTCGATTCGACCGGCCCCAGCTCATCGACCGGATCACCAATGACATTGATGATGCGGCCGAGACATTCTTCGCCTACGGGCACCGAGATCGGCCCCTTGGTGTCGACTACTTTCTGGCCGCGTACCAAGCCTTCCGACACATCCATGGCGATGCAGCGCACTGAGTTCTCGCCCAGATGTTGGGCGACTTCGAGAACCAAGCGGCTTCCGTGATTCTCGGTTTCGAGAGCGTTCAAAATCTCCGGCAGATGCCCGTCGAATTTCACATCGACAACGGCGCCGATGACCTGCGTTATGTGACCCGTGGGCAAGTTGGATGCGGCGTCTGCCATGCTCTATCCTCTTGATCAATCTATCTATGCTCACCTGCTCGCCCGATGGCGGACAATCTCACACTGCCTCGGCTCCGGAGATGATCTCGATCAGCTCCTTGGTGATCATCGCCTGGCGCGAGCGGTTGTAACGGAGCGTCTGCTTGCGGATCATCTCGCCGGCGTTGCGCGAGGCATTGTCCATGGCGCTCATCCTTGCGCCCTGCTCGGATGCGGCGTTCTCAAGCAGAGCCCGCAGGATCTGGACCGAGATGTTACGCGGCAGCAGCGAATTCAGAATCTCTTCCGCATCCGGCTCATAATCATAAACCGCCGACGGTGCACCACTTGGAACCCTTTGCGGAAGCGCGGGCGGAATGATCTGCTGGGCCGTGGGGATCTGCGCGATAACCGATTTGAACCGCGAGAAGAATAAGGTTGCAACGCTGAATTCACACGCCGCATGCAGCGCGACGATCTTCCGCCCGATGGCATCGGCATCCTCGTAGCCGAGGTTGCGCACTGCGCGCAGATCGATGACTTCGAGGATCTGCCCGCCGAACTGGCGGCGCAGAATGTCATAGCCTTTCTTGCCGACGCAGAGGAATTTGACTTTTTTACCCTGGCTGGTGAGCGAAACCGCCGTGTCGCGGGCGAGCCTCGCGATCGAGGAGTTGAAGGCACCACAAAGGCCGCGTTCCGCCGTGCAAACAACGAGCAGATGGGTCGCGCCCTCGCCACCACGCAGCAGTGCCGGCACCTGGCCCTCGCTGCCGATCGAGGCGGCGACATTGGTGAGCACTTTTTCCATCCGCTCCGCATACGGCCGCGCCGCTTCTGCGGCGAGCTGGGCGCGACGGAGTTTCGCCGCGGCAACCATCTGCATCGCCTTGGTGATCTTTTGGGTCGCTTTGACCGAGGCAATCCGGTTTCGCAGATCCTTCAGCGAGGGCATGGTCTCTTCGCTTTCCCTCTATTCCGGCAATGCCTTTGCCGTTCGTCAGGTTTCATCAGGAGAGGCTTCCGATCAGGCGAAGTTCTTGGCGTAGCCATCGATGACCGATTTAAGCGTCTTGGCCGAATCGTCGGAGAGATCCTTCGAGGTTCGGATCGCCTCCAGCAGCGCCTGATGCTGGGTGCGAAGCAGCGACAGAAGACCTTCCTCGAAAGCCTTTACCCGGTCGACCGGAAGGGCGTCGAGATAGCCATTGACCCCGGCATAGATCACGCAAACCTGCTCCTCGATCTTGAGGGGCGAAAATTGCGCCTGCTTCAAAAGCTCTGTGAGACGCGCGCCGCGCGCCAGCAAGCGCTGCGTCGTCGCATCAAGATCGGACCCGAACTGGGCGAAAGCCGCCATCTCGCGATACTGAGCGAGCTCGCCCTTGATTTTGCCGGCGACCTTCTTCATCGACTTGGTCTGCGCCGAAGAGCCGACACGCGAAACGGAAAGACCGACGTTCACCGCGGGGCGGATGCCCTGATAGAAGAGATCGGTTTCCAAAAAGATCTGCCCGTCGGTGATCGAGATGACATTGGTCGGGATATAGGCCGAGACGTCATTCGCCTGGGTTTCGATGATCGGCAGAGCGGTCAGCGAGCCGGCGCCCTTGGAGTCATTAAGCTTGGCAGCTCGCTCCAGGAGGCGGGAATGCAGATAGAAGACGTCGCCCGGATAGGCTTCGCGGCCCGGCGGTCGGCGCAGCAGCAGCGACATCTGCCGGTAGGCGACCGCCTGCTTGGAGAGATCGTCATAGATGATCAGCGCATGCTTGGCATTGTCGCGGAAATATTCGCCCATGGCACAGCCGGCGAAGGGCGCGAGGAACTGCATGGGCGCCGGATCGGAAGCGGTCGCGGCAATCACGATTGAATAGGCGAGCGCGCCCTGCTCTTCGAGCACCTTGACGAATTGCGCTACGGTCGAGCGCTTCTGGCCGACCGCGACATAGACGCAATAGAGCTTCAGGCTCTCGTCGGTGCCCTGGTTCAGGGGCTTTTGGTTGAGGATGGTGTCGAGCGCCACCGCCGTCTTGCCAGTCTGCCGGTCGCCGATGATCAGCTCGCGTTGGCCGCGTCCGATCGGAATCAGCGCATCGATCGCCTTGAGGCCGGTCGACATCGGCTCATGCACGGATTTGCGCGGGATGATCCCGGGCGCCTTGACGTCGACCCGGGCCCGCTTCTCAAAAACGATCGGCCCCTTGCCGTCGATCGGATTGCCGAGCGCGTCGACGACCCGGCCGAGCAGGCCCTCGCCCACCGGCACATCGACGATTGCGCTCGTGCGCTTCACCGTCTGGCCCTCGCCTATATCGCGGTCGGAACCAAAAATAACGATGCCGACATTGTCGCTTTCGAGGTTCAACGCCATGCCGCGGACGCCGTTTTCGAACTCGACCATCTCGCCCGCCTGGACATTGTCGAGACCATAGATTCGGGCGATGCCATCTCCGACCGAAAGAACTTGGCCTACCTCGGTCACCTCGGCTTCATTGCCGAAGTTGGCGATTTCCTTCTTGAGGATCGCGGAAATTTCCGCTGCGCGGATCTCCATTAGCCGGCCTCTTTCAAATGTGTGCGGATCGAATTGAGTTTGGTTTTGAGCGAAGAGTCAACCATGCGCGAGCCGAGCTTGACGACTAGCCCTCCGATGATCGAGGAATCAATCTTGACGCCGATATCGACCCGCCCGCCGGACGTCTCGCTGAGCGCGGCGCGCAGCGCCTCGATATGCTCGGGCTTCAGTTCTCCGGCGGCGGTCACCTCTGCCCTTGTGATACCCTGTCGCGCGTCATAAAGCGCGTTGAAGGCGCTGATCATGTCACTCAGCGCGAAAAGCCGGCGCTTCGCCGCGACAAGCTTCAAGAAATTCGCGACGATCCCGGTGATCCCGGCCTGGGCGAGCAATGCGCTCAGCGCCTTCACCTGTTCCTCGGCGGAAAAAACCGGGCTTTTGACGAAGCGCCGCAGGTCGGGACTTTCGTCAATCCATTGCTGGAAGGCGGCAAGATCGGCTGCCGTCTTCTCGGTCGCGCCCGTTTCCTCGCTCAGCGCGAACAGCGCCTGGGCATAACGCCCAGCCACTCCTGTCGCCCGTGTATTTGGCTTCGCCAACGAAATCCCCACAAAATCATGCGCCCAGGCCAAGCTGCGCCGGCCATCCGCTTTGGTGAACCGCTTTGCAGGAAACTGCGCATCATCCGGCGAAAGCCGCGAAGAGCGTAGCGCGAAGGGGAAGCGGACTGAGGGGAGCACACCTCGGCCCTGAGGGCGACGGGTCACTAGCATAGAGCCTTGTGCGGCGCAACCCTGAAGCTTGGGTCCTAAAGGTATGATCCGGCGGCAACCGTCATTGCGAGCCGAAGGCGAAAAACGATCCACAACTGAAGCCAGCATCGCCATATTTGCAAGAATGGGACGGTATTCTAGCCATTGATCGGGCTTGCATCGCACGAAACGCTATCGCTGAAGCGACACTGTCCGGCAACGGGCCGTCGAAGTCCAAGGTGCAAGAGCATGACAGGCCGGGCCACCTTTCCATTCGCGGCAAAACAGCGCAGTCTGCCGGAAATGAGCCGACTCGGTATCCGGACATCCTATCGGGACCTGGGAAGCACCGCCGCGCTTGCAACTTCGTTCGGCTTATCTTCCTGGGCCCTTGCCCTTCGCCATGCGCGCCAATGTCATCAGCGCGCGTGCGGCCAGAGCCGGAGCGAGCCTTGGCTCGCGGCGCGTCCGGGCGATTGCCTCGGCAAGCAGATTTGTCGCTTGAAAAAGCTTCTCTTGCGTCCAGTTGCGCAAATGGCGCGCGAAGATATCGCGGCGCCTGAAGGCCGCTGCGCGAGACCCCTCCCCATCCGGCCCGCCGCTGCGGGCGCGATGAAGATCAAGCCCATGACGCAAGGCGGCAGCGAGAAGAGTGCCGCAATCGGCGGGACTTCCATGGCTTTGCTGCAAGGCTAAGTCCAGCGCCGTAAAATCCCCCTCAAAAGCAGCATAGATCGCCTTGTCGGCGATCACAGCCGCCGCGTCGCTGACGATGGCTTCAACATCTTCAAAACCAATTTCAGCCGCGCCATGCGTATACAGCAGAAGCTTCTCGATTTCCGAACGGGTCACCAATCGATCCTGGCCGAGATGATGGGTGAGAAAGGCCTTCGCTTCCGGGGTGATCGTCCGACCCGCCGCCAAGACATCAGTGGCGATCAGCCGTTCGAGATCTTGCGCCGAATCGGGATGGCACTGGATCGCCACGGCATTCTTGTCCCGCTCGCACAGGAGGCGCAGAGGCGCATCCTTCTTCAGTGTCCCAGCCTCGATGACGATCGTGCAGCCGCGCGGCGGCGCCTTGAAGAGGGGTTCAAGCGCACTCACAAAAGCTTTGACGCCGGCCTCAATCACGATCGCTCGCCGGCCCCCGAACAGGGGAACCATATTGGCCTCGTCGGCAAGAAGCAGAGGGTCGCCCGCCAGCTCATCACCATTGATCCGCACGAGCTGGAACGGGTCCTTCGGATCGTCGACGCAAGCCATCAGGATCCTCCGCGCTCGCTCGCTGATCAGGCCTGGATCCGTGCCGAAGAAAAGATAGAGAAAGACATGGCCCGGCAGACGGGCGAGAAATTTTTCCGCTTCGTGATTTTTGATTGCGACCATTATTTCCTGCTCCGTGACCCTTGCGGGCTCAGCCAGTCATCACAGCAGCCGTGAAGACACAAAGCCCGCGCCCCCGAACTGTGCGTATCAGTTTGAAGCGCATCGTGCCGCGGGATTCATGGTGGCGGATTTTGCGGATTTCATGCGTCTTAGGTCGGTGAGAGGCCGCGCGAAACGCTCGGTCCAGCCTCGTCCTCCCAGACTCCCGCAGTCGCACGATCGTTCGAGGCGCGGCCTCTCACCCGTGAGCCTCCGTGACGATCCTGTTCCTCATCCAAGCACGATCGACTTTTCTTGGATTTTCTTGAGCCTGGCTCGACGGGCCGGCGCGCTCCGCAACATCACGCCGAAGGTCCCTTTCGGGGATCATAAAGAGAACGGCCTTTGGCCAAAGCCGTGGTTGCCGCTGCACCTGGCGGCGACGAACTTTGCGCTATCAATGCCACTGGGTCAAACCGCGAGCCAGAAGTCCTTCCATCAGCCGTTAGATCACGATGATTTTGGATCGATTCGATCCAAAATCATCGTGATCGATTCTCGTAACTTAGTGCGGGAGTGCAAAACCGGGTCACACTTTTGCGCATCCCGTTCTTGTCACGCGCGGACACATTGGCCGGCGTGTTTCAATGGGGTGAGGATAGGCACCCATAGCCACCCGGCAACCAAGGCGGGAGAACGAACAGCACCGGCAATGCCTTTGAATCAAAATAATGGATCTACTTGCGTTTATTTCTTTTCCTTTCTCATTGTATCATCCCCGTCAAACGGCACTCGCAGGGCAGGCGGCACGACCCTCGGTCCTCCGGTAAGGACACGATTGCCATCAATCTTGAGACTCCCTTCTGCCAATCGCGCCAAGGCCTCCGGATAGACCCGGTGCTCTTCAGCGAGAACCCGGGCCGCAAGGGATTGCGGTGTATCTTCATCGAGAACCGCAACGGCCGCCTGCGCGATAATCGGGCCTTCATCCATCGCAGACCCGACAAAATGCACGGTGCAGCCATGGATCTTTGCGCCGTCGGTCAAGGCGCGGGCATGGGTATCAAGACCGCGATAGGCGGGCAGAAGCGCCGGATGGATGTTGATCATCCGGCCTTCCCAGAGCTTAACGAACCAGGGTGTCAGAATCCGCATGAAGCCGGCGAGGCAGATCAGCTCGATCTTGTGCAAATCGAGCAGGCTCTGAAGCGCTCGTTCGAACTCTTCCCGCCCGGCATAAATTTTGTGATCGACGAGGGCGCTCCTTATTGCGCTCTCCCGGGCGAAAACCAGCCCAGCCGCCTCCGGCCGGTTGGCCAAGACCAGGACGATTTCAGCTGGAAAGGAGGGATCGCGGGCCCGCGCAATCAGCGCCTGCAGATTTGAACCCCGCCCGGAGATCAAGACGGCCGTGCGTTTGCGCGCCGCTGTCACAAGGCTAGCTTTCCATCGGTGAAAAAGCGTTTGTCGTTTTGTGTCGGCACGACTTCACCGATTACGACGGGCATCTCACCGGCGCGCATGAGTGATTGAGTGATCTCATCGCGGCATCCGGCTTCGATGATCAGGCTCATCCCGATCCCGCAATTGAATGTGCGCAGCATCTCTGCTTCAGCGACGCCGCCGGATCTCGCCAGCCATTGAAAGACTTCCGGAACCGGAAAAGCCGTCAGATCGAGTTTGACACCGAGTGCCATTGGGAGGACGCGAGGCAAATTCTCCGGGCAGCCCCCACCGGTGATGTGGGCCAGAGCCTTGACGCCATCGCTCTCCTGCAGGAGGCGTAAAATGGTTTTGACATAGATCCGGGTCGGCGCCAGCAGGGCTTCCGCCAAGGACCGTTGCGGAGCGAAAGGTGCTGGACCCTGCCAGATGAGGCCGGTTTGCGCCACAATCCTTCGTACCAGCGAAAAACCATTGGAATGAACGCCTGAGGAAGGCAGGCCTAAAACCAGATCCCCCTGCTGAATATCTCGTCTTGGCAAGAGCTTGTCCCGCTCGACAGCCCCGACCGCAAAGCCCGCGAGATCGTAATCGATCCCGGCATAGATGCCGGGCATTTCGGCGGTCTCCCCACCAATCAGTGCGGCGCCGGATTCCCGGCAGCCTTGCGCGATGCCGTCGATCACGCGCGCCGCCAGATCGGCCTCAAGCTTGCCTGCTGCATAATAATCAAGAAAGAAAAGCGGCTCGGCACCCTGCACGATGAGATCATTGACGCACATGGCAACGAGATCGATGCCGACCGTGTCATGAATCCCCGATTCAATAGCGATCTTGATCTTGGTGCCAACGCCATCATTGGCGGCAACCAGGATAGGGTCACGAAAGCCCGCTGCCTTGAGATCGAACAAGCCGCCAAACCCACCAATCTCGGCATCGGCGCCCTTGCGCCTGGTTGACCGGATGATCGGCTTGATCTTTTCAACCAGCGCGTTCCCAGCATCGATATCGACACCCGCGCCGGCATAGGTCAGACCTTTGCTCTCGATCATCTCGATCCCGGTGCCGCCCCGCCTCTTTGAGGATAAAATAGGGGCGAAGATCGTATCTTCGCCCCTTTGAGTCCTGTCCATGACTTACTCACTTGCCTTGCCTTGCAGATGAAGGCTTCACCACATCGTGGCGATAGGCGGAATAAGCGTCCTCCCAAGACTTGGACTGCTGCGCCGAACTTATTGGCGGCTTCGGCCTTGAACGGCTTACGGGGGCAACCTAGCTCAGGTTAAGGGCAATGTCACGCAGAATTAGCAGAATGTCTTCTTATTAGGCATAAATGTGAAAATTATTTCCGGTGATTCCCCGGTCATCAAATCCTTAGAATTTTTTGCGATGCGCAACGCATAATCATATAGATAACTTCCATGCCGCAAGTGGAACAGCTCCCATGAAGGTGCCTTTCGAAACTTCGTCTCCGCCTCACCTGAGAATGGAAACGCCTTCCGTCAAGGGGACCGGCCTCGGCTGGCGGATTCGCAATTGGTTTTTGACCGGCGTGATTGTCGCGGGCCCGCTCGCGGTGACGGTTTATATCGTTTGGTGGTTCGTCGACACGATCGATAGCGGGGTCAAGCGGATCGTCCCGGTCCGTTTTTGGCCGGACAGTCACCTGCCTTTTCCTTTGCCGGGGTTTGGTGTCATTTTCGCCTTTCTCGCTCTGACTCTGCTTGGATTTCTGGCCGCCAATCTGGCCGGGCGTACCCTGATCCGTCTCGGCGAGGCCTTCCTCGCTCATATGCCGGTGGTCCGCTCGATCTATAAGAGCGTGAAGCAGGTCTTTGAGACGGTCTTCTCCCAATCCGGCACTTCATTCCGCAAAGTTGGACTTATCGAATATCCCGGCAAAGGTTCCTGGTCGCTCGTCTTCATCTGCACGCCGCCAGCCGAAGCCATTGCCCGCCATTTGCCCGGGGATGATTATGTCTCCGTCTTCCTGCCCTGCACGCCCAATCCGACGACGGGGTTTTACTTCTTTCTACCGGCGCGCGATGTGGTCGAGGTCGGCATCAGCCCGGATGACGCAGTCAAGCTCATCATCTCCTGTGGAGTCATTCATCCGGATGGGAAACATCCAGATGAGAAAGCGCCCCCTGCCGAAACCGACAAAGTCCGGGCGCGGATGACGGCTTGATGTAGTTCATCCCCCACCTTCAAATGCGATGTCTTTTGCCAAGGCTTGTCCGGGTGAGGATTTGCCTTTTGAAAGCGGTTTGACCTTGATCCCACCATTGGCATAGAGGAAATCGTGGCGGGGTCCTTGTAGCAGGCTCCTGAGTTGGCTTTGTTGAGGCTCATTTTTCGAGTGCGCCCTTTGGGCGCTCCTCAGTTCGACAAACTCAGTCCTCGACAAACTCAGGATGAGGGGCAAAACAGGATGAGCAGGCACAAGCTTACTTTCCGCAACATGCTCGAGTCGATCAATCGCCTGGATGGGTGATGGCTGTTTATACCGAAGTCAAAGAAGCGGAGCTTGCCCGCTTTCTTGCAGATTATGATCTTGGTCAGGTTCGTTCCTTGAAAGGGATAGCCGAAGGCGTCGAGAATTCCAATTTCATTCTGCATGTCGAATCCGGCTGCTTCATCCTGACCCTTTATGAGAAGCGTGTGGATGAAAAAGACCTGCCGTTCTTCCTCGGGCTGATGGAGCATTTGGCCCGCCAGGGGCTCAATTGTCCTCTTCCCGTGCGCAATCGGCAGGGTCAGGCATTTGGACGTCTTGCCGGGCGCCCGGCGGCGATCGTCACCTTTCTCGAAGGCATGTGGGATGGGCGGCCGAGCGTGCGCCGCTGCGCCGCCGTCGGCGAAGCACTTGGTCGGCTGCATCAGTGTGGCGCAAGCTTCCCACTCACCCGCTCCAACGCGCTGGGACCGCATGCGTGGCCAGGTCTCTTTGCGGATGCGCGCGCGCGCGCCGACGAAGTGCGCAAGGGCTTGGCCGACGACATAGAAGCGGAATTAACTTTTCTTTGCAAAAGCTGGCCGGATCATTTGCCGCACGGTGTCATCCATGCCGATCTTTTTCCCGACAATGTTCTATTCGTCGGAGATGAGCTTTCCGGGCTCATCGATTTCTATTTCGCCTGTACGGATGAGCTTGCTTATGATGTCGCGATCTGTCTTAACGCCTGGTGTTTCGAGCCGGATGGCGCATTCAACATCGGCAAAGGGCTTGCTTTTTTCAGTGCCTATGAGCGGATACGCCGGCTTGACGATCATGAGATCGAGGCGCTCCCCATTCTAGCGCGAGGGGCTGCACTTCGCTTCGCCCTGACGCGGCTCGTCGATTGGCTGAATGTCCCGGTGGATGCGCTGGTGCATCCGAAAGACCCGCTCGAATATTTCGGCAAATTATGTTTCCATCAGAAGATCACCACACCACGCGAACTCGGCCTCATGCGCTGACCGACCAGGTTTCGATCTGGACGGATGGGGCATGCTCCGGCAATCCAGGGCCAGGCGGATGGGGAGTCATTTTATCTTGCGCCGGGCGTGAGAAGGAGCTTTACGGTGGCGAGCCGGATACCACCAACAACCGCATGGAGCTGACCGCGGCCATCATGGCGCTCGAGGCTTTGAAGCGGCCTGTCGCGATTCGATTGCACACCGATTCGAATTATTTGAAATCGGGGATCACCAGCTGGATCACAGGCTGGAAACGCAACGGCTGGCGCACGGCCGATCGCAAACCCGTCAAGAACGTGGAGCTTTGGCAGCGGCTCGATGCCGCCGCAGCGCTGCATCAAATCGACTGGTGCTGGGTGAAGGGCCATGCGCAGGATGCGATGAATGAACGCGCCGATTCGCTCGCCCGCAAGGGCATGGCGGCTTTCAAGGAGGGACGTTCCGGATGATCGGCGCACTCAACCCCTGGATTGCGATCGGTGTGCTTGCCTCCACCGCGACCACCGATGCAGCCTATGTCTTCTTCAACGCGGCGGTCGCAGGCCGGCAAAGATTCAAAGCCGCCAATTGGAGCGCCATCTGGTATCTTCTGTCCGCTTTCGCCGTGATCAGCTATACTGAAAATGCCGTCTATGTCTTCTTCGCCGCGGCCGGCTCCTGGCTTGGCGCGTTCGCTTCGGTCACCTTCTTGCAGCGCAAGGTCGGCGGTGAGCTTGGACCGCAAAATCCGCCGTGAACGGCCGGGCCCGCTGGCGTCCCAGATCACGATGATTTTGGATCGAATTGATCCGAGGATGGGTCTGAATCTCCGTCAACCTTTGCGCGCAAGACGGCAGGTCAGACTGAAATCCCAACGCTGTCGCCTGCCAGCACGCGTCGAAGAAAGGTCCCGGCCAGCGCAATCCCTTTCGGGTCGATGGCGTGGCCAAGGCCCGGTCTTACCACGGCTTCAACACTTACACCCGCCGCTTCGAGCAAGGCACCGGTCCTGACCTGCGCCCGGTAAGGCACGACGTCATCGGTCTCGCCTTGAATGAGCAAGATGGGCGGCTTGCCGAGAATGTCTTTTTCCAAGGCCGGCGTGTCCGGCAACGCTCCGCAGAAAGAGACTGCGCCGGCGATCGGCGCGCTGTGGCGCAGGCTGGCATAAAGGGCGACATGACCACCTTGCGAGAAGCCGACGTAAGCCAGTTTCTCAGGAGGAAGGCCGAGACTGGACAAGAGCCGATCGGCATAGATGTTGAGAATGTGAGCCGCTTCGCGAAGGTTGGCGAGCCTGACATCCGGCGTGCGGTCCCGCAAGCTGAACCATTGCAAGCGCGGCGGCCGCGCCTCGAAGAGAGCACCCGCGCAGGCTCTGGCGAACTTCGCCAACAACCATTGCAGCCGCATGCTCGCCCCATCAAAGGGAAAGGGCGCATTAGGAGCGACCAGCAAGCTTTCCGGCAGATAGGATTGAAGAGCATGGGCAAGATCGAGAAGATCCGCCCCCTTCGCGCCCACCCCATGCAGGAGCAGCACCAGGGATTTCGCCTTGCCGTTCGCGGGCACGAGCCTTGATCCATCAAGCTCAATCATGTCTCATGCCTCGCTGGCCTCGCGCAGAATTTCAAGTTCGAGCCAGTCCTCCTCGGCTTTCGTCAATTGCTCTTGCGTCCGGGCGAAGGCCCCCGAGGCCTGCTTGAATTTCTCGGGATCGCGCGCATAGAGCCCGCCGTCGCCGAGGAGTGATTGCAGCCTGGCTATTTTTTGACGCAAGGCCTCGATCTCGCCTGGCAGGATGGCGAGACGGTGCTTGTTCTTGAAGCTGAGACGCGGTTTTTGGATGGGCTCATGCGGGGCCGTCGCTTTCGGCTTCTCCTTCGCGGCCGGTTTTTCCGCGACCGCCTTTATCGCAAAGTTTGCCGTGCCGCGCTGCGCAAGCATATCGGAATAGCCGCCCGCATATTCGATCCAGAGGCCGGAACCTTCGCTGACAAGCACCGAAGTCGTCAGCCGGTCAAGAAAATCACGGTCATGGCTTACAAGGATCAGAGTTCCTTGGTAATCGGCGAGCATCTCCTGGAGCATGTCGAGCGTTTCAAGATCGAGATCATTGGTCGGCTCGTCAAGCACGAGAAGATTGGAAGGCTTGGCCAAGGCTCTCGCCAGCATGAGTCGCGCCCGCTCGCCGCCGGACAGCCGCCCGATCGGCGTTCGCGCCTGCTCAGGGCCAAAAAGAAAAGCCTTCATATAGCCGATGACATGTCGGCGCTCGCCATTGATCTCGACAAAATCGCTACTGCCGCCGGTCAGCGCGTCTTTCAAAACGGTATCGGGAGGCAGGCTCGTCCGGCTTTGATCGAGGGTTGCGATCGCAAGATTGGCGCCCTGGCGGATCGTCCCCTGATCCGGAGGAAGAAGGCCGATCAGGAGATTGACCAGCGTCGTCTTGCCCGCGCCATTGGCACCGATAAGGCCTAGGCGGTCGCCACGTAGGATTCGCAGCGACAGATTTTTGACGATGGGACGGGGGCCGAAGGCCTTGCTGATGTCGCGCGCCTCAATCACCAGCCGGCCTGAGAGTTCGCCTTCGATTTGCTCCAGTTTCACCTTTTGCGCCGTGGTGCGGCGGGCGCGTTCGACCCGCATTGCCTTGAGATCGGCGAGCCGTTTCTGATTACGCTTGCGGCGCGCTGTCACGCCATAGCGCAGCCAGTCCTCCTCGGCGGCGATCTTGCGGTCGGCCTTATGGGCCAAGCGCTCTTCCTCCTCGAGCGCGGCGTCGCGCCAGGCCTCGAATTCGGCAAAGCCCCTGGCAAGCGAGCGGGTACGGCCACGATCAAGCCATACCGTGCCCCGCGACAGATTTTGCAGAAAGCGCCGGTCATGGCTGATGATCACGAGCGCGGAACGGCTCGCTTTGAGGGTCTCTTCGAGCCACTCGATCGCCGGCAGATCGAGATGATTAGTTGGCTCATCAAGCAGCAGAATATCGGGGTCCGGCGCCAGCGCCCGTGCAAGCGCGGCGCGGCGGGCCTCGCCGCCGGATACGCGCGCCGGATCCGCCTCGGCGCTCAAGCCTAGCGCCTGCAGTAGCGCGCGGGCTTGATGCGGATCATCGGTTGGCCCAAGTCCTGCGTCAACATAATCGAAGAGCGTAGCGAAGCCGGCAAGATCGGGCTCCTGCGGCAGAAAGCGCAGGCTGGCGCCCGGCTGGACGAAAACCGTTCCGCGATCGGGCTCGACCAACCCCGCGGCAATCCTCAAAAGCGTCGATTTGCCAGAGCCATTGCGCCCGACAAGGCACAAATGCTCACCCGCCGAGACGGCAAGCGAGGCCCCGTCGAGCAGGGGCTTGCCGCCCAGCGTGAGGAAAATATCTTGTAGAAAGAGAAGGGGCGGAGCCATGCGCGCGTTCGGAATTGTCTCGCGTGAGTATTAGAGCAAGAATGGCTCCTCTGCATCCGGCTTCAGGATAAATTGAGGAGGAGAAGCCGTCCACTTCGCCGCCGTGTACGTTTCATGGCATAGACTTGGATATTTGAAATTCAATCCCTTTTTTCGGCATTTTTTCCTCTATGACATCCCCTCCACCTCGACGCGGCCTTGCGCCGCAGGATCAAACTCATGTCGCCTCCGGTCATCACCCGCTTTGCCCCTTCCCCCACCGGCTTTCTCCATATCGGGGGCGCCCGGACGGCGCTGTTCAACTGGCTCTTCGCTCGCCATGCCGGTGGCAAGATGCTGCTTCGCATCGAGGATACCGACCGCGAGCGCTCGACCGATGCGGCGATCGCCGCGATCCTTGATGGTCTTTCCTGGCTTGGCCTGCATTGGGATGACGAGGTCATCTATCAATTTCAGCGCGCAGCCCGCCATCGCGAAGTGGCCGAAAGCCTGCTTGCCGCCGGGCGCGCCTATTATTGCTATGCGAGCGCCGAGGAGCTCAATGAGATGCGCGCCAAGGCGCGCGCAGAAGGCCGCCCGCCGCGCTATGACGGGCGCTGGCGCGACCGTCCCGCCACCGATGCGCCGACGGGCGTCAAGCCGGTCATAAGGCTGAAGGCGCCGCAGGACGGGGAAACCCGCATCGACGACAAGGTGCAGGGGCGGGTCACCTGGCCCAATAAGGATCTCGACGATCTCGTTCTTCTGCGCTCCGACGGCACCCCGACCTATATGCTCGCGGTCGTCGTCGATGATCACGACATGGGCGTTACCCATATCATCCGCGGGGACGACCACCTTACCAATGCGGCGCGGCAAACGCAGATCTACGAGGCGCTCGGCTGGCCGATCCCCGTGATGGCACATATTCCGCTCATCCATGGGGCGGATGGCGCAAAACTGTCGAAACGGCATGGCGCGCTTGGCGTCGATGCCTACCGCTCCATGGGCTATCTGCCGGCCGCCCTGCGCAACTATCTGGTGCGGCTCGGCTGGAGTCATGGCGACAAGGAGTTCTTCTCAACGCTAGAGATGATCGAGGGTTTCGACCTCGACCATGTCGGTCGCTCGCCAGCCCGCTTCGATTTCGTCAAACTCGAAAACATGAATGGACATTATATAAGGGCAAGCCGGAATGAGGATCTCGTTGCGGCGCTTGTGGAGACCTTGCCCCATCTGCCTGGCGGTGAAGCGGTTCAAGGCCAATTCGACGAGGCGATGCGCGTCAAATTGACGGCCGCCATGCCGGGTTTGAAGGAGCGGGCCAAAACCTTGATCGAGCTCCTTGATGGCGCTCAGTTCCTCTTCGCCGAGCGGCCGCTCAAGCTTGACACCAAGGCGGCCGGCATTCTCGACGCGGGCGGCCGCATCCATATCGCAGGACTGATCCCGCGTTTTTCGGCCTTGGCCCCCTGGCGCGCCGAAAATCTCGAGGCGGCGGTTCGCGACTATGCGAGCGAGACACAAGTCAGACTTGGCGACGTTGCGCAGCCCTTGCGTGCGGCCCTCACCGGCCGGACAGTATCACCCGGCATTTTCGACGTGCTGGAGGTGCTGGGCCGCGAGGAAAGTCTCGCCCGCCTTGAAGATCAAGGAGGCCCCCTCGAAAAATCTTCCGGCTCGCCTTGAAAGAAAAGGCGGAAGCGACACCGCCCGGGTATCCCGGACCCGACCATCGATTCTCGTCATTGAGAGCGGGATGCGAGCGCAAAACCACTTCACACTTTTGCTCGTCCCGCTCTAGTTGCAGACCCGAACCTGCTGAATGATATAGGCGTAACCGTTCCATACCTCTTGCGGTTGATACCAACAACGCGGCGGCGGGGGCGGCGCCGCATAGACGGGTTGATAATAGACTGGGGGCGGCGGCGGAACAGGTCTCGCTGCCGCCGTCCCGGCGATGAAACCGAGTGCAGTCCCACCAAGGATGCCAGCGGCAACGGCGCCGCCATCCCCAGCCATAGCCGGCGGCGTGGATGAAGACAGCGCTGCAGCCGCAACGCCCAAAGCCAAAAAGGTCCTCAGTGGCGAAGCCCGATATGCTGACATAATTCCTCCAAAGCCGTAATCCGAGACGCCTGCCGGTCATCTCCCCGATAGATCTTAGACGTGCGCATCAGCGAGGCGGCAGAAGACATCCGATCCTGTTAAGAATCACTGAACATTCGGTGAGCGTGAGGCTCTGTCTGGCGAAGCACGCAAACTTCGAGAGAGCAAGGCCGCTCGCCAGCGAATGAAAGCTTTTACCGCGAGCCTCAATTGAGAAAGGTTTTCTTCCCGTGCTTGACGAAAGCCGCGCATAGGATAGTGTTGCGTTGCATCAATCGGGACGATCTGGACCAGCCTGAGGGGCCATGACCTTTGTGGCAAGGGCTTGTCCGGTGGCTTTGCCGCGAGGAACGATTCACCCTGTTTAATCAGAAAGGCAGCCTCCATGAGCGAAACAACCGGCTCCTTCAGCATTGGCGACAAGACCGTCGCCATGCCCGTCAAGACCGGTTCAATCGGTCCTTCGGTCATCGACATCGGCAAGCTTTACAGCTCAACGGGGCTGTTCACCTATGATCCGGGCTTTACCTCGACGGCGAGCTGCGAATCCCAGATCACATATATCGACGGCGATGAGGGCGTGTTGCTTTATCGCGGCTATCCTATCGACCAGATCGCCGAGCACGGCGACTTTCTCGAGACCGCCTATCTCCTGCTCTACGGCGACTTGCCGAACGCCACGCAAAAGAAGGATTTCGACTATCGGATCACCCGCCACACCATGGTGCATGAGCAGCTCGCCCGGTTTTTCCAGGGCCTGCGGCGGGATTCCCATCCGATGGCGGTGCTTTGCGCGAGCGTTGGCGCGCTGTCGGCCTTCTATCACGATTCGACGGATATTTCGGACCCGCGTCAAAGGATGGTCGCCTCGTTCCGGCTGATCGGCAAAATGCCGACATTGGCTGCCATGGCTTACAAATATTCGATCGGCCAGCCCTTCATCTATCCAAAGAACGATCTCGACTATGCGTCGAATTTTCTGCGCATGTGCTACGCCGTTCCTTGTGAGGAGTATCCGATCAATCCGGTTTTATCGCGGGCGCTCGACCGGATCTTCATCCTGCATGCCGATCACGAGCAAAACGCCTCGACATCGACCGTCCGGCTCGCCGGCTCCTCCGGCGCCAACCCATTCGCCTGCATTGCGGCTGGCGTGGCCTGCCTTTGGGGACCGGCGCATGGCGGCGCCAATGAAGCGGCCCTCAAAATGCTGACGGAAATCGGCACGGTCGAGAACATTCCGAAGTTTATCGCAAGGGCGAAGGACAAGAATGATCCCTTCCGCCTGATGGGCTTTGGCCATCGCGTTTATAAGAATTACGATCCGCGCGCCAAGATCATGCAGCGTACCTGCCATGAGGTTTTAAAGGAACTTGGCATCAAGGATGACCCCCTGCTCGACGTTGCCGTGGCGCTCGAAAAGATCGCCTTGAGCGATGAATATTTCATCGAGAAGAAGCTCTATCCCAACATCGATTTTTATTCCGGCATCACGCTGAAGGCGATGGGCTTCCCAGTCTCTATGTTCACCGTGCTGTTCGCCGTGGCCCGCACGGCAGGCTGGATCGCCCAGTGGAAGGAGATGATCGAGGATCCAGGCCAGAAGATTGGCCGGCCGCGGCAGCTCTATACCGGCGCACCCCAGCGCGCCTATATCCCGGTCGATAAGCGGGCCTGATACGCTTGATGCAACCCGATCCCGCCAGGCGGATCGGGTTGCACGATCGAAGAGGCCGGGATGGTGGCTGTCATAGAACGATCGGACAGCGAAAACTGATGGCCTTCCGACCTATTTCATCAGAACGCCCGCTCGACGGGTTTCAAGAAATTCTGATGAAGTTCTATCAAACAAGAGTGGCGTTCGTGTCTTAAAACTCGAACGCCCACTCTGCGACATTGTCCAGACGCCTGATATCATGAATGGAAGCGCGCGTCATGAATAAAGCCCGAGCGGTCCGCGATGGGGCCGGATCAAGCGCTTCAATTCAATTGGAAAAATAGGAAAAGCAGCAGACGGGAAAGATGCGGATCAATTGCCTCCGCCGCAGGCCTTTTGGCATTGCTTGGAATCATAGTCGCACAATTCTTGCGAGCTCCCATCGTGAATGCATTGCTTGTATTCCGCCTTGCATTTGGCAACACAGCTCGCTGCATCTTCTTGCGCATGGGCCGGACTCAAAAGCGCCACGCTCCCCACAAACAAGGTAAGAGCGGCAAAAGCACCCGTCAAACCAAGCCAGTTGATGAGGCTCAAGGCCCCGACTGCACTCCTTGCGCGGGTTGTCGTCATAGCTAACCTCCATATTCTCATGTTCGATCGTTGAACCGACCTTTTGAAACCCCCGATTGACCGTGCCGGTGATTCAGAGGACGGCGGTACTTGGGGCGAGGCATCCTTGGCGCTCGCCCAGGACGGGCTTGTGACATTGACGTAACGTTTCGGCAACTGTTTTTACGACGGCTCCCCGCGATCCTTCATCGCAGGCCGTCGGCACCGAATTCCGGTTGAGGACTTTTGGGAGAGGCTCGACGGGAAGGGCAGAACTGGGTATGTAGAGTGGTATAGTTTGATAAGAGATCGGCAATGGCCGCGAGCCAGAGCCAACCGACCCGCAAGCCGGCAACAAGCTTGCTCCTTAAAGGAACGACCAAGGGCCGTCGTTGCCCCGCCGCTTGGAGCCAAAACCGCGTCAGCCATGGCGGCGATCAAACGTTTTCAACTTCATTCTTGCTCTATTCCTTCAACGGGAGGCTCATTTCATGAATCTTGGCACGCGCGCGCTTGCGGAATTCATCGGAACCTTTTGGCTCACCTTCGGCGGCGTCGGCGCCGCGGTGATCTCGGCCGCCTATCCGCACCTCGGGATAGGTTTTTTGGGGGTTGCCCTGGCTTTTGGTCTGACCGTGGTGACGGGCGCCTATGCACTTGGCCATGTCTCGGGCGCGCATTTTAACCCGGCGATCACGATCGGCCTTTGGGTCGGCCGCCGGATCCCTTTCATTGATGTGATTCCCTATGTTGTGTTCCAAGTCGCCGGCGCGATCGCCGCTGCGGCCGTCTTGAAAATCATCGCTCAAGGCCACCCGGACTTCGTGCTCGGCAGCTTCGCGACAAATGGGTTTGGCGATCTGAGCCCAGGCCATTATGATTTGCGGTCTTGTGCCCTCATCGAAGTCCTGCTGACGTTTTTCTTCGTTTTCAATATTTTAGGTGTCACCGCACGCGGCGCGCCGTCCGGCTTTGCGCCGCTCGCCATCGGCCTGACATTGACCCTCATTCACCTGATTTCCATCCCAGTCACCAACACCTCCGTCAATCCGGCGCGCAGCACCGGCCCCGCCATTTTCGCCGGACATCCTTATATCGACCAGCTCTGGCTGTTCTGGGCGGCGCCCATCGTCGGCGGCATCATCGCAGGCATCGTCGGCGGCATCTTCTTCCGCAAGCCTGAATAAGTTCCAATTGAATTGGACAAGTCGAAATCGATACAAGGGGAAGGGCCGTCACTTGGCGCGCCGCGCCAGACGGCCTTTCGGTGTCGTACCCGACGGCCTCGCTTTCTCGTTACAGGCTGTTGACCCCCTTTTTGCCTGTGTATAGCTCGCCGGGAATCTTCAGGGAAGTCGCATCGCGTAGCTCTGGAGAATATGGAATGCACGAAACAAGTCCAATGACGACTTCCGTTCCCAGAGCAGAGATGCGCAAAATTCCAGACAATATGGCCGATCGATTGATTGTTGCCCTGGATGTCTCAACTCCCGAGCAGGCGAGAGATCTGATTTCCAAGTTGGAGGGAATTGTATCGTTCTATAAAATCGGTTTATGGCTTCTATTCGCGGAAGGGACAGATAAACTTATAGATGACCTCGTAAAGAGCGGCGAAAGCGTATTTCTTGATTATAAAATGTTTGACATAGGAGAAACCGTATTTCGCGGTGTTTTGCGAGCAAAAGATCGCGGAGTAAAATTCATTACTGTGCATGGTGACGACGAAATTTTGCAGGCTGCCGTAAATGGAAGGGGCGACAGTGATTTCTTGAAGATTTTTACAATAACCGTGCTGACGAGCATGGATGATGCTGATCTTTACGGAATGGGCTATCGGCTTGGTGTCAAAGACTTAATCGAACTGCGGGTCAGAAAATCCATCCAATATGGTTGTGATGGCATTATTGCGTCGGCTTCCGACAATCCCAACGAAATCAGACAGCTTGTCGGTCATCCGGGGCTTCTAATAACCACTCCCGGCATTCGGCCCCTGGGCTTCCCAACGGACGATCATAAGCGACCGACCAACCCGACCCAGGCCATTCGAGCTGGAGCGGATTATCTGGTGGTCGGCCGCCCGATCGTTGAAAGCCCCGATCCGGCGCAGACAGCTCGCGCCATCGTCGAACAAATGAAGCTTGGCATGGTTGGCGGCGAGCCATGAATGAATGGCCGTCAATGGACGGGCTTGCCAATTTGCCGGCAAAATTCAAAACACCACTATTTTGGCGAGCTTGGGCGGTGCTTTCCTAATCAGTCTCTGAGTATTCGAATTTGATTTCCGGGTTGTCCCAATTCACCTACCATCGTCCCGATGCTACGAAGCGGCAACCGTGAGCAAAAGTCATCCCTTGGACGGCCCCTCATTCAGCAAAGCACCACCAAAGAGGCGCCAACCGATGATCGATGAAGAATTGGCATCTTGGCAAGCTCGCAAAAAGGCGAAGCAACAGTTTTGGTTCATTGCGCGCGGTAAAAAGAAAGACTGAGGTTGCCTAAACCCTCCAGAGATTTCGTCCGATGGCTAGCCGTCTTATGGACCGGCTATCCGGGATGCGTTCGGTTCGCGTTGTGTGCACGCCGTCATGCAAAAGTATATGCAGGAGAACCCAGGCGGGATGCTGCGCGCCGGTATTCCCCCGCCTATGTAGTAGAGATAGAGCGCCGGAATGAAATTGGCCGTCCTATCAATATCTCAACCAGCCACATTGAGCGGCAAAATCTGACGCTGCGCATGCAGCAACGGCGCTTTACGCGGCTTACCAACGGCTTCAGCAAGAACCTAGACCACCAGGTTGCAGCCGTTGGCTTGTACGTCTCGCATTACAATTTTTGCCGCGTGCACGACCAAATATAATGGCTGAGTCTGTTATGCTTCTTCCTTTATGGAGGAAGCCCAATGGACGGTACTTATAACCTAAGTGGAGGCTTCAAGCCGACACTGAAGAGGTTTGCGGATCTCGATGGTCCAGATTTTTTCCCTACCCCCCGATGGGCGACGTTTGCCCTTGTCGAAAACGAAAAGTTCGTTGGTGACATTTGGGAGCCAGCTTGTGGCAACGGTGCAATGTCCGAAGTTCTCGCGACGACGGGGCGCACTGTTATCAGTTCTGATCTTTACGAACACGGGTTCGGGGAACCTGGAATTGATTTCCTTGATAATGAAGGAGTTGCGAGCAATATCATTACTAATCCGCCTTATAACAGCGCCGAGGGGTTTGTCGCTTCTGGTATAGCGAAAGCAGAAAAAAAGTTCGCGCTTCTTCTTAGGCTCGCCTTCCTTGAGGGCGCAAATCGCGCGAACACCATATTCACTCGACATCCGCCCTCTCGCGTTTGGGTGTTTAGCGAACGGATTACATTCTATCCAGCTGGCGCTGAGGTAAAGGGGTCCGGCACCACGGCATATGCGTGGTTCGTATGGGACAAAGATGCCGTCGGCAGCAGCGAGCTAAAATGGCTCAGGCCAGGCTTGCGTGCACGCTTTTCTTAAGCTACCCGTCGAACCAACCGCAATCCACCTCGGATAGGAACAAGCCGTCCGTCATGAATGGCATTGCCGGGTGATTTCTTATGCGACGTGATGTTGCGGACTTGCTCGTCCCATATCACCTCGTTTTTACGGGTGGGAGATGGCGCAAGGTCTTCAGGCGATAGCTTAACGCGCCACGGAATTTCAGCAACAAGTTCGGCGATACTCGCCTCGCCGTTAGGAAGATCGGCGGGAATTCCTTCGACGATGCTGGCAATTTCAGTTTCGGTAATTCGTGCCATTCGGCCCTCCAATGATAATCGGAGTCCAAGATAGGAGTGGCAAACTTTCTTTTGAGTCCAGCACAGCTGACTAAATGAATCGTCTTCTGTCCTAATTAAAAAAGTGACTGGCCTAGTTTGGACAGCACCATCCAGGCTTGCGGAACGCAGCACGAACGTATATGTTCCGTTCACTTTTTGTGCAAGAATGATTCGGAATGTGAAAGTTGCACAGGCCTAGACTCTTTGCCTTTGGACTGATTCACGGGATGGCGTGATTCCAATTCCTTCCGGCAGGATGTGATCGAGTGACGGAATAAGGGGACGGTGATGTTGACGAAAAAGCAGAGCGAGCTGTTGCGCTTCATTCATGAACGGCTGAAGGAAACCGGGGTCCCGCCTTCCTTCGACGAGATGAAGGACGCACTCGACCTGCGTTCGAAATCCGGCATTCACCGCTTGATCATCGCGCTCGAGGAGCGCGGCTTTATCCGCCGCCTGCCCAATCGGGCGCGAGCGCTCGAGATCCTGCGCTTGCCCGAGTCCTCGACGCCAGCGGAAAGCGGCCGGAGCAAGGGCTTCGCGCCGAGCGTGATCGAAGGCAACCTCGGCCGCGTGCGTCCGTGGAATCCCAGCGCTTCCGAGGAGGAGACCGAGCGGACCCTGGTGACGATCCCGGTCATGGGCCGGATCGCGGCTGGCACGCCGATCACCGCTCTGCAGAACCGCAGTCACACGATCAGCCTGCCGCCGGACATGTTGCCGCCCGGCGATTACTATGCGCTCGAAGTGCGCGGCGATTCGATGATCGAGGCCGGCATCTTCGACGCGGATACGGTTGTGATCCGCAAGCAGGACACCGCCGAGACCGGCGATATCGTCGTCGCCTTGATCGACGAAGAAGAGGCGACCCTCAAAAGGCTGCGCAAGCGCGGCGCCTCGATCGCGCTTGAGGCGGCCAACCCCGCCTATGAGACCCGCATTTTCGGACCGGACCGCATCCGTATCCAGGGCAAGCTGGTCAATCTCGTGCGCAAATATTGAGTTGCGCAAGAGATGAAATCCGACGTCCCCGAACACCAAGAATGCGAAAAAACGCGCCGCATCGTTCTGAGCCTGAGCACGCTCCTCCTTTGTGGCGTGACGGCTGGTTGCGACAAATGCGGAGATCCCGTCAAATTCAACCTGCCGAGTCAACCGGCTTCTTGTTACGAGTCATCCCAAAAACAAGACTCTCGGGCCAACGTTCAATCCCTCAATTCCGGCCTTGCGTCATCAAAGAGCTCGGAATGAGAAGGGATGAAATGAAGGGACAGCCGATTTCGCGCATCCCACAATTCCAAGAGCGGCGGGTTTCCTTCGACTTGTAAGATTTTTGCCTGCGATCGGACCAAAATGTTTCACGTGAAACATTTTGGTAAGGTTTGGGCTGCGAGCCGGCAAAAAACCCGCCTGCGGCAGCGAGGCCTTCAGTCAGGCGCCTTATCGATGGGATCCTGGCCCTTCACATCAAACCCCAGAAGATCGAAGGCGCTTTGCATATGGGCCGGCAAGGGCGCCGTGACATCGAGCGTGCCGCCGCGCGGATGCGGCAGGATGAGCCGCCGCGCCAGGAGCTGCAGCTTTCGCTCGATGCCATCGGGGACCGCTCGCAGCGGATCGCTGCGGCGTGGGTCGTTCGCGCTGATCTGCCCATATTTGGGATCACCAATGATCGGATGGCCGATCGCCTCGGCGTGGGCGCGCAATTGATGGGTGCGGCCCGTCACCGGCTTCAGCGAAAGCCATGCGAGGCGTGGCGCGAGTTTGTCGACCACGGCGTAATAGGTCACCGAATGGCGGGCCTCGGCTTCACCATGCCGGGCAATCCGCATTCTTTCATCTCTCGCCCTTGTTCCCCCGGGCGCGGGCGCCGCCTCCCCCGGACCCTTCGCCAGAAAAAGCGAGATTTTGCCTTGCGCCGGTTTCGGCACGCCCTCGACCAGCGCCCAATAGATTTTGCGGGCCTGCCGCGAGCGGAAAATCTCGCCAAGATCGGCGGCAATGCGGCGCGTCTTGGCGACGAGCAGGACACCCGAGGTGTCGCGGTCGAGCCGGTGGACCAGTACCGGCCGAAAACCCTGTTCATTCGGCATCAAGGCCAGCATGCCATCGATGTGATGGGTCGTGCCCGACCCGCCCTGCACGGCGAGGCCATGTGGCTTGTTGAGCACCAGCAGATCCCGGTCCTCGTAAAGAATCATCGCGCGAAGCGCCTTGAGATCGCCTGGCGAGGCGGGTCTTGTGGAGGCAACCAGCGGGGGTTCAAGATTCAAAGGGGGGACGAATATGCTCTGCCCCTTGATGAGCCTGGTCGCCGTCTTCACTCTCGCGCCGTCGATCCGCACCTTGCCGGTGCGGACGATCTTGTTCAGATGGGAAAGCGACAAGGCCGGCATGCGCCGCTTGAACCAGCGATCCAGGCGCATGCCTTCTTCATCTTCACCAACCTCAAACGTTTGCATGCGCAAACCTGCCATCCTCAAATCAGATGCAAATCAACAGCTTTGGGTCCCTTGCCCTTCTTGTCCGCTTCGATCTCGAAAGTCACGCGCTGCCCTTCATTCAAGCCTTGCAAGCCGGCTCGTTCGACCGCCGTAATATGGACGAAAATATCCCGGCCACCGTCGTCCGGCTTTATAAAACCGTAACCCCGATCCGCGTTGAAGAATTTCACGGTTCCCTGCTGCGTCATTGGACGTATTCCTCTCATTTCTTTCCGTGTCCGGCAGGATGCGGCAGGCGAGCCGGCCCCTAGCCTTTACCGGCCGAATTCACACTGATTTGAATCCGTCCTGAGAAAGTGGGGCGGACACAGGCTTTGGCAAGCGCTCTCAGCCGTCCTTCGCGATCTGAAATGCCGGCTCTTTGCCGGCAAAAAGACCGGTGAGCCAGGGCAGTAAGACCGCCGCTTGCTCATCGATTAGGAAAGAGGGGTTGATCAGGATCAGGCCGCAGCGGCTGAGTGGCTGGCCAGCGGCCGGCCGGTCGATCTGCAATTCGAGCCGCAGGATCCGCTTGACGCCCCCTTGCAGGAGCCGGTTGCAGACCAGCGCCCCGGCCGCGGACGCCTTGACCGGATACCAGAATAGAAAAATGCCGCTCGCCCATTTGTGCCAGGCGTTGATCAACGCCGCGGACGCATGCTCGAATTCCTGCCCATGCTCGAAGGGAGGATCAATCAGGACAAGACCGCGTCGCTCGACCGGTGGCACGAAGGCCTTGAGACCGCCATAGCCGTCGCGCTCAAAGAGTTTGATGCGTGAATCCCGGCCGAGAACGGCTTTGAGGTGCGAAAAAGACTCAGCATGCAGCTCGCAGCCGAGCATTCTGTCCTGTCGCCGCAACAAGGTTTTGGCGATATAGGGGGCTCCGCCGTAGCGGCGCGGCGTTCGGAGAAAGAGCGGCGAGGCGATCTCCAGATAGGGCGCGATCAAGGGTTTGATCTCCGGCGGCGGATCCGTCCCCATCAGCTTGCCGATCCCACCGTGCCACTCGGGATTCTTCCCGGCAACCGGCTCCGGCAACTCGTAAAGGCCATCGCCGGCGTGCGTGTCAATGTAACGGAAGGGCGTCTCCTTGCGAGCCAAATGGCGAAGGATCAAAGTGAGGAAAACATGCTTGAACACATCGGCGAAGTTGCCGGCATGGAAGTGATGGCGGTAGTTCATGCCTGAGCATTTTCAAGCGAGGTGAGCGACCTTATCGCGCAGGGAAAATGCGACAAATCAAAAACTCTAGATCATGATTTTGGATCGAATCGATCCAAAATCATGAAACGTGATCGATTCTCGTAATTGAGAGCGGGATGCGAGCGCAATACCGCTTCACACTTTTGCTCATCGCGCTGGAGCAAAGGGACGTTATCCATCCTCGGTCCCCTCACCCTTTCCTTCGCGGGTCGGCTTTGCGGCAATGACCCTCGCCCTCCGCTTTGCGGGGGAGGAGGCAGGTGAGGAGGAGGCGCCACCAGGGGTACCAATCCGTTACGGCGAACCTGACGGCATGGGAATGCCTGAAACGACCATTCGGCTTACCCGGCTCAGGGCAGCGGCTCCATGAACAGTTGCGGCGAGAGGGGCGTCGAAACGGCCAAGGTCTTGCCGGTCGCCCATATGGACGGGTTGCTCGTCACGGTCGGCACCGTGAAGCCGCCGTTGAGCCCGGCGGAGCACGGATTGCACAAACTCCCCAACTTGCCGACGATATTCGTCCAGGTGATCCCACGGTTCACGCTCTCGTAGAGATACAGCACGTAATCCTGGCCTTCGCCGACCTGCAGCGTATTGAGGGTCAGAGCGAAAATCCGCGACGAGCTGGGATCGGCCGCAAGGCGCAGGATATTCCCGCCATTCGGTGGCGTGGTGGCATCCGAATCCCATAGCTGCCCGCCATTGGTGCTGCGCAAAATCTGCGACTGCCCGGTATCGGCATTGGTTGTCAGCAGGTAGAGGGTACGGGGGTTCAATGAATCAGCTTGGCCCCAGACGAATTGGTTGCCCTCGGCGTTCAAAATTTGAACAAATGATTTCCCTCCATTGATTGACTTGTAGACGGTCGTTTCTACCTCGGCCGCAGCATAAAGCGTGCCGGGGGTTTTCGGATCGGCGATTATTGCCTGCGGGATGTCGTTGCCGGTCACGCTGTTGAAAGCGGTCAGCGTCCAATGTGTGCCGTAATCGTCGCTGTGGTAGATTTCGCGTGGCACAACCGGACTGACATTGGAATCTCCGCCTAAATGCAGATTGGTCGAGACGTAGAGACTTCCCGCCGTCGCGCCGTCGACCGCCAGCCCGAAATCGCCCACATGCTTGGCCTCCGGCGTGATTTCGGTCCAAACCGGCGCGACGGCTGCCGGGTTCTCGCAACGGTAGACGCCGGTCGAAGTCGCGGCGTAGAGGACATGGGTTGCGGCTTTGCTGTCGAGCGCCAATGCTTCGACCTGCCGATCGGTGAGGTTGTCGTCGATTTCGGTAAAGCTGGTGCCGCCATTGGTGCTGCGCCACACGCCGGCCTTGGTCCCGACATAGAGGATGGTTGTCTTGGTCGGATCGGCGACAAGGTCGGCGATATTGGCGGGAGAAAGCCCGTCATTGCGGGTCGCCCAGTGTGCGCCGGCGTCGGCGCTGACCAGAACCCCACCCTGCCCGGCGGCCGCAAGCATCGCCGGCACCGTGATGCTGAGCCCAGGTCGCGCCGCCAGGCTGGCGACGCTTGTCTCGACCCCAGCAACTGCCGACCAAGTCGCGCCGAAGTCTTTCGACGAATAGAGTTCGTTGTGCGGCTCGCAGCACAGCGGCAGGAGCACCGCTCTGCTTGTCGGATCGACCGCCAAAGCCGTGCCGAACACCGTATTCGGCTCCGGCAAGCCCGATTTTGGCGATTCCCAGTTGACGCCGTTATTCGGCGAATACAAAAATTGCAGAGATTCGAAATTATCGAGAGTGCCGTCATTGTAGCCGCTGGCCAGCGCGTAGACGATCTTGGGGTTTTTCGGATCGGAGGCAAAGGCGGTCAGCACCGGTCCATAGCCCGGAAAGCCGATATAATTGAGCGGCCAGATCGTCGAAATGGTAACGGCGCCGTTGGTGCTCTGCGCGATATAACCGAGGCCGTCGCTCGCATAATTGAAATCCTCGGCCGCGAAATAGAGAGATACCGGCTTGGTCGGCGCCGCGGCCATCGGCCCCCTCAGAAACGGCTGGTTTATGTCGCCGACGGAATACACCAGCGACCAGGTCTTGCCGCCGTTCGTGGTCCGATAGACCGCTCCGTTGCCGTCATAGCCGCCGGTGCCGGCATAGGCGGTTTCCTTTGTCAGCGGGTCCCACACCGGGTAATAAGGGTATTGGCTATCGTCGGACTCGACCTGGTTTGGCAGATCCGTCAATGTCCAGGTGACACCGCCGTCGCTGCTGACAAAGACGGCATCGCCCTCGGGACCGTATTGAGTGTCATAATTGGTCGGGAGGCTGACGTCCCAGGTGCTGGCGAGGACGAGGTTCTTGTCGAGCGGGCTGATCGCGACGCTGATCACGACCGAGCTGTAATACGCCGCTGGCAAGTCCGACGCCGTCCAGCTGCCGCCGTTGTCGGTGCTGCGGAACACCTTGCCGATGCCGCCGGCGTAGAGAACCGAACCGTCCGCATTATAGGCGAGGCTGGCCACAAAGGCGCCGGGAATAGGACCGCTTCTGGTCCAGGCAGCGGCGGCAGTTGCCGACAATGCCGCGAGCGCCACCATGACCGTCATCACGGCCACGCTGCGGCGCCCGGCACGCCTCCTTAAATCATTAAATAACTCAATGATATTAACGGCAAAGCGCGCCTGAGGCATGGTTCGCCACCTTACATTCCAAAGCTTTACGTTAAAGAGAGAACACCGATCGGTCAATTGAAACCGGTTTGTGGAAAGCGTTCTATGGTCAGCAATGGTCCAATGATAAGCAGAGTCGTGTGGAGATCGGCTTTGCATCGGGGGACGTTCCGGGGGTCGTCGCGGCCATCCACGCCCTTATCGGAAAACCATTGTCTGCCCTGCGATGCCTACGCCCGCAGGTGCTTTTTTCCGTATCCTCCGCGTGCGTTTCCCGATTCAATAGAGCGGGATGAGCAAAAGTGTGAAGCGGTTTTGCGCTCGCATTCCGCTCTAAATTACGGTTCATGATTTTGGATCGATTCGATCCAAAATCATCGTGATCTTGAAGCGGGAAACACTCGAGCGGCGATATCGGAGAGATCGGCTCTTATCTTTGGGCTGAATCGACGGGCAAGATCGCATGCCGATTGCGCAGACGATCTGATCGAAGAGTCTGCGAGCGTCTCACAAGGGCGGCGGTACCGAGATTTCGGGCAATCGGCAGCCTTGCCGGACGACCTCCGGACAGGCATGGAAATCGCGCAGATTCTTGGAAAGGCAAATTCGAACCTCCTGCAAGACGCCGTCCTTGCAGGTTACGCCAAGCATGCCTGGCCGAAGGCGCGGATTGGCAGCGATGAAGGCGCGCGCGATGTCGAGCGGCGCAAGGCTTTGCGGTTCGCTCGGTGCGGTAAAGGACGGAGGAATGGTCACCTGGTCTAAGGCCCGCCGCACATCGGCGAAATAATTCGTCGGGCTTTGCCCTGAGCAGGTGCCATGCACCTGCCATTCATGCCGGGCGAGGCTCTCGCTCGGATAAAGCCCCCGCACGGCATCGAGCGCGGCGCGCGGGGGATTGC
>DATJTB010000174.1:0-3412 GCA_035503795.1 Methylocella sp.
CATTGTCGCACCCCGCCTGGTTCACCGGGCGGCAAAAACCGTCCCTTAATCGGATCCACGAACGAGCCGGGCGAAGAGGAGGCCGACGGTAAAAAATATTTCAGAAAAATTCTTGAGCGGAGCGGATTCACAGACGAGGAGCGAGTTGCCGCCGCAAGCTCATTCGTAGAGGATGATCAGATAGTTTGAGAGGTAGAGCGCATGAACTCCAAGCGCGGTTTCGATCTGATCGAGCACCGCGAGCGGGTCGTCGGTGCTGAAAACCCCCGAGACGGGCCGCGTGCGGAGCCCGGCGTTCGTGAGGTAGACGTAGCCATGGTGATAGCGGCCCAGTGCCGCGACGACCTCGCCAAGAGGCTTGTTGCGGAAAATCAGCTTGCCGCGCCGCCAGGCCGTCGCGTGCTCGATGTTGGCAGGCTCGGGCGGAGGCGGAGGCGTTCCTTCGGCATAGGAACTTTGCTGCCCCTCCTCGATGATCACTTTTCCGCCGCCGCTTTCGACCGCCACGCGATGGCTCGTGACCATCACTTGCGCCCAGGCCTTCTCCACTTCCACATCGAAGGCCGTGCCAAGCGCCGTGACAGTTCCACCTGCCGCATCCACGACGAACGGACGCGCGGGGTCCGCTAAAACGCCAAACCAGGCTTCCCCTTGGAGAAGACTGATGCGCCTTTGTCCGGCGTCATAGTGGACGGCGATCGCTGATCGGGCGTCTAGCTCGACATGCGAACCATCCGCAAGCGTCACCGTTTTCGTTTGGCCAGTGCCTGTGGAATAGTCAGACCGCAAAAGCACCGATAGATCATCGAAGCCGGCGTAAAGTGCGACACCGCCCGCGAGCACACCCGCCGCAATTTTCAATGACCGCCGCTGTTTGCGGCCGGTTTTCGCACCGGGACGCCGTGCCGCGATCACGCCGGTAATGCGCGAAATTTTTTGGAATGCGGCCCTGTTGACTTCGTCGCTTGCGAGCCAGGCCGCGAATTCGGCTTGCTCCTCCTTCGACAGCGGCCCGTTGCTCTGGCGCATCCACCAGTCGATGGCCCCATCCCTTGCGCTGTCGGGGATGCTGGCCGGACCGTCTTCCTTCTTGGGATGAGGCATCAATAACTCACGCGCGAGACAGCTCGCCCTCCTTGGTGGGGAGGTTACGAATCTGCAGTGGTCATTAGATACCACGCACCAGCTGCCGGAAAAGGAGGTATCGCGCGAAAAATATTTAATCCAATGCCGCAAAGCAGCGCAGGAGGGCTAGGCGCATATGTTTTTGCGCCATGTTCGACGAAATCCCCAGCCGTTTGGCGATCTCCGCAAGCGGCAGCTTTTGATAGATATGAAGGAGCAAGACCTCACGGCAGCGCGGCGGAAGCGAATTGATCACTTCACATAACAGGCGCCCGTTCTCCTCGGCCTCAAGGCGCGCACCGGGCTGCGGCTCGGTTGATGGCACGTCCTCCGGGAGATCGCCAAATTCGAGATATTTTGCCTCGATCTTGCGGCGCCGCGCATGATCACGTGCGAGATTGATCGCGATTTGTTGGAGCAAAGGCGGCGCATTCGCGATCGCTCCAACCGGATAATTTTGAATGAAGCGCACGAAGGTTTCCTGCAGCAGATCCGGCGCGTTTTCACGGCCGACGCGGCGAGAAAGATAGCCGAGCAATGTGCGCTTGTTGCGCTCGTAAAGCTCGCCGAGGAAATGGGGTTTTCGGTGGGGCATTGAAGTGCCTTTGGGGCCGGGGACCGCGCACAAATGTGCAGCGGTAAGCGCGTCGATTGTGCAATAAACGTGGGTGGATGTCAGACCACCGGCAGACCGCCATGCTCCAAACGGACTCATGGCGCCAGCCCAGGCCTATAGCCAAGCTGGGGCGGATTTACCTAAGCAAAGCGCGGCGGGGGCGCGCGCTGCGACCAGGAGCTGGTCCAGCCGGGCGGCGGATTAATAAGACTGGGAGTCAGGAACCACGCAACCGCGGCCTTGGTCCGGCTAAAGGAAAATGCGGTGAAAATGAATGCAAGGACGGCGAAGATTTCCAGCCCTCCCTCGCCATGGCCTGAGACGCATAGGATGCAGCAGGCGCAAGGGAGATGATGGTAAGGCTCCCGGGGATCATGGCTGTGCGGTGCACCACAGTTTTCATTCTCAACGGTGAGGTCCTGATGGCCAGCGACCCGATAAGAAAAATGTTCCTGCGGCAAGGCGGCAGCCAAACCCTGAAGCGCCAGGAACAACGCCAAAAGGCCCGCGAGCCAAGCGCGGGCGAAGCTCCTCTGCCGTAATCCAAGCTTTGCCATCCTCCGATAACAAGGTGTGGAATACGGCAAGTCCGTGGCGATGATGCCGGCAAAATGCGATTTCTCCGAGTTGTGGTGGATCGGTCTCAATAACATAACTCGACGCCAGTTGCCGTATCGCGGGTGTGTCCGCACGGCTCCATATGGCGTGCTTTAAAATGGTCAGCCGTTAAGGGCCGAGGCGTTCAGCGAGAGTGAAAGAATAGCTGATGGAAAACAGGACACAAAGCATTTGTGTCGCATTGATTTTGACGATCTTGGGGATCCTCTTCAGTACTTTTGCCAGGCCTACGGAGGAATGCTACGCGCTACGCTCCACAATGAGGCAAAGCCCAATGCCAGGCACACATCTAAGCTCAACAAGACTGCCCCTTGATTGTCGGTGGAGATAAACCCCGTATGTCTGATCGCGCCCATGAAGCATTCGGTTTTCGTCACAAAGACGCGGGCGCGCGTGGCGCACTATTTTACGAAGATCGCATTTATGTCGATGTCGATGCTTGATATCGACGAGGGCGAAAGGAACCCCGTAGTTCGGTGGGATGGCGGGGGATATTGCTCGTATTTCGGATCGCGAGAGACTTCGACCGTGGTGGCGGCAACGTCGACGATCCAAACCTCGGGAATCCCGAACTTCGCATAGAGCGGGATTTTCA
Organism: Methylocella sp.; assembly: GCA_035503795.1. Classification (GTDB taxonomy): domain Bacteria; phylum Pseudomonadota; class Alphaproteobacteria; order Rhizobiales; family Beijerinckiaceae; genus Methylocapsa. The sequence continues at coordinate 2,955 of DATJTB010000174.1, forward strand.
CAGTCCGGTCATAGGCGAGGGACGTATCGGAGACCTCAATCAACAGCAGGACATCGTCAGCACTCGGGGGGCTGTGAAAATAGTCATCGCTGCGCGGCCGAAAAACCGCAAGATCTGGCTTAGGCTCGTTGTAGGGATCGAGCCGCAAGGGACATTGGCAACGCACGACCTCCTCGCTTAGTGACCGGATAAATAATTTTGTAAGGCGGGTCAGGATCGCCGCATGTGCCGTGCCTATGGCATTCAAATCAAAGATCTCCCCGTCGATCAACTCGACTCGCTGGCCGATCAGAATGCCGCCTTCCTACCCAAATTTCAGGACGTCGGCATAGGTTTTCCGGGTCCGGTGCTGCCAGCCGCCCGCGACGGCTATGAGTTCAAAGGGGCGGCCGCGCAATTCGGCATGAATGTCCGCGATGAGCCGCTCGAGCTGACAATCCTTCCTGACGAGGCGGGCG
>DATJTB010000175.1:0-18273 GCA_035503795.1 Methylocella sp.
CCATCTGGGTGCAGTGGTCCGTGCTAACGTATCGCCATTGGTCCATTACATGCCTTGTCGGAGTGAATCGAACAGCCCCGCATCGAGCGCAGACCTGCTCTCGCTCGCATCTTCCGTCGGCTTTGTAAGCTGGTTCCTTCCACGTGTGAGCGATTCGTTGTTCTTGGTGCTGGCAGCGACTGCATGGGCGAATCTGATCGCAGGAGGCTTCGGCCACAAAGCCCCATTCGTCCCAACGATGTTCCACCTTGTTCTGGACCTTGTGACAACGGGTGCAGGAACGCGTGAACGAGCACTCGGCTGGAGAAGTCAACTTCCAGTCACCTGCGTGCGATCCGACAAGGCATCTGCCCTTCTCGAATAGGTCCATGAATCTCACGGCGTGCTCCCCTCAAAAGCATCTGACCAGAATTGCCATATAGTAAAAGCATAGTTGTTGCTGCTCTCGGCAAGCGTGCGTTTAGTTACCAGCGCATCAGGGCGCTGCCCCAGGTCATGCCGGCACCGATCGCCATCATGGCGATGAGGTCGCCTTGTTTTAGCCGGCCGGCCCGATTGGCTTCGTCGAGCGAGATCGGCAATGATGCGCTCGACGTATTGCCGTAGCGGTCGAGGTTCATCCAGCATTTTTCAAGCGGCACGCCGAGGCGATCGAGCACCGATTCGACGATTCGCGCATTGGCCTGATGTGGGACGATATGGTCGATGTCGGAGACGGAGAGACCATTGGCATCGAGCGCTTCGAGAATGGCTGGCGGCAGGACGCGGACCGCGAATTTATAGATCTCGCGTCCATTCATCGCGATCTTGTTCAGCTTCCGCGCGAGCACCTCCTCGGACTGCGGATGCCGGCTGCCGCCGCCCCGGATGGCGAGGATCTCCGCAACCCTCCCGTCGGAATGCAGATGGGTCGACAAAAGCCCATGACCGCCGTCACGCGCCGGCCCGACCACCATGGCGCCGGCCGCGTCTCCAAACAGCACGCAAGTCGTGCGGTCGGTCCAGTCGACAAGCCGGCTCAGCAGCTCGGCGCCGATGACGAGCACGCGGCGCGCCTGCCCCGTCGCGACGAACTGGCTGGCGATCGCGAGCCCGTAAAGGGAGCCGGCGCAGGCCGCCGAGACATCAAAGGCAAAGGCGCGTGTCGCGCCGAGCTTGGCTTGCACGATGACCGCGCAGGAGGGCAGGGGCATGTCGGCGGAAACCGTCGCGACGATGATGAGGTCGAGATCCTCAGGCTTGGTTTCCGCCATGCTGAGCGCATGACTCGCGGCGATCACAGCCATATCCGAGGTGACTTCCTCTTCCGCCGCGATTCTCCGCTCCTTGATGCCGGTCCGTTCCGTGATCCATTCGTCGCTTGTATCGATCAGCCCGGCGAGATCCTGATTCGTCAAAATCCGCTTGGGGGCATAAGCACCGGTTCCGAGAATATGCGCATTGATCAAACCAGGGACCATTTTAGGAAAACTTCCGCCGGAAATCTTGCCATCCCCCGGGCGCGCGAATGGCCGTAAATCTTCTTCACCCAATAAATCCAAATGGACAGTAACGCTAGCTGCAAGCCCTCCTTCCTAGCCGGTAAGCTGGGGGCAAGCATCAATAATATTCGTTAATATTCGTTTACATTTTTGAAACATCGTTTGCAGAGGGCAGGCTCGGGCGGGAAGCGCAACAGGCCTTCACTTGCGCCCTCGGAGCAGATCCGGGCGGGCGTCAGGGGACGATCCTTTGGCGGAGAAAGTGGAACCCAAAGGCGCTAGAGCGGGATGCGAGCGCAAAACCGCTTCACACTTTAACTCATCCCGCTCTGGTGCTGGTTCATTCAATTTTTTCATAAGGATAGACGCCCCAGAGATTGGCCTGCTCGATATAGCCATCAAACCCCGTGCCAGAAACACGGCACCAGCTTCCGTCGCAGTTGCGCACATTGGCGATCACATTGGACTGCAATTTTGCGACTGGGGGCGAGGTGAGACTGGCCTTGCTGTAAAGCAGAGTGATGGCTCCCTTCTTCCAGGGCGTGACGAGGGCGGTGCGACGCCCTGAGAGCAGGGAATGCAGCACCCATCCCTCGGTCCCGTCCGAATCGCGAACCTTACGCCAGATCTCGAATTCGGCGGTGATTTCGACGGGGAGGCCGGCCCGCTGAAACACCCATATCGTGCGATGCTCCTTGGAAGGTCCCTCATGCAGATTCACACGGTCGGATTTCAGGCTAACATAACGCGGAATGGGCAGACCGCTGGCCGTTCCGACGGGCTCGGCCCGTGCGCCGCGGATGACCTCAAAGGCATGAGATGCGATGCCCAGAGCGAGGGCCAGAGCGAGGGCAAGATAGAGCGGTGCGTATTTCCTCATCGAAAGATGATTCAGGCCGCGGCGCTGGAAAAGGACATCCTGACCTGCCGCGCCGGCCGAGGCGAGCAGGTCAGAAAGCGGTGGGGTCTTTTCTTGTCTTTAAGCCAGCATCTGCTAGGAAGGCCCGAGGAGAGCCGGCGGAGATCGGCTCTCTTGTGGGGCGATCAGTCTTAACGCCAAGTGAAGATCGGCAGGCGGAGATCGGCGAATGAAGTGCTGGTGAAACAGATATTCAGGCACTCGATCCCCGACAATCTCCTTGGCGTTCCTAGGGGTGAAAATCAAGCAGTCCCGTTCGTTAGCTTGCTGCCTGGTGAAACTGGATGAAACGAGGGTTCCATTCGTTAGATTCCATCCACTAAATCACGATGATTTTGGATCGAATGCATCCAAAATCATGAAACGTGATCGATTCTCGTCATTGAGAGCGGGATGCGAGCGCAAAACCGCTTCACACTTTTGCTCATCCCGCTCTAAAGACATTTCCGGTGCACAAGTCGAAGCGAGAGGGGCGAGGCTATTCCGTTCATGGCAGGCGCTCAAAAGGATAGGGGGAGCATGGGCCGGAAGAAGCCGCTCGTCATTGTGACCCGCAAATTGCCGGGTGCCGTCGAGGCCCGCATGTGCGAACTCTTCGAAACCAGGCTCAACGTCGATGATAAGCCGCTCACTCGCAGTGCGCTGGCCGAAGCGCTGGAAGTCGCCGATGTGCTGGTGCCAACGGTCACGGATCGAATCGATGCCGAGCTGATCGAAGGCGCTGGGCCACAGTTGAAACTTCTTGCTAATTTTGGCAATGGCGTTGACAATATCGACGTCAGCGCGGCTCTCGCACGCGGCCTGACGGTCACCAACACGCCGGGCGTCCTCACCGAGGACACGGCCGATATGACCATGGCCCTGATTCTAGCTGTAGCGCGGCGGCTGGTCGAGGGCGCAGGCGTAATCCCGGCCGGCGAATGGACCGGCTGGTCTCCGACCTTCATGCTTGGTAGGCGGATCAGCGGCAAGGGGCTCGGCATCGTAGGCATGGGCCGAATCGGCCAGGCCTTGGCTCGCCGGGCCAAAGCCTTCGGACTGCAGATTCACTATCACAATCGGCGTCCCGCGGCAGCTGCGGTCACCAAGGAGCTGGAGGCGACGTATTGGGAATCGCTCGACCAGATGTTGGCTCACATGGACATCGTGTCGGTCAACTGCCCGCATACGCCGGCGACCTATCATCTTTTGTCGGCCCGCCGACTGAAAATCCTGCGCCCGCATGCCATTCTCGTCAACACGGCGCGGGGCGAGATCATCGATGAAACGGCGCTCGCCCGCATGCTGGAGGCCAATGAGCTTGCCGGAGCCGGGCTCGATGTTTTCGAGCATGAGCCAGCCGTTTCGCAGAAACTCATCAAACTGGCTAATGCCGGCAAGGTGACACTTTTGCCGCACATGGGCTCGGCAACCGCCGAGGGCCGCACCGACATGGGTGAGAAGGTCATCATCAATATAAGGACGTTCATGGACGGCCATCGCCCGCCGGACCGGGTGCTGCCGTCCATGCTCTAAAGCATGAATGCTCCAGATATTGGCTTGCCGCATGCTTCCGAGCCGGCGTCCGCCGCGCGGGAAAACGTTTCTGCGCGATTCAGGCTTTTCTCAAAACCCAAGCGGACCGCTCGACAGGGCAGGACTTGCCCCCGTATATTCTGGCAAGACCAGTGGAGCTTGAGACGGATATGACTTTTGTGGATGATGTCATTGGAGCAATCGGAAACACCCCGCTTATCAAACTGCGCCATGCCTCCGAATTGACGGGCTGCACCATCCTTGGCAAGGCAGAGTTCATGAATCCAGGCGGATCGGTGAAGGATCGCGCCGCCCTCGCAATTCTCGAGAATGCGATCCGCAACGGGAGCTTGCATCCCGGCGGCCTGATCGTCGAAGGCACGGCCGGCAATACCGGCATCGGCCTCGCCCTAGTCGCCAATGCGCTTGGCTATAAGACGGTGATCGTCATTCCCGATACGCAGAGTCAGGAAAAGAAGGATTTGTTGCGGCTCCAAGGCGCGGAATTGATTGAGGTGCCTGCCGTCCCCTACGCCGACCCTAATAATTACGTCAAGCTCTCTGGCCGTCTCGCCGAACGCCTATCAAAGGAACATAAGGCCGGCGCGATCTGGGCAAATCAATTCGACAATGTCGCCAATCGTCAAGGCCATATCGATACCACCGGGCCGGAGATCTGGGCGCAGACGGACGGCAAGGTCGATGGCTTTGTCTGCGCGGTTGGAACAGGCGGCACGCTCGCCGGCGTGGGCCTTTCTTTGAAAGCCAGGAATCCGGCAATCAAGATCGCCATTGCCGATCCGCTCGGCGCCGCACTCTACTCCTATTATACGACTGGTGAATTGAAATCATCGGGTTCGTCCATTACCGAAGGTATAGGTCAGGGACGCATCACCGCTAATCTCGATCAGGCGCCGGTCGATCTTGCCTATCAAATCCCAGATGAGGAAGCCTTGCCCATACTCTATGATCTCGCTGAGCATGAAGGTCTGCTGCTCGGCGGCTCGTCCGGGATCAACATCGCCGGTGCGATCCGCCTTGCAAAGGATCTCGGCCAAGGTCATGTCATCGTGACCATCTTGGCCGACTCGGGCGCGCGCTATCAATCGAAGCTCTATAACCCGGAGTTCTTGCACACGAAAAATCTCCCCGTTCCGGGGTGGATCACACGCGTGCCGCAGATCAAGCCGGATTTCGTTTGAATGTTCCGCGCCCGATATAAATGGCTTAGATCACGATGACTTTGGATCGAATCGATGCAAAATCATGAATCGTGATCGATTCTCGTAACTTAGAGCGGGATGCGAGCGCAATGCTTCACACTTTTGCTCGTCCCGCTCTTGGTCAGCCGTAGTAGAGGACCAGGCAGCAGATCGAGATGGCCCAGATCACAAAGCCAGCCGCAGAGTAAATTTCTTGATTGCGGATCACAATGACACCATCATCTCACGGTTGAGGGAATAGGTAGAATGCACAGGGTTCTCTTGCTATTTTCTAAAAAATCGGCAAGTCGGCAAGGTGGCAAGGTGGAGCGGCCGATATAAGGTGAGAATAGAGCTAAAAGAGGATGAAGATTGGGATGATCCTAGCCGCTGACGATCCCTTTTTCGTCACGACCGCTTGGCTTGCCGAGAACCTCGCGGCGCCCGATGTGGTTGCCGTTGATGCGAGTTTTCATCTTCCAAGCGAGAAGCGTGATGCCAAGGCCGAATATCTGCAAGGGCATATTCCGGGGGCGGTGTTCTTCGATATCGATGCGATAGCCGATCACCTCACGGATTTGCCGCATATGTTGCCGAGTCCGGACGAATTTGCGTTCGCGATGGGAGAGCTAGGCTTAAACGAGGGGATGCGACTCGTCGTTTATGATTCTTCCAATCTTCAGGGCGGGGCGCGGGTTTGGTGGACACTGCGAATCTTTGGCGCGCGGGATGTCAAGATTTTGGCTGGAGGATTGCCACGCTGGCGGTCCGAGGGGCGTCCGCTTGAACAAGGCAAGGTTGAACGGCCACACGGCCATTTCCGAGTTCAGTTCGATCCGGCCGCAGTGGCCGATGCAAGAGCCGTCGAACAAGCGAGCAAAACCGCATCTGCGCAAATAATTGATGCGCGCAGCGCGGTGCGTTTCAAAGGCCAAGCGGCAGAGCCGCGTCCAGGCCTGCGCTCCGGCCATATTCCGGGCAGTTTCAATGTACCATGGAGCGAAGTTGTCGCGGACGGGCAATTGCGATCGCCCGAGGAAGTCAAGGCTAGGCTTGCCACAGCCGGGATCAATCTGAGCCAACCGATCATTACGACTTGCGGCTCCGGCGTCACGGCCGCCATCCTGTTGCTGGCTCTGGCGTCGATCGGCAAGACCGATGTCCGTCTCTATGATGGCTCGTGGACCGAGTGGGGCGCACGCAGCGATCTCAGGGTGGCGGTTGGCGAATGATCACTCCCGCTATTCTTGTCTCTACTCCTCGCGGCATCCGAGCGGCAGCTTGTCTGCTCAACAGTAAAATTATTTGCCGCAGCAAAAAGACTTGACGCGGTATGATGTTGCGGTAGCATGTCAGATACGACGATCGCTCGAAACCTTCGGCTTAGCGAAGCGTTCGTTTGGTAAGTGGAGCATCCGGCGACCGCCGGATGCGGCCCGGTCCAGCGCGGCAAGCACCAGCGTATTCTTATGGATCGTGCCTGTTGGCCCATCGAGGCTTCCACGCTTCCCCTCCGCTGTGGGGGGGCTCAGGAACTCCCTAGCATCGAAGCCTGCCACGGCCAATCCTTCCTTTGCCCGGCACGGCTACGCACAAAAGGGGATGCAACCGTCTCGAGACATCAGGAGTGACACAGATGTGTGACTATTCGCTTGAAATGTACGCCTCCAGGCCGGCCCGCGAGTCCGAGAAATATGTGACGACTCGCTTTCCTTCCGGAAGCATCGGCCTTGCAGCACCGGGAGATTGCACAACCGCTGTCTGCATTCAGTATGATACGCACCTCAAGCTCGAAGGGATTTCCACCGACCTCCAGACCCGCCTCGGGGTGAAGGAGGAGGAACACGTCATCTTCGCACGGCTCGAACATGGTGCCTATCGGGACGGCGTCAAATTCGATAACCGTAAGGAAATATCCTTGCAATTGCTCGGCTCCGGCGTCAGCGTTACGCTCGTTATGCCGGCCAAGCTAGAGACTGCGCCCGTGCGTCACGAAGTACTCGAAACCGTGGACTAAAATGCAGGCCGGGATCCGCTCTGCTTAACGGAAGTGATCTGGTCCGTCCGAGGTGTGAAATGACATAACAGGAGCGCGGGAAAGATCTGTGTGAGTGCCCCCTCCTGGTCCTCCATAAAACCCGTCGTGCTGAGGCGCGACGGGTTTTTGTTCGATTCACGGCCTGGAGAATGCCTCATGGCAAGAGCTTGCTTTTTCGAGAAGCCGGAATCGACAAAATACAGCAATTCTTTCTAGCTAGCGATATTTTCGAGGGACCTGGGGGCTATTTTCCGGATTCGTGTCCAGCTTCGACAGTTTTGTGACAACGCCTTGGCCAACCAGAGGCTGCAGATCCGCTTCGAGGGAATCGGCGAGAGCCTTGTCATAGACTTGCTCGCCGCCGGAATAGACTGTGAAGGACTTTATGTATTTTTCCTTCTTCTCGGGATCTTCGATCGTTGCCTTGGTCCATTTATAGAGAGGATCATCTTCCCGGCCTTCTCTTTTGGCTTCATCGACATAGTGAGCGAAAGCATCATACTGACACACCAAGTCGACTTGATGTTTGGCTAAGATCCTTCGCAGCGGCACGAGGGAAGGGTCTTCCAGCTGCTCTCTCGCTGCCGCGGCAGCGAGATCGCTGAGATTGATCCTTATTTGATATTGCCATTCCTCGCTCATGTTGTGTTCCCATTCATTCTCGATCAGATGATCTTAGACCTGATCGATTCAAAACATGAAACGTGAAATCCAATCGCGGTGCCCTACCATTTCGGAGTTCCCACTCTTGTTGGACTGCTGTGATCGAACCGCTTTTGCGGTGCCACTGTGGCGTAAGGGCAACAGCTGTGCTGATTTTTGGGTTAGTCAAAGATAATCGATTGATAAATAATGAGCTTATGGTGAGAAGTGAGGACTATGATTTAACGTGACCAAGGGCGCTGTTCATGGACATGCGGCGAGCATGGCATAAGAGTGCATGGCTGGCTTATTTCGCTGCCTGCCTGCTCACTGCGCAGAGAGTGGAAGCACTCGAATTGGGTTTTAGCGAATATTTTCTCGGTCTCAACCTTCCGATGACCGGCTATTTGCCGCCCCCGGGCGCCTATTTCTGGAATAGCTACTGGCTCCAAGAGGGCAGTTATCCGAGGCTTGCCGCTGAATTGTCGATCGACATCGCTCAGGCTGGCTGGCTTGTGGATGCGCCAGCGGTCGGTGGCACCTTTGGGTTTTTTGCAACCATCCCGTTTCTGGGAGACCGCAACTCCGTTCCGACGATCGCGACAGATCCCGCCGGGAACATCTGGCCAACCCGGGAACGTGCGGATATTTCCGCTCTTGCTGATACCGATTACAGCATGGCGCTGGGCTGGCATGCGGGGGACCATAATTGGTGCATCGTCCTGACGGCGTTTGCGCCAACCGGCAGTTTCGATCCAAATCGAATCGTCCAGACCGGCCTCAATCGGCCAGGCCTTGATCTCTCGGGTGCCTATACTTTCCTCGGCGAGCAAACGGGCATTGAAGTGACGAGCGCTCTCGGTTTCCTGTTCAATGGCCGCAATAACGAAACTAATTATCAAAGCGGGATCGAGCTCCATTACGAATGGGCTTTAGCTCAGCATTTTCCCTTTGGACTGATGGCAGGGGTCGGTGGCTATCTAGATCAGCAGATCAGTGACGATTACGGATCCGGTGATATCTATGGCCCTAATCGATACCGCATTGCCGCTGTCGGGCCACTTTTGTCCTATTCCATCAAAGCGGACGGCCAGCAAGTCGATTTGGTCGCGCGTTGGTTTCATCAATTTGCCGCGAAAAACGGGCCGCAGGGCGATGCGTTTATCACTACCCTTGCTTTCCGGCTTTGACCTAGGCTCGGTACCTGTGGCGTAGGCTGCACGCACACGGTGATGCGAGGCTGGATGTACCGGCCGCGAGAAGCCCAGCTGACGATGGAGATTGGCCGGGACCTTCGTGAACGACGGCCCTCATAAAATGTGGCGGAAAAGGAAGAACAAAAAGGCGGAGAGTGCAATGGCGCAGGGCAGGGTCAGAACCCAGGCGAGTGCCAGGCTGCGTACGGTTGACATCTGGATACCGGACCCATTGGCGGCCATGGTACCGGCAACGCCCGAAGACAACACATGGGTCGTCGAGACCGGCAGGCCGAAATTATCCGCAGCTGCGATGGTGCCCATGGCGACAAGCTCGGCCGCGGCGCCCTGGCCATAGGTCAGATGCTGTTTTCCGATCTTCTCGCCAACCGTCACCACGATTCGTTTCCAACCGATCATCGTGCCAAGTCCAAGCGCCAAAGCTACCGAGACTTTCACCCAGTTCGGAATGAATTTGGTCGCATCGTCGAGGCTGTTTTTATAGGCGGTGAGAATCTTTTCATCTTCTTTTGTCAGCTCGGCCCCTTTATCCTTTTCGAGGAAACGGATCGCTTCGGAGGCCATATACATGTCGTTGCGCGTGTTGCCGACCTGATTGGCCGGGATCTTGGCCAGCGCCCCATAAGATTGGACCTGTGCAGCGATGTCACGGATGAGCACAGCAAGCGATGGGTAGGTGCCATCGTCGATCTGGCGCGACGTGAGATAATTGGTGACCGCCGGGCGCGGATCGCCAAGCACATTGTAGCCGGCGGCTTTTGTCTCGACGACTTTCGAGGCGGCCTGCGAGTTTTGGATGAAAGCCGGCACACTGCCGGCCGAAGGCGTCCGATTCAACGCATAGGCGGTTGGCACTGTGCCGATCAGGATGAGCATGATGAGGCCCATACCTTTCTGCCCATCATTCGATCCATGCGCGAAGGAAACACCGGCCGAAGTGAAGATGAGCAAACCGCGGACCCACCAGGGCGGCGCGCTCTTGACCTTCGGCTCGGCGTAAAGCTCGGGCTTGCGGATGATCAGCTTCATCACAATGAGAAGGAGGGCAGCGAATATGAATCCCACGAGAGGAGAAAGCAAGAGCGCATAGCCGATCTCAGTTGCCTTGCTCCAATCGACACCCGATGTGCCATCCCGTCCGCGCATCAGCGAATTGGCAATACCTACGCCGATGATGGAACCGATCAAAGTATGTGAGCTCGAAGCGGGAAGGCCAAGCCACCACGTCCCCAGATTCCAGATGATCGCCGCGATCAGCATGGCAAAGACCATCGCAAAGCCGGCTTCGGAGCCGACTTGCAGAATTAATTCGACCGGCAGCAACGAGACGATGCCGAAGGCAACCGCGCCAGATGAGACGAGAACGCCGAAGAAGTTGAAGAAACCTGACCAGACGACGGCAACAGGTGGAGCGAGCGAATGCGTATAGATGACGGTTGCCACGGCATTGGCGGTATCATGGAACCCGTTCACGAACTCAAAGCCAAGCGCGATCAGCAAGGCTACCCCAAGCAGGAGGAAGGGGAGAATGCTGGTGACCGGCGTTCCCGATGCCTCTATGTCCCGGTAAATATGATAAGCAGCGTAGAGCAGTCCAAACGCAAGAATCCCCAAGAAAGTGATGATCGTCCGGATCCCAACCGGGTGATCAAGCTGCGGGCGCGCTGTTTCGACGGTTGCGCCGACGATATCTCTCTCGGAAAGGGCCGTCATAAATCGCCTCCGCTGTAGGAAGGCAAGCGTTAGTCATCGGTTATGAAGGTCATGTGACAGACTCAGTAGGCGCAGGAATTAAAAGAGCCTGTTCTAGCGCTTTTCCGACAGCGAAGCCGACAATAGGCGGTGAAACCGGAAACCATGCCACAGATATGTCACAGTGCGTGACATATCGTGACATATATTAATATGTTTCATTTGTCGGGTCATTGCGGCATTTACCTTGCCTGCCAAGCAAAGGCCGGCAATGTGATAATTTTCCTTCATGGCAAGATCGAGTTCGACGGTCGGCCAGGAAAAGCATGCCGGATCTCAACGAGGGGGCGGCCGTAAGTTGGCTAGCTGTCCTTGTCCTTCCCGGGGCTTGTGTCACCCAAAATGGCATAGGCGCCGCCGAGCCAGTGGTGCAGGTCGATGTCCGCGCAGCGTTTCGAACAGAAAGGTAGAATGGCCATATTGGCAGGCTTGCCACAAATCGGGCAGGGCTTGGCCGTGGGCGGTGAAGGCGATTTTGGTTCCGGCATGGGTGGTTTTGCTGCACGCATGGTTTGGCCGATTTTTCTCCTCATTTAAAGCACCATCAGACTCGGTTCAGCCAGGCGACATAGGCTGGGTAGCCTTCACCGGTCAAAAGGGACATCGTTTCATAGAGCGGCAAGCCCGCAACGGCGGAATAGGAGCCGACGAGCTTTTGCGCGAAGGCGCCGGCAAGACCTTGCAAGGCGTAGCCGCCAGCCTTGCCTCGCCACTCGCCTGATCCAAGATAGGCCTCGATCTCGGCCGCTGAAAGCCGTTTGAGGCGCAGTCTCGTTTCGACAAGCCTCCGGCGGGAGTGTCCCCGGGGTGTGATCAGGCATACCCCCGTGTGAACCCTGTGCGCCCGTCCCGAGAGAAGGCGCAGCGATTGGGCGGCTTCTGAAACGATCTCGCATTTCGGCAAGATGCGGCGTCCCACGCTGACAACTGTGTCAGCGGCAAGAATATAGGCCTCGGCAAGCTCCGGGCGCTGCGCAGCTAGTCTTGCCGCCGCCCTTGCCTTTTCCTCGGCGAGCCTTGCGGCAAGTGAGCGCGGCAGTTCATTTTTGCGCGGCGTTTCATCGAGATCAGCGGGAAGCAGGGCATCGGGCTCAATGCCGATCTGCTGAAGGAGAGCGAGCCGCCTCGGGGAGGCGGAAGCCAGGATGAGCCGCGGACGCCAATTCTTGTCGCCGCCCGTCATGCCGCCATCCCGCTTTCTTGCAGCTTCATCATTTGAACCGGTAGGTAATGCGGCCCTTGCTAAGATCATAAGGAGTCATTTCCACGAGAACCTTGTCCCCGGTGAGAACGCGGATGCGATTCTTTCGCATCTTTCCCGCTGTGTGAGCAATGATCTCATGATCGTTTTCAAGCTTGACGCGAAAGGTGGCATTGGGCAGCAATTCGACAACGGTCCCTGGAAATTCGAGTAGTTCTTCCTTCGACATAAGTTTCCTTGATCTTTGGGTTGCCGCCGCCTGCTGACGGCTGCACTCGGACGGCGACCCTAATGGAGAAACGGCGCTTTGTGAACAGGCGGATGACCCCTCCGGCGCAGGCTTTCAGCCTTCGCGCCGATGTATATTTGGCCGAACGGCGCAGAAATGAGCGGTTGGGCGCAAAGGGCGCAAAGAGGGAGATCAGACTTCATTTTGGATCGAGAAGGCCCAAAATCAATCAAAACTGATTGATTCTGGGGATTTGGAGCAAGATGAGCCGACCTGTTCGTCCGATTTGCGGTCGCGCAATCAAGCTCACGCTTCACTCTCACTCATCCAGAACCCGATCTGACCCTGCTGCTCAAAACGCTCAAACTCGAACGGCGGCCGGCCGCCGCCCAGCCGTGCCACAGCCCCACCATGTCGTCAGACCTTCGCTGCCTCACGCCAGCATTTCCAGCGCTTCAGCGGCTGCAAGATAGTACCAGTCGGTCAAGTTGGGCTAGGCTAGCGTTCGTCTTTGCCGGCATCAGCAGTTCGCGAGGTCTTGGCGAGGCCGTGTTCGGTCTTGTGCCAATAATAGGGCGACAGAAAGAGATCGTAGAGGGCGAGCCAAGCGGCGAGCGAGGTGAGAAGATAGTGGATCGGGAGCAGACTCAGCGAAGGCCATAGGTGCAGCAGCTTTCGCCTTTTCATGCCTATCAAAGCGAGCCATAGAATTGAGGCCGCGCCGAAAAACAGGGCCGAGATCCAGAGCGCAGTTGCCAGAAGCGACAAGGTCGTGTCTGACGTCGGCACACCGCGATAGAGCACATAGCCGAGAACCACGGTGAAAAAAGGCCACAACGGCGGTGCAATCACGAGACCTGACAAGAGCAAGGCGGTCGCTAGGCTTTTCAGAACGCCGAGCTCGGCAAAAAGACGGGGCGGGTCGCGGGTGAGCGTGATGAAGGTTTGTAGCCAGCCCTTGGACCAGCGCCGGCGTTGGGTCAACCAGGCGTGAAGCCGGGCTGGCGCCTCTTCCCGCGTGCTCGACTGCAATATATCGACGTGGAAACCATAACGGGCGAGACGCAGGCCAAGATCGGCATCTTCCGTCACATTCCACGCATCCCACCCCCTGACCTTGCGCAAGGCGGATGTGCGAAAATGATTGGAGGAGCCGCCGAGCGGGACCGGCAGGCCGAGCCGGGCAAGGCCCGGGTTCAGCACATCGAACAAGGCCGCATATTCGATCGCGAAGAGACGTGTCAGCCAGGAGTCTTCGATGTTATCGATGGCCAATCGGGCCTGCAGACAAGCGAGGTCCGCCGGTGCGTGCAAAAATCTTTCCGCGGCCTCACGCAGCTGGCTCCGGCCTGGCACATCCTCGGCATCGAAAATGACCAGAAGCTCGCCGCGGGCCAGCGGCAAGGCGATGTTCAAGGCGCGCGGTTTCGTGCGCGGCCAGCCGTTTGGCGCGACGATCGTCTCAAAATGCGCCGGCAGATCGAGCACCTCGATCGCGAGGCGCGTTGCCGCATCATCATGTTCAAGGACGAATTTGATGTCGAGCTTACTGCGTGGATAATCGAGGCTATTGAGCGCTTGTACGAGTTGCGGCACGACCCGCGATTCTTGATGCAAGGCCACCACAATGGAATAGTGCGGCAGCCAGCGGCCCTCAACCCCCGGCCCGTCTTGTTCGTTCGTTCGGACGCCGCTCGCCGCTCCGGCAAAAAGGCGCAGCCAGATCGAGGCAAGGAACAAGCCCGTCATGGTCAGAGACAGCGAAATAAAGACGGGAAGCGGTGCAAGACCGAAAGCGAATGTGGTGCCAGCGATTGCCACCATGGCGACACCGCATTGGGCGCTGCTTAGACCGGCTTTGGCCGAGAGTGAAGGGTCGAGAGCCGCAAGGCTCAGGCTCGCTTCGCGCAGGATTGGCGCAGTCGCCGCCCTGCGCAGGAGACCGGACAAATGGGTTGGCGTCGTGATGATGAATTGGGACGAAAACCGTTCGCCGCGTGCCCTGCGGGCCATGAGCTCGGCGAGCAATGCGCCGCGCGGCGCCAGAAGCCAGCTTTTTCCGTGTTCCCGCACGAGTGCCGCGAACCCTAGATGGATGGACGCGGGATAGCGCAGACCGGGCGCTAGCCGAATCTGGCTCACGCTGAAGTCAAGACCGAGGAAATCAGCAAGATTGCTGTAAAAGAAGACCTCCTGCACACGACCACTCGAAAGCAAGGCGGTTTCCGGTGGGACCGCGAGTTGCTCGGCTTCCTGAGCCGCTATCGCCAGGACGAGCGGGTCGACGCCATAATGAAGCAGGAAGGCGATCGGCGCCGGCAGGGCTTCGTCACGCTCGGCCGATGACGATCGCTGCGGCATGCTTGGCTGTTGCGGTTCGGGGGCGTCGCCGTGATCTTCCAGGGCACGAAATCCAAGGGAGGAATTCAGTGTCCATACACGAATTCGCCGAAACAAGCATCAGCTTGACAATTATTTATTTGGTCTTTCCGCCGGCCGGAAAATCAGGACAGACCGCAGCGAACGCCTGATTCTCCTGACGCTGGCTCGGAACAAACCCGATCAACAGTGCAGCGGCAAAACCGGCATCGAGGCAGAAGACCATGCCGAAAGCGAGAAGGAAGGAGAGGAAAACCCCGAAGCCAGAGAGGCTCGACATGATTACCCCGCCTGGAAAGACCACCAAACTCGCCGGGACCACAACCCAAACCTTAAATAATCGCCCGAGCAAGGCACCCGCTAGGATCGTGGCGAAGCAGTAGCAAAGGATTATCACACTCGATCTCCCTCCCCGCATCGCATCTGAATGTTATTGCAATGCAAAATAGCCTAATCAAAATTCATATGGCGATAAACATTAGATACCAATCGAGCCTGGGTGTAAAGGGTCAACATGTGCAAGATCACGTGATTGCCTGAAGAATTAATTGCCTGATTGGCTTGAATTTGGCCGAGAGGCATTCACTTGCCTCGCAATCAGGGTCATTCACCAAGAGCTTTGGGCTCGTCCGGGCTTCTTTTCCAGACGCCGTGGTCATCCCGCCTGCGGAAGGTGAGATAGACGGGTTTGCGGCTAGCCGCCAATGCCTTGGCTTCATATCGGGTGGAGCTCCAACCCGGCCAGGGTTCTTGCCAATCGCCGGCTGCCTCGGCCTCCCAAGAGAAAGAGGGCGTCCGCAGCACATGCGCCAAGGTCCATCCGGCGAGTGCGTCGATATCGGTGGCGAAGCGGATTTCGGCACCGGGGCGCAGGACGCGGGCAAGCGCCGCGAGCATGGAGGGTGAAAGGAACCGACGATCCTGATGCCGGCGTTTCGGCCAGGGATCGGCATAGAGCAGATAGACGCCGTGAAGGCAGCCGGGCGGCAGCCATTCGATGAGCAAGCGAGCGTCGGCATGGAACAGACGCACATTGCCGAGGCGGCTTTCGTCGATCAAGGACAGCGCCTTGGCGATGCCGTTCAGAAAGATTTCGCAGCCGATATAGCCGATATGCGGATGGGCCTTGGCTTCGGCGACCAGATGTTCACCCCCGCCAAAGCCGATTTCGAGCCAAAGCGCGTGAGGCTTTTCAGGGAAAAGCGATCGCGGATCGGGGATAGGGCTTGACGTGTTTAGGGAAAGGCTAGGCAGGGCGGCGGCAAGGCGTGCTGCTTGCGGGGCGTGCAGTTTTCGCCCGCGCCGACGGCCGTGCAGTTGCGGGGTATGATGCGGCGAGCTCACTTTATTAAATCGACCGCGGACGCTTTTTCTTGACGATGTTTTTGCGCAGCATGTTCTCATAGATCACGAGGATTTCCGGTCGACTCGACCCAAAATCATCGTGATCTATTCTAAAAACTGGCGACGCGGGATTTCAGCGAAAAAACCGCTTTACACTTTTGCTCATCCCGCTCTACGTTGGCTTAGTCAACGCTCAGGTTCTCAACGGTGATCTCGGTGAATTGTGTCCTTCATGTTTTTGACACGAGGGAACAAAAAGGTGGCGGGGAGAGGCGCCGGCCCTTTGTGGGTCGCCCTGGACGCTTCGCGGCCTCGTGACGCCGGCGCCGAACAAGCGGCACGGCGGAAACGGGGTGCATGAGCTCAGGTGAGATGCGCCCTGAGCTTTTCCGCCAAATCCGTTTTCTCCCAGGAAAACCCGCCCTCCTCATCCGGCTTGCGGCCGAAATGGCCATAGGCGGCGGTGCGGGCGTAGATCGGCTGATTCAGTTTGAGGTGCTCTCTGATGCCGCGAGGTGACAGGCGCATGACCTCGAAGAGGGCTATCTCGAGCTTGTCTTCCGCGACTTGGCCTGTGCCGTGTGTATCGACATAGATCGACAGCGGCTCGGCGACGCCGATCGCATAGGCGAGCTGGATGGTGACGCGATCGGCGAGGCCGGCGGCCACGACATTCTTGGCGAGATAGCGCGCGGCATAGGCAGCCGAGCGGTCGACCTTCGTTGGGTCCTTGCCCGAGAAGGCGCCGCCGCCATGCGGGGCGGCGCCGCCGTAAGTATCGACGATGATCTTGCGGCCGGTGAGACCGGTGTCGCCGTCCGGACCACCGATGACGAATTTGCCGGTCGGGTTGACGTGCCAAACCGTATCGGCCTGGACCCAGCTTTCCGGCAAAGTCTTCCGAATGTAGGGCTCGACGATCTCACGCACATCCTGTGAACTTAAATTCTCGTCGAGATGCTGTGTCGACAAGACGATCTGGGTGACTGAGGTCGGCTTGCCATGCTCATAGCGCACCGTGACCTGGCTCTTGGCATCCGGCCCGAGCTTGACGGCTTGCCCGGTCCCGGCTCTGCGGGCGGTCGCCAGATTTTCGAGAATCTTGTGGGCATAATAGATGGGCGCGGGCATCAATTCCGGCGTTTCGCGGCACGCGTAGCCGAACATAATGCCCTGGTCGCCGGCGCCCTCATCCTTGTTGCCGCTGGCGTCGACCCCCTGGGCGATATCGGCGGATTGCGCATGAAGCAGCACCTCGACCTTTACCTTTGCCCAGTGAAAGCCTTCCTGCTCATAGCCAATCGATTTGATGGCTTCGCGGGCCACAACCTCGATGCCTTCGGGTCCGATGGGGGCACCACGGACCTCGCCGGCGATGATGACGCGATTGGTGGTCGCGAGTGTTTCGCAGGCAACCCGTGTCTGATAAGGGTCAATTCCGGCTTTTGCCCCTTCCCGAAAGAACAGATCCACGACCTCATCGGAAATCCGGTCGCATACCTTGTCTGGATGGCCTTCTGAGACGGATTCACTGGTGAAAAGATATTTTTCGCGCGCCAAGGGCCGATCTCCAATAAAGTTTGACAGCCGGAAGCTTTTGGGAAGCCGTTCGTTTTGTCAAGCCATAGGAAAGTGTCTTATTTATTCCGAAGTGCCTAATCATCGCGATCGATTCTCGTTATTCAGAGCGGAATGCGAGCGCAAATTCGCTTCACACTTTTGCTCATCCCACTCTAGTGATAAATGACGTCGGAAGTCCATCGATGCCGCGCCTTTCCACCGTTCTCGGCTCATGTCCGGGGCCCGGAGCTCCAACAGCGGTCACCCATCTTCCTCGCCCGCGATGGCCTTGACGAGATCGACGATCCGCTTGCGGATTTTCTGGTCCTTGATACGGCCGAGGGCCAGGATCACCTCAACGGCTTCAGGGGTCGCCAGAAACGGCCCATTTTGGATCGCCCCAGCCTCTTCTGACAAGGCGCCTGTCCCAGAGTCATCCCGGGCATTGGGTCCTAAGGAAGGCGCACCCTCGAAGAAATAGGAGGGTGGAACATCGAGGACTTGCGAGATCTCCTTGAGCCGGCTGGCGCTGACGCGATTGGTTCCCTTTTCATATTTCTGGATTTGTTGAAAGGTTAGCCCAAGCGCCTCACCGAGCTTTTCCTGGCTCATCGAAAGCGCGACGCGCCGCAGGCGAACGCGGCTGCCGACATGCCGGTCGATCGGGTTGGGGAGCTTGTTCACCTAAAGGCCCGTCACATGATTCTCGTGTCCCTCAGGTCGAATGAAGGAAGCTTCTTGCACAGGGAGCATAATATCGCAAAAGTAGGAAAAGGCCTATCATCGGTTGTAAT
>DATJTB010000176.1:0-14080 GCA_035503795.1 Methylocella sp.
AGCCATCTTTGCCGCTTCCGCCACGAGCCTTGTGTAATAGGCTTGCACATCTTGCGGAGTTGTCGGTCGATGCTCCGGGCCGGCCGCGATCAGCCCAGGTAAATGTGCGGCAAGTTTCACATTGGTGCCTTTGGCGGTCACCTCGATCGCTTCGGAGTCCGCATCGGTGCAAAAGCTGACCTCGATGACACCGCCTCTCGGAATCGCGGCCGTGGCAATTAGACATAGATTCAAGATGAGTTTGACCTTGTCCTTCGGCATCAGAAGTCGCGGGACCCTCCAGATCAGAGTCGTGCGCTCGCCGCTGAAGAAACCGCGCGCGACTTTTTCCGCATCGCCCGTGTCGATCAGTGCGCCGGACGATCCCGCCGCGCCGAAGGCAAGGCGCGAAAATTGCAGAACGGCCGAAGCCTGCTCAGCGCTCTTCTTGATGAGGTCGAGCGCGAAGCCGCGCATTTCCGCGTCCTTTTCCTCATCCAAAACCTCAAGCCCATTGATGATCGCACCAACCGGGCTGATGACATCATGGCACACCCGGGAGCAAAGAAGGGCGGCGAGATCAAGCGGGTCGAGAGCCGGTTGCGTCATCTATCTTCTATCCTCCATCTGAGTCTGTCGGAAAGAGCGGCTTGCCACAGGATGATCGAACTTTGCATTTATTCTGGATGGGGCGAATCACTCTGCAAAGGATTGGTTAATAAGTCCTGACTCATCAGACGTGCCATAAAGATCAGGATTCCTCCATTGACACAATTGACAAAAGCGCATGCTTTGAATCCCGCCTCCATGATGATACATCAGACCATTACGCTTCAACCGGACAATTGAGTCCGTCCGGTCCCAAAGAACGGTAGATTTGTGAAAGATGAAGATCCCCTTCCCGGCAGCAAAGATCGCGATGATGTCGTGGAGATTTTCGCTGAAATCGCGATCGAGGCCGCAAAGGCCGTGATGGCCGTCTATGGCTCCGACGCTCATGCACGGCAAAAGTCGGATGGCAGCCCGGTCTGCGATGCCGATGAAGCGGCGGAAGCCATTATCTTGAAGCGCCTCTCCGAGTGCCTGTCTGGCCTCCCTGTTCTCGCGGAAGAAGCGGTCGCGCATGGTGCCGGGCAGGTATTGCAGAAAAGCTTCATTCTGGTCGATCCGGTCGATGGAACCCGCGAATTTCTCTCCCGCAGCGGCGAGTTTACGGTCAATATTGGGCTGGTCGTCGAGGGCGTGCCTAGCGCTGGTGTCGTCTTCGCCCCAGCGCTTGGCCTAATGTGGACGGGCGGGCGAATCGCGACACGATGTGAGATCGCCCCTGGCATGACGCTGCCTCGGGCAGCAGATCGTGCCATCATTCATGTCCGGCGGCCGCCGGAGCGGGGCTTGACGGCGTTTGTCAGCCGCTCCCATCCGGAACCGGCGACTGAGGTTTTCCTGGGTAAACTATCGATCGCAGAGCGATGTGAAGCAGGTTCATCGCTCAAGTTCTGCAAGATCGCCGAAGGGCTTGCCGACGTCTATCCGCGTTTTGGGCCAACCATGGAATGGGACACGGCGGCGGGTGATGCAGTTCTGCGTGCCGCGGGAGGCATTGTGTGCGATGAATGGGGCGAACCCCTCCTCTATGGCAAAGTGGACAAGGGATTCAAGAATGGCCCCTTCATTGCCTGGGGGGATCCTGAGGTGGGGCAGAGAGTCGGCAAGGTTTGAGCATAGGTTTGCCTCGAAGAAACCTTGATAATTCCTTTCAAAATCAAAGGTTGATTAACTCTATTCCTCCAAACTTGACGTAAAACGTTCAGGAAACCTTCCAAGGCCTGCAACGCGCTGTTCTCAAAGGAGGCCTAGACAATGCAAACGCGACGGGAATTGGCGCTACAATTCGCCGCTCTTGCCGCCGGCCTGATGCTTCTGCCGAATAAAGACGCCCGAGCCGACTCAGATCCCAATGGCCGACCCGGCGAATTCAGCCCGGATGAGATCATTGAGAACGGCCACCGTTTCTTCGGCTCCGTCTCGCGCGGCCTCGCGGAAATCGTCGAGACGGCGACGAACCGTTGGGGCAAGCCCAACGGCTATGTGCTGGGCCAGGAGGCGGGCGGCGCCTTCATCGGCGGCTTGCGCTATGGCGAAGGCACACTCTACACGCGCAATGCGGGCAACATGCAGGTTTTCTGGCAAGGCCCTTCGCTCGGCTTTGACGCTGGCGCCGATGGCGACCGCACCATGATGCTGGTCTATAATCTCCCGGCGACCGGTGCGATCTACCGCCGTTATGGCGGCGTTGATGGCTCCGCCTATCTCGTCGGCGGCTTTGGCATGACCGCGCTCGTCAACGACGGAGTCTATGTAGTGCCAATCCGCTCGGGTCTTGGCGCACGACTCGGCTTCAATGTGAGCTATTTGAAATTCACCGACCGCTCAACCTGGAATCCATTTTAAGTAGTGAGGTGAGAAGATCAGGCCGCCGCTGTACGCTCAATAAGCCAAAAAGCGGGAGAACAAGACTGGAGCCCCCCACGCTCATGATAGTATATACATACTTGTGAAGAGCGTGTGGGGGAGAAAATGGGGTTAGTTCGAGAGTAAAGTAAGTCAAACGCTCCAATTCAACGAAGAATCGGCGAGAGAACTCATAAACGCCTTGAAGCTCGCCTTTCCGGCAATTAGCTGAAACTAACTGTCCAAGAAACTGCGCAGCTTGCGCGAGCGCGATGGATGCTTCAGCTTCCGCAGGGCCTTGGCCTCGATCTGGCGAATGCGTTCGCGCGTCACCGAGAATTGCTGGCCGACTTCCTCCAGAGTGTGATCAGTGTTCATGCCGATGCCGAACCGCATGCGCAGCACGCGCTCCTCCCGCGCCGTCAGCGAAGCCAAAACGCGAGTCGTTGTTTCGCGCAGATTGGATTGAATCGCGGCATCGATCGGCAGAATGGCGTTCTTATCCTCGATGAAATCTCCGAGGTGGGAATCCTCCTCGTCGCCGATCGGTGTCTCAAGCGAGATCGGCTCCTTGGCGATTTTCAGGACCTTGCGCACTTTTTCAAGCGGCATGGCAAGCTTCTCGGCCAATTCCTCAGGGGTCGGCTCGCGGCCGATTTCATGCAGCATCTGGCGCGAGGTGCGAACGATTTTGTTGATCGTCTCGATCATATGGACCGGAATGCGGATGGTGCGCGCTTGATCGGCGATCGAGCGGGTAATGGCCTGCCGAATCCACCAGGTCGCATAGGTCGAGAATTTATAGCCGCGTCGGTATTCGAACTTGTCGACCGCCTTCATTAGGCCGATGTTGCCCTCCTGGATCAGATCGAGGAATTGCAGGCCGCGGTTCGTATATTTCTTGGCAATCGAGATGACGAGGCGCAGATTGGCCTCGACCATTTCCTTCTTGGCCTGACGCGCTTCCCGCTCGCCCTTCTGGACAAGATGGACAATGCGGCGAAACTCATGGATCTCGAGCCCGGTCTCTGTCGCAAGCCCGTGGATCTCGGCAAGGATCTCTTTGATATTGTCCTTCGCGCGGGCGACGAAATCCTTCCAGCCGCGTCCGCCAAGCTTTGAGACCCGCAACAGCCACTTCGGGTCAAGCTCGGAATTCTGGTAATTCTTCAGGAAGTCTTCGCGCGAGACGCCCGAGCCTTCCGCCAGCCGCAGAAGCCTTGTCTCGAAAGAGATCAGCCGCTTATTGATGTCGTAGAGCTGATCGACCAGCGCCTCGATCCGGTTGGGATTGAGCGAGAGCGATTTGACGTCGTTCACGATCTCCTTCTTGAGCGATTTATATTTTCGCTCCTGGGAAGGCGACAGGGTCTCATTCTTCAGCTTGTTGTTGACATTCTGATCCTGCAGCCGGCGCAGCTTCTTATAGGCGTTGGCAACCCGGTCGAAGGTCTCCAGCACTTTCGGCTTGAGCTCTGCTTCCATTGCGGACAGAGAGACCGAGTTCTCAAGATCATCCTCGTCTTCGAAGGCTTCCTCTATGAGAGGCGTATCTCCCTCCTCGCTCGCCGGTTTGAGACGCGCCGGAGGATCGATTGGGGCCATCGAGGGTGCCTGCTGGCCGGCCAAAGCCTCCATCGCGCCCGGCGCCGACAGGTCGATTTTGGGCGTATTCTTGCCGTCGGGCCCCGCATAGGTCGCTTCGAGATCGATGATATCCCGCAACAGGACCTTGCTCTCATTGACTTCATCGCGCCAGATGATGATCGCCTGAAAGGTCAAGGGGCTTTCGCAAAGCCCAGCAATCATGGCCTCGCGGCCCGCCTCGATCCGCTTGGCAATCGCAATCTCACCTTCCCGCGACAAGAGCTCAACCGAGCCCATCTCGCGCAAATACATGCGGACGGGATCATCGGTCCGGTCGCCGGGCTCGGACGAGCGGGTCGTCACAGCTTTCGATGACTGAACGGCTTCGATCAGATCGCCGCTCTGAGCGTCCTCCTCGTCTTCCGAACCCTCGTCGGCGGATTCATCCTGCTCCTCATTCTCGATAACATTGATTCCCATTTCATTCATCATCGCAAGAATGTCTTCGATCTGCTCAGAATTCACTTCCTCCGAGGGCAGAACGGCATTCAACTCTGCATAGGTCACGAAGCCCCGCTTCTTGGCGAGTTTGATCATCCGCTTGACGGCGGCATCGGTGAGATCAAGCAAAGGGCTGTCGGCGACTTCAACCGCGCCGCGCTCCGCTTCGGTAGTCTCACTGTCCTTCTTTGCCATCAACGGCCTCCAAATTCGAGAAATACGAAGAACGACGACTTCATCCACTCAGATCCCAAAACCTTGAAAATTTCATTTTCTAAAACAAGCGGCTATCCCCCGATCCCATCGGTTGGCTCGCCGTTCAGCTCCTCGAAGAGGGCGACGCCCTTCAGATTGTTGAGATTCGGCTGTCGTCAACCCCTCATGGACCCATGCAGGGACGCGACCGTTTTGCCATTCGCTCCAGGCCGAAGCTCCCGCGCCCATGAACACTCCGCTAACGACCATTCTCTCAAGACTTCAAAGATTTCCGGTCTCTAAAGACTTCCACCTGGGCGTCCGGAAAGCACGCCAAAGCCCTCAACTGCGGCCTCGATCCCACCGAGGGCCGACAATTGCGCCTGAATATCCTTGAGACGGCCGAGATTGGCTTCGCTGGAGTCCTTACCTAGAGCCAATTCAGCCAATTGCAACTCCTTATGTAACGCCCCCGCCCGGCGATGCAAGTTCAAGGCTTGTATCAAAACCTGCTCGGCGTCCGCTTCGGCGGCGTCGGGTTTGAGATACCAGTGCGATCCATGGGCGGCAAGAATATCAAGCCTTTGCAAGGTTGCGGCAAATCCGGCGTGCTCGGCCACAACGCGCAAGCTGGCCGGTTCAAGGCCTGGACCATCGAGAGCCACGGTCGGGGAAGCCCCGCTCACGTGGGCAAGCAGCAGATCCCGCAAGGATCCGGTCTCATGGCTGATGAAAAGCAGTTCGGCGAGTTCCTCGAGGTGCGCGCCAATGAGCCCTGGATGGTTAAGAAGAAGCAATAAAATCAGGCCTTCCCTAGGAGGAAAATTCTTCCGGCCAGGCCGGAAGAGACTTGAGGCCGCGAGAGTCGGGCTGACCAGAGGCTGTTCGCCGGAATGAGATCTCATTTCGCCGAACGATGCTTTGCCAAGTCGATCGGCAAAAGACCCGCGTGGGTCGACACGGCTTGCGAAAGAATGCCGCCTCGATGGCCCAAAATGGCGGCAAAGCCGGTCCTTGAATTCCGCCTGATAATAGCGGCGCAGGGAATCCTCGCGGATGAGTTGAACGGTCTCATAAAGCCGCCGCTCAAGCCCGGCGCGGCGTTCCGGCGTGGCAAAAAGCTTGCCCTGCGTCTCCCGCATCCAGATGAGATCGGCGAGCGGCAAAGCCTGGTTCAACACCTCCTGCATCGCTTCCGGGCCGCTCGACCGGATGAGCTCGTCGGGATCTTCTCCCTCTGGCAAAAGGGCGAAATTGAAGGAGCGGCCTGGGCCGAGCAAAGGCAAAGCCAAGTCAATGGCCCGATACGCCGCCTTGCGGCCAGCCCGGTCTCCATCAAAGCAAAGGATCGGTTCCTCCGACATATGCCACAAAAGCTCGCATTGCTCGGTGGTCAAGGCGGTGCCCAGCGGTGCGACTGTGGCTGGAAAACCGGCCCTCACCAAGGCGATCACATCGACATAGCCCTCGACAGCAATGACTTGCGTCCCCCCATGGGCTGCCTTGCGGGCTCGATGATGATTGTAAAGAATGGCGCCTTTGTGGAAGAGCGTGGTTTCCGGCGAATTCAAATATTTCGGCTGCACGTCCTTGGCCATCGTCCGGCCGCCGAAAGCGATTACCCTGCCTGAGGAATCCTCAATCGGAAACAGGACACGATCGCGAAACCGGTCATAGGGAACAGCTATCTCCTCGCCATGGATCAAAAGCCCCGCATCGATCAGCGCCTGGGGAGAAATGCCTTTGGCGGCCATGGCATCGCGCAGCGCATATTTTTCCGGCAGCGCATAGCCGAGCCTGAACTCGTTCCGCACTTCTGGACCCAGACCGCGGCCATCAAGATAGGCGCGTGCCGCATGCCCACGCGGGCTCAAAAGCTCAGCTGTGTAGTAGGCGGAGGCAAGCGCCAAAACCTCATGCAGGCTGGCGCGGGCCTTTTCCTGCGCCTCAGCCTCGGGCGAGGCTTGCGGCAAGGCGAGGCCTGCCTCGTGGGCAAGACGCTTGACCGCTTCGGGAAAGGAAAGCCCCTCCGTCTCCATCAGAAAATCAAAGATATTGCCGTTCTTGCCGGCCGAATGGTCAAACCACGCCATCTTCTGGTCGTTGACAAAAAAGGACGGCGTCTTTTCGGCATTGAAGGGGGATAGGCCTTTCCATTCGCGGCCGACCTTCTGCAGCTTGACACGCCCACGCACGACCGTGGAGACCGGAAGCCTAGCCTTGATCTCTTCGAGAAAGGAGGGCGTAAACCGCATGCGGGCAACCTTAGGAACGGACTTCCCCATGAAGCCGACATGGCCGCCGGCCCGGAAATGCCCTTGCAAGGTGAATGGTTGGTGTTGTTGTGCAGTGTATTTTTGTCAGATGGCCGGATTCGGCAAGACCGGTAAAGCCTCTTGGCCCTTGTCCCCGCCAATTCACAAGCCAAGTCACGCTATTTGCGATGCAATGTCGCCCTTTCGGCCAGATGCGCCTGCCAGCCATACCGCTCAAGCTCGGGGGCAAGATGTTCCTCCAGGGGAAAGCCGACACAAAGATAGGCGATGAGCTTCCAGGCGGGAGGCACATCAAGAAGCCGGCAGATGTCCTCCGGGTTCAGAATGGAAACCCAGCCCACGCCGAGATTTTGGGCGCGCGCCGCCAGCCAGAACGTGTGGATCGCCGCGACCACAGAATAATCAAGCGTTTCCGGCATGGTTTTTCGGCCAAGGCCAAAACCGGCTTCCGCACTCCCGTCACAGAACACCGCCAGGTGCACAGGCGCCTCGCGCAGACCGGCGAGCTTCAAGCTGGCGTAAAGCGCGGCGCGCTCCCCCTCATAGGATTTGAGCGCGGCCGCATTGCAGGTTTCGAAGCTCGCGAGCACCGCCGCGCGGACGCTCGCGGATTCGACACTCACGAAACGCCAGGGCTGGCTATTGCCGACAGAAGGGGCGAGGGTGGCTGTTTCGATGAGCGTCTCAATCAGCGCGGCGTCGACTGGATCCGGCCTGAACCGGCGGACATCCCGCCGCCACTCGAAAAGCTCCTTCAAGCGCGCCTGGAAGTGCGCATCGAAGGCCGGCGGATTGCCCTGCTCTGCCCGCCGCACAGTTTCCTCCTCACTTACGCCATTGGAGCGGAATTCGGCGCAAGACCGTTGCACACTTTGTGCTCATCCGAAGCC
The DNA here is from genome assembly GCA_035503795.1 of Methylocella sp. GTDB lineage: Bacteria > Pseudomonadota > Alphaproteobacteria > Rhizobiales > Beijerinckiaceae > Methylocapsa. The sequence continues at coordinate 7,883 of DATJTB010000176.1, forward strand.
ATCCAGGCAGACGCTGAAGTGGTCGTACGGATCGCTTCATCGCTGATGATCTACGCCTCTTACGCGGAATTCAGCTTAGCGGCTCAGTTTTGTCCAGAGTGATTTTTTCTAAAAAAACACGCCGGAGCGGCATTCGGGCGCAAAACCGCTTCACCCTTTTGCTCATCCCGCTCTGACCCATAAGCTTTAAGAAGACTTGTCAGTTCGCGAAGCGGAAATGCAGGACATCGCCGTCGGCGACGACATAGTCCTTGCCTTCAAGCCGGAATTTGCCAGCCTCCCGCGCCCCGGCCTCACCCTGATAAGTCACATAATCGGCATAGGAGATGGTCTCGGCGCGGATAAAGCCTTTCTCGAAATCGGTATGGATTACGCCTGCTGCCTGCGGTGCCTTAGTCCCTTTCGGGATCGTCCAAGCGTGCGCCTCTTTCGGCCCAACGGTAAAAAATGTGATGAGATGCAGCAGCTCATAGCCCGCCCGGATCACCCGGTTGAGCCCAGGCTCCGCAAGGTCCACGGCTTCAAGATAATCCCTTTGCTCATCCGCTGCCAAGATGGCGATCTCGCTCTCGATCTTAGCGGAAACGATCACCGCGCCGGCGCCCTCCTCCGCGGCGCGGCGCTCGACAGCCTTGGAAAAGGTGTTTCCAGACGCGGCAGCTCCCTCCTCGACATTGCACACGTAAAGCACCGGCTTTGCGGAAAGGAGCCCTAGCCCCTGAAAAAGCTTTCGCTCCTCGTCCCGCACTTTGGCGAGGCGGGCGGGCTTGCCCTCGCGCAACAAAATTAGGCAGCGCCTGACGAGATCAAATATTTCTTTGGCTTCCTTGTCGCCGCCTTTGGCTTTCTTCTCCAACCCACCAATGCGCTTTTCCAGGCTTTCAAGGTCCGCTAGCATTAATTCGGTCTCGATCGTCTCGATATCGTCGAGCGGCGCGATCTGGCCGGCAACATGGGTGATGTCGGCATCCTCAAAACAGCGCACGATATGAGCGATCGCATCGCACTCCCGAATATTGGCCAGGAACTGGTTGCCGAGCCCCTCGCCCTTTGACGCACCGCGGACGAGGCCCGCAATATCGACGAAAGTGAGCCGCGTCGGGATGATCTCCTTGGAGGCGGCGATTTTCGCGAGCACCAAGAGCCGCGGGTCGGGAACCGCGACATCCCCGATATTCGGCTCGATCGTGCAGAAGGGATAATTCGCCGCCTGGGCCGCCGCGGTTTGTGTCAGTGCATTGAAGAGCGTCGATTTACCGACATTCGGCAATCCGACGATGCCGCATTTGAAACCCATTTCGACCTGCCTATCGTGAAAATCTCAGGATCGCACGCCGAGCGGGGCCGGGCATGACGACTCCGGCAACCGGAGTTGCTAGGCGCGCCACTCTCCCGGTGGGTGGAAATCATGCTCATGGCACAGCGAGCCTCCCCTCTGTCAAGGGCACAAACTTAAGGAGAAGCAGCCTTGCGCCCCGAGACCACATGAAAGGAAATGCGATCCCGTTAACTTCACGGAAACCTTAACGGCCTCTTATGGTTCTCATCGAATTGACGGAGACAGCCATGGACCGGCACGCCGGGGATGTTCTTTACCCTGTGCATCCGCAGGGGCGGACTCACTCGACTTTCTCCTTCCCGGCCCGCGCCGCCTGGCTCACGGTTCCGGCCGCGGCTGTCTTTCTTCTTCTCGCCGGCCTCATTTACATCGAGCCTCCCCTTTATCGGGCCGAAGCACAAGTCCTGCTCGGCCCCGCGACCGCTGGGCTGATCGGCCTCAGATCAAGCCTCGTTCAAGGGCAAAAGCGTGGGCGCCTCGACATGGCCCAAGGACAAGCCCAGCTCATTGCTTCCCGCGATCTGGCGCGCCGGGCCATCCAGGATCTCAACATCAACGCCTATCCAGAGTTCGATAAGCGGCTGCAAGTCCGTGGTCCCTTGGCCGGCATCCTCATCTTTCTCGGGCTGACGCACGACCCCTTTCTATACAGCAGCGAAGACCGCGTGCTTGAAGCCTATCAGAAAAGCCTCCATATCGAAGCACAGAGCGGCACGAATTTCGTCACCATCGCTTTTCAATCGGAAGACCGGGAGCTGGCGGCAAGGGCGGCCAATCGGATCGCTGAGCTTTACCTTGAAATGCGCCGCGATCTGCGCCGCGCCGCCGGCCTGCAACTTCGAAATGATGGCGCGATCGTAACCCGCGCCACGCCGCCATTGCGGCCCATTCATCCTGACAACAGGCTTATGCTTCTTTCAGCCGCCGCAACTTTTGCGCTTGCTGGTATCGGCCTGACGCTGACCTCGCATTCCAAGCGGCCACGCACCAGCAAGCTCAGCAAACCACCCTGCTCGCCCGAGCGTCCCCACCGCCTCATGGCCCGTTTGACAACGCACCACTCCCCAGCACACGAGCCCTCGTTACAGGCTTATGCACGAAGCGCTTCCTCTGACGTCGACTTCTCCGGCTACGGGGCGGCAATCGACAAGCTTTTGAACCGCATCAAACCTTCCCCAAGGCCGGACCCGGCTGCCGTCCAAATGAGCTGCGGAACAAAAATTCTCGTCACGAGCCTGGGTCTCCCGCAAAAGCTATCCATCTTGACTTGGGCCCTTGCCCACCGTCTTTCGCCGGCAGGCTCTTCTATCGTGATCGAGCTTAATCCATCTTCTTCGTTCGATTCCATCAGGCCGGATTGCCCGCAAGAGCCGGGGCTTCGCGAACTTCTCGCCGGAACGGCCTCCTTTACCGAAGTCATCCATCGTGATCCAGCGTCCAGACTGCACATATTGGGAGCTGGCAGCGAAGGCCGGCTGGATATTTGCGAAGTCCGGGCCGCAGTTGACACCTTGGCCGAGACTTATAATTTTCTGCTCGTCCAGGCGCCACCGCTTGACCAAAATGACACAGCAGCAGCCCTTGCTTCAAGCGCCGATTTCGTCGTGCTCGCGCTTCCGGCGGGCCTCAAGGGCAGCCGCCTGATCGAGACGCAGACGAGACTGTTGGAAGCCGGCGCCGGCGATGTCCTGCCAATCAGCGAGGTGCATCCCTTGCCACATAACATTGGCCAGAATGCCGCTTAGCCTAAAGCTCACAAGAGGAGTGTGACGATCGGCGATCAACTGGCGGTTCTGTTGACATATGATTGTTCGATGCTCTGCCTTCATCTGGGTTTCTTTGTGCAGCTCTGCCAAACTCTTGCATGGCATTCGCCATCCATTGTAGATGCGGGCATGACCATGCGAGAGATCGAGGCACCTGTTCCTCAAGGGCAAACCGAAGCCGCGACCGGCCCATTCTCCAGGTATCCCCTTGTCGCCCTCTGGCTTTGGAGCCTTGCCGCCCTCGTCTTCCTGATGGTGATCGTCGGCGGAGCCACACGACTGACCGAATCCGGCCTTTCCATAACCGAATGGAAACCGCTCAGCGGCATCATTCCACCGCTAAGTCACGCCGACTGGCTGGCGGAGTTCGATCATTACAAGCAGATTCCCCAATATGCACAGCTCTTTCCGGACATGGATCTGCGCGGGTTCAAATTCATTTTCTTCTTCGAATGGGGGCACCGGCTGCTCGGCCGGTTGATCGGCGTGGCCTTATCCCTGCCGCTCATCTATTTCTGGGCGAAGGGCTGGCTGCCCAAAGGCTTCAAGCCAAAACTGCTTGGCCTCTTGGCGCTCGGCGCCCTGCAAGGTTTCGTCGGCTGGTGGATGGTCAAATCCGGCCTCAGCGAGCGGATCGAAGTGGCCCAGGAGCGGCTGGCGACCCATCTTCTGCTGGCGTCCGCCACCTTTGTCGCGCTCATATGGCTTGCCACCTCTCTCAAGACGCGCAGGGATCCGGTCCCGGGGCACGTCCGGCCGCTGCTCAATTGGCTGGCCTGCGCAACGCTCTTGCTCGTTCTCCTCCAAATCGGGCTTGGCGGGCTCGTCGCCGGTCTGCGCGCCGGGCAGGCCTTCAATACATGGCCCTTGATTGACGGGTATTTTTGGCCGCCGGCCAATGAGCTCTTTCTTCTTTCACCCGTTTGGGCGAATTTCTTCGACAATCTCCTGCTGGTCCAATTCCAGCATCGGATGATCGCCTATGGGCTTTTGGTGGTCGCCCTCGCTCAGGCTTTCTGTGCTTCGCGCCTGGCCCAAGGAAGCCGGACGGCCCGGCGGAGTCAGGTGCTGGCCGGGCTCATCGCCGCCCAGGCCGCTATCGGAATCGCAACCCTCCTCCTGGCGGTGCCTCTCTGGGCCGGCCTCCTGCATCAAGCCGTTGCCATGTCCGTCTTGGGCCTGGCCACGGTGCAAGCCCAGGCGCTCGCCAAAAGCCCAAAACCATGAACGCATCGAAAACTTTTATGCCTGCAATGGTCTTATAAAGAGGGCAATGTCATAGGCGGCGTAGCGAAAGCCGTGCGCAACCGCTCGATCTGGTGCTCAACCGGGTTCGGTGGCAGCTTTCCTCGGCCGCGTGTTTCCCGCGATTTGTAGATCAAGCCATCAAGATGAAGGATGCGTGCTTGAAGGCGCAACGAGAGGGAGATCAGCTCCCGCAGGCGCGGTGGCAGTCTGGCCAGAACCTCCTTGTTCGAGATGACGCTCTCCTCGGAAAGACGGATCCGACGTTTCTCGGCCGCGGCTTCGGCCCGTGTCAACTCTCCTTCATTGACGGCGCGCTGCAGCAGAAGCCATGAAGCGGCCTGCATAAGTCGCGTTGTCAGGCGCATGCTTTCGACCGCATAGCCGATCGCCATCGCCCCTGACAAAAGCCTAGCTTCCTCCCGCCCTTCATGGTCGAGATAGGTGGTAGCCCGGCTCACGAGATCCATTCCCTCATGGAAAAGGAAGAGGAACTGCTCAGATGCCGCAAGCTTCTCGCCAAAGAACACCATCTTTTCGTCTTTTGAACTGGGCAACTGACCCATGATGCGCCTTCCCATGCCGCCCGCCTCCGGGACTCTTCACTCAGCCTCGCTTCTTTATAAGCAGATTGCCGGTCGGTGGGATTTCTGATTTAATTAAGCTTAATATGTCATTTCTCTAGAAAGAAAGCTCCTATTCATCCTTGGCCTAAGTCGCCTTCTTAACCATGTAGCAAGGCAGCGCTTAACTTCGCTTTCTTGCTGCTCTTGGCCCTAGGCCCCTACCGATAGCACGAGGGTGGAGGGCATTGATGTGAGCTTACAAAACGGAGAAACCCAATTCATCCAAGCCTCCTCTGCCTCAGAGCCACAGGCTGCGGATGGTGAAACAGCCCTGCGGTTATCGGCCTGCGGCGGTCTGTTGGGAGCTCTAGCCGCGTCGTCTTGCTGCATCGCACCCTTGGTGTTCTTCAGCCTGGGTATCAGCGGCGCATGGATCACCAATCTTACAGCTTTGGCACCTTACCAGCCTTATTTCATCGTCGCGACACTTGCCTGTCTCTTTTACGGCTATTGGCTGGTTTACCGGAGAACAGTCCTTGTCTGCAAGGAAGGGACTGCCTGTGCCAGACCTTTGCCGGGCCGCCTTGTCAAACTTGGCCTCGTCCTGGCGACCTTCATCGTTGGAGGCGCAATTTCCTTCGATCTTCTAGGCCCCCTCTTACTCAATCCTTAAAAGGCTTTCCCATGGTCAAGCCCTTAACTATGGCTTTGCTTTTCCTGGGTCTTTCTTTATCCAGCGCTGTCTTGGCCGCTGAGAGAACCCTAACCCTTGCGGTCGAGCATATGACCTGCGCCGCCTGTCCCCACATCGTCAAGGCAAGCCTTTTGGCGGTACCAGGTGTCACGCATGTCGATGTTTCAGCAACGGACAAGACAGCCGTCGTGACTTATGACGACAGCAAGGCGAATGTGGATGCTCTTGTTAAGGCGACGACCAATGCCGGCTATCCGTCCTCACCCAAAAGCTGAACGGTGCAATACACCGCAAGTCCTGCAACGATGATTCTCGAATCAGTCTTGACTTGGCCGCATTGCGGGACAGCAAGGGCGCCGTTTTCTGTTGCGAATACCATCGCCTCCTAGACAATGTCACGCTCGCTCTCGCGCCCTGCATCTCCTCCCTATCGCGGAGCTTGCAAACGGCGTCACGCGTCACCAGCTGCCCACTAGAGCGGGATGAGCAAAAGTGTGAAGCGGTTTTGCGCTCACATCCTGCTCTAAATTACGAGAATCGATCACGTTTCATGATTTTGGATCGATTCGATCCAAAATCATCGTGATC